>JADGGZ010000362.1 GCA_019689675.1 Rhodospirillales bacterium | reverse complement strand
TGATCGCCGTCGTGCGCAAATACGTCGAGATCAGCGACGACATGATTCGGGTGAAGCTCGAGAACGAACGCCCGGGCGCGTCGGTCCTCGAGATCAACGTCGAGTTCGAGGCGGCCAAGGCGCGAAGCGCCGCTGCCTGACTCGACCGGACGGCCTGGCGACGCGCGCGACTAGGGCCGGAGGTCGCGGCGGTAGAACCTGCCGCTCACAGCTCGTTCGGAGCGCGAACGGTCTTCAGGTCCTGCTCTCTCGGCACGACTCGACGAGGTAAAAGGCTCGCCCGGGGCTGCGCTCCCGGGGCGGAACGCACCCGACGGGGAGGCGTTCTGATGGACGATCCCGCAGCCCGCCCGAGGAGAGTCGCGCTATGGCCGCCGCACAGTCCACGACCGATCACGACTTCATCCGCAAATGGGTAGAAGAGCGCGGGGGCCGGCCAGCGCACGTCAAGACGGTGGCGGGAAAAGGCGAGATCGGCATTCTCCGAATCGACTTTCCGGAGCCGCCCGACGACAACGACGCGAGCGACGCCAACCTCGAGCCGATCTCGTGGGACGAGTTCTTCCAGAAGTTCGACGAGAACGGGCTGGCCTTCCTCTATCAAGAGGACAGCAACTTCAACAAGCTCGTTAAACGCGAGACCGCCGAAGCCGGAAAGGGCGGCAAGAGCAAGAAGAAATAGCCCGTCTTCTTCCCCTCTTGCCGGCTCGGTTGACACGCCCGGGCTCCGATGGCGTGATCGCCGGCCATGAACCAGCTGTCCGGGGCCGAAGCGATGGTCCGGATGCTGCAGGGCTTCGGCGTACGGCACGTCTTCGGGCTCTGCGGCGACACCTCGCTTCCCCTTTATGATGCGCTCCGTCGTCTCGATCACGGTATCACCCACGTCTTGACCCGCGACGAACGCTCGGCCGGTTACATGGCCGACGGGTACGCGCGCGTAACGGGGCGCGTCGGGGTTTGCGAAGGCCCCTCGGGCGGCGGTGCCACGTACATTCTTCCGGGAGTCGTCGAGGCGAACGAATCCTCGATTCCGGTGCTTGCGATCACGACCGACGTTTCGGTGAGCGCGCGCGGTCGATTCGCTCTCACGGAGCTCGATCAGCGCGCGCTTTTCCGGCCCGTCACCAAGTGGAACGACGTGATCGATCGCGCCGACGACCTGCCCCGCCTCGTCCGCGCCGCGTTCCGCGCCATGACCTCGGACAGGCCGGGCGCGGCGCATCTGGGCCTGCCCTACGACGTTCAGAAGCAGCCCCTCGACGAAGTCGCGCTGGAGGCGGACCCGCGGTTCGGGGTCTATCCTGCCCAGCGGAGCGGACCCGACCTCGACGCGGTCCGCGATGCGGCACGGCTTCTCGCGAGCGCCTCGGCGCCGGTCTTCATCTGCGGTGGAGGCGTCGTCATCGCGGGCGCGGAGGCGGCGCTTGCGGCGCTCGCCGAACGCGTCGGCGCGGCGGTCGCGACGACGATCAGCGGTCAGGGCAGCATCGCCGAAAACGACCCGCTCGCGGTCGGGGTCGTCGGCTCGAACGGAGGCACGCCCGAGACGCGGCGCATCGTCGACGCCGCCGACGTCGTCGTTTTCATCGGCTGCCGCGCCGGCTCCGTGACGACCGAGCGCTGGCGCCACCCTCAACCAGGCAGGGCCCGGATCATTCACATAGACGCGGATCCGCGCGTCATCGGCGCCAACTACCGCGCCGATGTAGCGATCCTCGCCGATGCACGGCTCGCCCTCGAGGCGCTCGTCGACGAGCTGGGGCCCGGCATGGCGAAGACCGACCCGCGCGGGCGGATCGCGGAGGCGAAGGCCGAGAAATTCGCGGCATTTCGAGCGCTGGCCGAGTCGAACGAGGTGCCGATCCGGCCGGAGCGGCTGGTGGCGAGCCTGCAGGCTCTCCTGCCCGAGGACGCGGTGCTCGTCTGCGACCCCGGCACACCCTGCCCCTATTTCTCCGCCTATTACGAGCAGCGCCGCACCGGGCGGCTCTTCATCTCGAACCGCGCGCACGGCGCGCTCGGCTACTCGATGTCGGCCGCTCTCGGCGCCAAGATCGGCCGGCCGGACGCGACCGTCGTCGCCGTGATGGGCGACGGCAGCTTCGGCTTCACCGCGGGCGAGCTCGAAACCATCGTGCGTGCGGGGCAGAAGATCACGATAGTCGTGGTGTCGAACGCTTGCTACGGCTGGATCAAGGCCGGTCAGAAGAGCGGCTACGGGGAGCGCTATTACTCGGTCGATTTCGGGCGCACCGACCACGCCGCGGTCGCCAGAGCCTTCGGCGTCAAGGCGTGGCGCGCGGAGGATCCGGCAACGCTCCAAGAGACCTTGTCCGCAGCGCTCAGGCACGAAGGCCCCGCTCTCGTCGACGTCATCGCGCAGCCCTTGCACGAGGCGCGCGCGCCGGTCAGCGAGTGGGTGGCATGATCGCGACCGGCGGCAGGGCGCTTTATGGCGCACCGCTCGGCATCCTGATGCTCGAGGCGCGGTTTCCGCGCATACCCGGCGACATGGGCAACGCGGAGACCTGGCCTTTCCCGGTTCTCTACAAGGTGATCGGCGGCGCCTCCCCCGACCGCGTCGTGCGACGCCGGGCCGAGGGGCTTCTCGAGGATTTCGTCGCCGGAGCGAAGGAGCTGGTCGAGCTCGGCGCCGAAGCGATCACGACCAATTGCGGCTTCCTCTCGCTGTTCCAGGCGGAGCTCGCGGCACGGCTCGACGTCCCGGTCGCGACGTCGAGCCT
>JADGGZ010000361.1 GCA_019689675.1 Rhodospirillales bacterium | reverse complement strand
CGCCCGACCCGCCCGGCTTCTTGAGCTGCGCCCAGAACTGGCCCGAACGGTCGAGGTCGAAATAGACGGAGCCCGGATGGTACGGGAGCTGGCGCGGCGCCACCGGCAGCGGCCGGAGCGCTATTCCGGGCAGCGCCACGTTGACGAGCTGCGCGATCTGCTCGACGGGGCCGATCTTCACCTGGTTGGGAAAGAGGCGGTGCAGACGGTCGGGCGGCATGTCGGCCTTGACCGCGAGCACGAAGGCGGCGTTCGAGAGGAGGTTGCGGTCCTGCACGATGCCGACGCGGATCCCGTATTGCCGCTCCTGCAGCGGGATCGGCACGGCGTTCTGCTCCAGGACCGCGGAAAGCGACTGCCGCAAATCGTGGATGAGCGGCTGAAAGGTGCGCTGCAGGTCGTCGTGCCGGTACTCCGGGAACTTCGTCGGGCGCTTCTGACGCGTCGTGAAGGTCGAGAGCTCGCCCGCGATCTCGAGCGCCGTCGACCAGAGCGTCTCGGGGTGCAGCTGGCCGGCCGAGCTCTCCAAGTGCTCGAGAAGCGGCTCGTACCGGTTCACCACCTGAAGAAGGAGAAAGTCGGCAATCTCCGCCACGCCTTTCGTGGACGGATCGGCGACGCGTGCGGCGAGCGCCTCGCCACGATGATGAAGGAGACCCTTCAGCTCGGCGAGAAACCCCGCGAGCGGCTGCTGGCACGCGCAATTGAGGCAGGGCGCGATGTACTTGTCGTCGATGACGACGTTCTTGTCGGCGCGGACTTCGACGACGCGGGCGATGCCGAGGCAGGCATAGCCGGCGCGCTCGCTCGTCTCGAGGAGATAGCGGAAGCGCGGCTTGCCGACCTGGATGCGGGCCTCGGTCTCGGCGCCCGCGACGCTGTCGATGACTTCGTACTCGGCGGCGCGATAGCGCGCGGCCGCATCGTCGCGCCCATCCGTCACCACCTCGACGCCGCCCGGCTGGGAGAGCGGCAGCGCGAGATAGACGATGACGTTGCGGGCGTTCTCGGGCAGCTCGAGCGGCGTCGGATGATCGGCGTCGTCCGGTATGCTGAACGGCGTGCCGTCCGGCAGCGTGCCGCGGCAGGACGTCACCGCGAATCGACCCGTCGCCAGAAGCTCGCGGTTGAGCTTCACTTCGGAAAGCCCCCAGGCGTGGCTGCGCAGCCCGTCGACGCGGCCGCGCACCAGCTTTTCGACGTAGCGATCGAACTGCTGGAAGTGCTGGGCCCGAAGGAACATTCCTTCGGACCAGACGACCTTGTTCTCCCAGCCCATGGGCTATTTCTTTTCCTTGGAGTCTCTTTCGACCGTCTTAAGGTCGATCTCGAGCTTCCGGACTTCCGATTCGAGCTTCGTCGTGCCGTGCGGCGGCACTTCGACAACCGCGCGCCAGGTCGCCTTGTCGATGTCGCGGAACGCCGCCGCAACCCCGACATGGTTCGCGCTCGGCTTCAGCGGCTGGTTCAGCGTCTTGGTCTCGCCCGGCGACACCGAGATCTCCTCCCGGCCGAGAAGATCGGCACCGAGCGTATCCGCCTCCTTCTCGAAGAGGAGGAAGAAGTCGGCGTTCTGGAACTTGACCGGCGAGGCGAGCTGATAGACCCGCACGAGCGCCGGCGCGGGCGTGCCGTCCGGGCCGGGATTGATGTCCGTGCCTGCCTTGATCGCTAGGTCTATGACGCCCGGCGGCGGCGGTTCCTTGGCGCAAGCACCGAGCAGAAGCGCGCCGGCCAGAGCCGGCAACAGGAGCAATCGGCGAAGATGCTGCATACGGCTAGTCGGTCCCCCTCGGCGCGCGACACGGTTGAATGCGCCCCTCTCGTTGCAGACTAGCGTGTTCGCGCCGCAATGAAAATGATGCAGCAGCAATTCGCCGAATAGAGGATCAGAGCTTCTTCGACTGCTGCTCGTAGGCCTCGGCGAAAGCGCGCCCGAACGTACCGCGCACGTCCTCCGACATTTCGCGCGTAATCTGCCTGTACTGCTGCTCGTAGATTTCCCAGTATTTCGCCTTTTTCGCGCCTGGTACGAGACTGTCGAGAACCGAACCCGACTTCTCCAGCCGCTGCTTCAGCTGCTCGGGATCGAAGGCGCGGAACAGCGCCTGAACCGCCGCCTGCATCCCGGCCATGAGGGCGAGCTCGTGCGCCTTCATGTCCTTGAAACCTTCCTGCGCCGCCTTCAGCGCCGGCATGTAGCCCGGGCGCGGGGGCCCGACCATCGCCATCAGCGCCTGGTCGACATCCATCGAGAATTTGAGCGGATTGTTGTTGCTCGACCGGATCACCGTCTGCTCGACCCGATACTCGGCCTTGATCATCGCCCGGGTCGTGAGGACGTCGCGCAGCCCGCCGACGAGCTCGCGAAAGGTCTGGCCGAGTGTGCGCATCACCTCCACCGCGGCCTCGGGCGGAACGGCGCTCGGCGGCAGCCCGCAGCCCTCGAGGAAGGCGGCGAGGAGAGCGCCGTCGCCGGCGCTCGGCGTCGTCCCCTGCCCCGTCGCGATTCCCGGCACGACGGGCGAAAGCCCGAATCCGGCCGCCGCGGGAGAGGGGCCGCCCCTCGCTGCGGGCGCGAGACCCGGAACCGGCTGCGCCTGGGGCACGCCGAATCCGGCCGGCACCGCCCCCGGTATCGGCGGCGCCGCCGGCGCGTCCCGCATCGTCGATTCGCCGGGCGCCGCGAAGACGGCGTCCCAGTTCTCAGGGATCGTCGGCGGCGCGACTTCGGGCGGCTTGTAGAA
>JADGGZ010000078.1 GCA_019689675.1 Rhodospirillales bacterium | reverse complement strand
GCTGCCCGATCACCCTGCCACGCAGATCGATCAGCTCCTACCCTGGAACTGGTCCGCAAGGCTCCAACCCGCCGAGGCGGCCTGACCGCCGTCCCCGCGCCTTCACCGGATGCTTACGTTCCAGAAGCATTGGACTGACTGTTGACTCGCGCTAAACCCGACAGATCGGCGCTCCTACGACTTGCGGAAATAGGCGTTTCTCGGGTCCTTCACCGCATCGGCGACCGTCTGGCGATCGACCCCGCGCATCGCCTGTCGCACGGCGAGGGAGGTCGCGTCGCGATTGTTGCGAAACACGGATTCGGCATCGGCCGCGGTCCAGTTGATCCACGCCGCCGCAATGGCCACCCATTCGTGTTCTGCCTCGGCGGGGAGTTCGCCGGAAAGCAGTGCCTCGGAAATGGCTGACGCAACGCCGGCTTGCGCAGCGCCCCAGGTCAACGTCTCGTGCTGCTGACCGCGAAGATCGGCCTTGTTCACGAAGAGGGTCGGCGGAACGGCAGGCACGTTCGGCCGGATCACCGAAAGAAAGGGAATGTTGCCCGGACGTGGCTGCGTGAGCCCGCTCGCGAACGCGGCTCCGACGGGTCCGTCCTTGGGTCCGATAAGCAGGTTGATGTGAGCCGCGTCAGGCCCCTCACCGGCGAACCCTTCGCCGATATACATTGCGCTCATCACTGACTTCGACAATCAATTCGCTCCTTCGGAAAGAATCGGCTGGCCGCGGCTCCGGTCACACTCTGCGGCGTTCCCGATCAGATGACAGGCAATTTCGTGCCCCGGCGCGACCTCGCGACGAGCGGGCACCGTCGTGTCGCAAAGCCCGGAAATCCGCTGGGGGCACCGCTCGGCGAACGCGCATCCGCCCGTCGACGACGCGGGCGAGCGGATCGGCACGGGATCATGCAGTCGGACGGTCTGCCCGCGGGCGGAGGCTTCGACGGACGGCACCGCCGAAAGAAGCGCCTCTGTGTAAGGGTGAAACGGAGGCGAGAAAACCGCCTCGACGGGCCCGTACTCGACCACGCGTCCCCGATAGAGCACCGCGACATCGTCCGCCACGTGTCGCACGAGACCGAGATCGTGGGAGATGAAGACGAGGCTCAATCGAGATCGCGTTTGCAGCTCTCCGAGAAGATTCACGACAGCGGCTTGGACCGATACGTCGAGGGCGGAGACGGGCTCATCGGCAACTACCAAGCTCGGCTCGGCAGCCAGTGCGCGCGCGATGGCGACGCGCTGCTTCTGGCCGCCCGAAAGCCGATCGGGACGTCGTGACATCAGGTCGGCAGGGAGCTGCACGAGCTCGAGAAGACGAATAGCTTCCCGATGCGCTTCCTCCCGTGAAAGGCCGCGCAGACGCCGCAGCGGACGCATCAGCGCAAACCCGATCGTGTGGCTCGGGTTGAGCGTCGAATCGGGATTCTGAAAAATCATCTGAAGGCGCCGCCGAAGGTCGAGCGGCCGATGGTCGAGCGGCGTTCGGCCAAGCTCGATTCCATCGAAGCGGATCGCTCCTCCGTCGGCCTCGGTCAATCCTAACAGGATGCGACCGATCGTGGACTTGCCGCTGCCGGACTCGCCGACGATCGCCAGAGTGGATCCGCGGCGAACGGTCAAGCTGACGTCCTTGAGCGCCTCGACGCGATAACGGCGACGCAGCAAGCCGCCTTCCACTTCGTAGATTTTCTCGAGCTTCGAAATAACGAGGGCGGAGGGCATTTCGCGCGCGGATCCGCGCGCAGGCGCAGGAAGGATCTTCCGGACGACAGTCTCTCCGGCACGGAGACACCTCGCGCGATGGGTCGCCGAACCCGGTATCGGTTCGAGCGGCACAGACGAGCGTCTGCACCGATCCTCAGCGAGCTCGCAGCGCGGAGCGAAGGCGCACGCAGGGGTCGTGCGAGCCTCGGCTGTCATGCTGCCGGGTATCGAAACCAACGAGCGGCCGTTTCTCGCGCTGATCGAAGGCAGGCACGCGAGCAGCCCCCGCGTATAAGAATGGCGCGGGTCACGGAAGACTTCGTGCACCGGGCCCTCCTCGACGAGGCGGCCGGCATAGAGCACGCCGACCCTGTCGCAGACGCGCGCGACGGCGCCAAGATTGTGGCTGATGAACAGGACCGCCGTGTTGTGACGCTGTCGGAGTCGCAGCACGAGATCGAGAACCGCAGCCTCGACGGTCACGTCGAGCCCCGTCGTCGGCTCGTCCAGAATGAGCAGCGTCGGGTCGGTCATCAAGGCCATGGCGATGACGACGCGCTGCTGCTGACCGCCGGAGAGCTCGTGGGGATAGCGAGCCATAATTCCCTGCGGGTCGGGAATTTCGACCTCCGAAAGGAGCGCGACGGCTCTATCCCAGGCCTTCTTGCGGTCGCGCTCGCCATGCAGCAGCGGCACCTCGGCGAGCTGACGACCGATGGTCATCACTGGGTTCAGGCTGCTCATCGGGTCCTGATAGACCATAGCCATGCGTCGCCCCCGCAGAGCACGGAGCTCCGCAGGCCGAAGCGTTCCGATGTCGACCCCCTCGAAACGGATCGACCCTTGCGCGATCTGCGCTCCCTCGCCGAGATAGCGCATCGCGGCGAAAGCGGCCGTGGACTTTCCACAGCCGGACTCACCGACCAAGCCGTAGGCTTCACCCGGCGCCACTTCGAAGCTGAGCTCGGTGAGCGCCCGATGCACGGTGGAGCGCGATCGGTACTCCACCGTGACTTTGTCGAATGCGAGGGTCGGGATAACGGCAGGCTCAGGCACGCCGTTGCCCCTCGCGCAAACCGATGGCGAGGAGATTGAACCCGATCACGAGGGACGACACCGCCAGGCTAGGGAAAAGAGCCATGTGGGGCCACACGAAGATCAGGCTGTAGCTCTCCTTGACCATCCCACCCCAGTCCGGATCCGGTGGCGGCAAGCCTATCCCGAGGAACCCGAGCACGCCGATCGCGATCGTCGTGTACCCGAGCCGAAGACAGACATCGACGCTCAGCGGGCCCCGGATGTTGGGAAGAATCTCGACGGCCAGCACGTACCAGAACGATTCGCCCCGCATGCGGGCAGCAGAAACGTATTCGCGCTGGCGGAGCTCCATCGTCACGCCTCTGACGATACGAAATATGATCGGCGCCTTCGTCACCGCAATGACGAGCACGATGTTCAGGGCCGAGGCTCCAAACTTGGCCAATATCACCAAGTAGAGAATGATCACCGGGAACGAGAGAATGACATCGCAAACGCGCGCAATCGCCGCGTCGACCCACCCGCGCAGATAACCTGCGACGAGCCCCAGGAATGCGCCGAGCAGCGTGGCTGCGGCGACCGCGATCGGTGCGATCGCGAGCACCGTACGCGCCCCCCACATGATGCGCGACAGGATGTCCCGACCGAATTGATCAGTGCCGAGCCAATGCGCCGCTGACGGCGTCGGGTCTGCAAGCGCTGCAAGGTTGTTCTGGTTGGGATCGTATGGCGCCGCGACCGGCGCGAGAAGGGCCACGAGCACCCAGAACCCGACGATGCAAAGCCCGGTCACGGCCGCAGGCGAGCCCGCCAGGGCGGGTGCAAGACGGGGAAATGGAATCCTGCGGGGCGGCGCCGCGGAAGTGTCGGTCGTCACGGCCTCAGATCCTGATGCGCGGATCGAGCGCGGCGTAGCCGATATCACCCACGAACTGCGTCAGCATCGCGATGAAGACCGCGACGAGCGCTCCCGCCTCGATGAGCGCGATGTCTTTTGCGAGCGCTGCCTCGAGCATCATCCGCCCGAATCCGGGATACGCGAAGACGGTCTCTACGACGACGACGCCCGCAACGAGATAGTTGATCTGGAGGAGAATGACCGTGAAAGGCGCGATCATGGCGTTGCGCAGCGCGTGCCGGAAGATGACGCGCGGCATCGACATTCCCTTCAACACCGCCGTGCGGACATAGGGCTGGCGCATGACCTCGACCATGGACGCGCGGATCATGGCAACGAGATACCCCATGTCGTAGAGAACCATGACGGCGACAGGTAGGACGAGCTGCGAGGCGATCGACCACCCGGCGCCCGAGGTCAGCTGCGAGGTTCCGGGGAGCCAGCCGAGCCAGACCGCGAATACAGAGGCCAGGAAGACCCCCATCGCGAATTCCGGCACGGACGCGACGAAAACGCCGAACAGCGAAATGCCGCGATCCATGATGCTTCCCTCTCGCATCCCGGCGAGCGTCCCGAGCATGATCGAGAGGGGAACCACCACCGCGAAAGCGATCGCAGCGAGGTAGAGCGTATTCCCAAGCCGATCCCAGAGAACATCCGCAACGGGAGCCTTGTAGATGAGGGATTCGCCAAGGTCGCCGCGGAACACCCGACCGAGATACTCGACGTAACGGACCAGCAATGGCCGATCGAGGCCGAGCTCGGCCGTCAATGCATCGACTTGCTCCTGGGTCGCATAGGCACCCAGAATTTTTCTGGCGACATCGCCCGGAGCGAACTCGTTCAGCGCGAAGACAAGGAACGATACCGCGAGGAGAGTGGCCGCCATGTAGGCGAGCTGCTTCAGCAGATAGCGTATCACGGCGGTCGCACCCTCGCCGCGCTCAAGCGAGGCGGCCGTAGCGCCGCATCTTGAGGCGATCGCTGCTCAT
Source organism: Rhodospirillales bacterium (assembly GCA_019689675.1). Lineage (GTDB taxonomy): Bacteria > Pseudomonadota > Alphaproteobacteria > ATCC43930 > CGMCC-115725 > JADGGZ01. Next base: position 12,237 of record JADGGZ010000078.1, on the reverse strand, counting down.
CGTTCCCGGTTTCGTGTCGAAACCAAGGAGAGCGATGTACCGATCCTTCGGGCCAACGACATCGGTCACCCGATGGATGGAGTACCGGCCTTCGAAGAAGGCGAAGGTTCCGGGCCTCTGTTCGAGACGAATCACTTCGGACTGGTCCCCGTCCAGAAGGCGCTCGACGCGGTCGTAGTTCTCGTCGTCCTTGCTTCTGATGAACGGAACGTACTCGAAGCAGCCGCCGCTTTCGCAATCCTGCAGAAGGATCGAGGTCACGAAATCGGTCTGGTCAAAATGCCAGAGAAGGTGGTCTCCCTCCTTCATGACCGCTATGTTGAGCGCCCCGAGCGGGTCAGCGTAGCGGTAGATCGGCCCGCGATTGACCACTGCCGCAATGAACTCGAGCAGGCCGTCCCATTCGTAGAGCTGACGTAGCGCGTGCTCGGGCCGAATGAGGTCGTAGGCGATCGCCCGAACCGATGAGCTCATCAGTCGTCGGCGGGGGTGATTCTCCGGCTTGGTTTCGTCGGGAGCTTCGAGATACGCAGTACCCTGCGAGACGCCTCCATAGTGCGCAAGGTGCGCGATCTCGCCGGACTCCCGTACCATCCTCTCAAGGCCCATCGGGCTGAGGAAATCGTGCAGCACGCAGGCACCCCGCTCCCGCAGCTCGCGCCGACAGTGCTCGACGAGACGGATGGCTTCCGGTGCCGCCAGATCCTGCACCGGGTAGCGCGCCAGATTGACGAAGCGTGCGGGATGGTTGGCCGGGAGCGCTTCCGGTTCGCCAAAGGACGCGTTGTGTGACGGACTCATTTCTTGGAAATTGCTCGCTTCGGGTTGATCAGGCCGGGCTCACAGCCAGCGTGTTCGGGTGGATGTATGCAGAGGGGTGCATCTGGAACCCGAGCACCTTCTTGTCCGCGAAGGTGAAGAGGGCACGCCAGACCGGCACCACGATCGGACCGTCATCGAGCATTATCCCCTCAATTTTGGCCATCACCTCGCGTCGCTTCTCCACGTCAAGAAGACCTTCCGCCTCCGCCAGCAGTCGGTCGAATTCCGGGTTCGAGTAAGACGACTCGTTCCACGGCGCTCCGGTGCGATACGCCAGAGCCAAATTCATGACGCCGAGCGGACGATGCGACCAGGTCGTGAACCCGAATGGAACCTTCGTCCAGACCTCCCAGTATTGAGTCGCCGGCATCATGTTGATCCGGCAGCGAATACCCGCTTCCTTCCACTGCTCGACCATCGCCTGCACCGCCGCCGGCTCCCATCCGGGTTGCGGCTTGCACGCGATTTCGACGTCGATGCCGTCGGGGTAGCCGGCTTCGGCGAGCAGCGCCTTCGCCTTGGCAACGTCCCTGCGTATCGGGTCGATCTTCGCGTATTCGGGATGAATGGGCGCCACGTGGTGGTGATCGCCCGGCAGGCCTAAGCCGCGATGGGCGATCTTCAGGACCGCCTCGTTGTCTGTGGCGTAGCGGAAAGCCTGGCGGACGCGGCGATCGTCGAATGGCTTGACCGGCTTCATCCGCGCAACCGCAGTGAACGAGGTATCCACCTTGTGCATGACGAGGCCGGGCAGCTTTTCGAGCGCCGAGAGCGTGTTGATATCGGCGCTGTAGAGCATGTCGACTTGGCGCGAGGCCAAGGCCGCGATGGCTGCCGCCGAATCGTCGCCGAGGTCGATGAACTCCAGCTGATCGAGATACGGCCCATCGCCCCAATAGTCCCGCCGTGCGCGGAAGGCCTGCCTCCGCCCGACCTCGTTCTCGACGAGCTCGAAGGGGCCGGTGCCGTTCGAGCCGACGCCGAACTTGCCGCCTTCCTCGGGATCGAGGATGAGCATGGGATAATGGTAGAGGTTCTCCGGCACGGCGAGCTGAGGTGTGCGGCCGTTGAGTCGCACGGTATACGCATCGACGCGCTCGATGGCGTTCGCATCCCAAAGGCGGGTCGACTTCTTCCGCTGCCCTTTCGCGTCCACCTCGCCCGTCTCGAACTCCTCAAGGAGGAAGCCCTTCATTAGGCCGAGCATGGAGGACCCGACCGACGGGTCGAGAACGCGCTTCAGATTCCAGACGACGTCGTCCGCCGTGAACTGTCGCCCGTTGCGCCATTTCACGTCGCGACGCAAATGCAGCGTCCACGTTTTCAGATCCGGGCTCGCCTCCCAGCGCTCCACCAGAGCCGGACGCGTGACGTTGTCCGGCCCGGTAATCGTCAGGTAGTCGAGCACCGCTCGGCCGGAGTTGCTCGCCTCGATCCAGCTGTAGGCATGCGGATTGCTCAAATCCTGGCACCGCATCCCGATGCGCAGCGTACCGCCGCGCGGCTTCGGCGTCTGCTGCGCGAAGGAGGTCGAGGCGAACGGCGTGCCGGTTATGGCGCTCGCCATCGCATAGGCTGCCGGAGCGGAGACGCCCAGGAGCGCCGCCATTCGGACGAACTCACGTCGGCCGATCTGCTTGCGGGACAGCTGACGCTGCAGCTCCGATACGCCTGGATGTTGATCCGTTCCGCTCATCTAGCCTTCCTCCATCATCCCGACCGCGTCTCGCGGCAGCCTGGCCGCGGTGCAGTAAAACGATTTACTCAGTAAGTTTGATCGTATCCGTCTCCATCCGCCTGTCAACCTGACTGTCGGGAACGACGGTCAGCCGCTCTCTTCCTCCACCGCCAGGATCGCCTCGGCGATGTCGCGCGGGCAGAGCGCCGTCTCGAAATGGCCTATGTACGGCGCCCGGCAGGTGAGCTCGGCGATCAGGTCGGCCACCTCCGCGGCGGGCCGTGCGAGCCCGAGTTCCCGGAGCGTGCGCGGCAGTCCGATCTCGCGATAGAACGTGTCGAGGTCGCGCAGAACGTCTTTCGGCCGTCGCTCCAGAAGCAACTGGACCCGGAGCGCGTAGCCCACCATTTCGCCATGGAGGCTGCCGGCGATTTCGGGAACGGCGGTCAAGCCCCGATTCATCGCGTGCGCGATCGACAGGCCGCCGCTCTCGAAGCCGAGGCCGCTCAGCAGAACGTTCGCTTCCACGATGCGCTCCACCGCGTCTGTAACCTCGTTGTTCCGGACCGCGCGGACCGCCTCGACGGCGTTCGCGCGGATAAGCGCGTAGCAGGCGTCGGCCAGAATCGATGCTGTCTCGAGGGGCGGCGTGCCGAAGAAGTTCCGACCGCCTGCGAGACGACACTGGCGAACTTCGAACGTCTTCGACAGCGCGTCGCCGATACCTGCAACGAGATAACGGACCGGAGCGCGTGCGATGATGGAAGTGTCCACCAGCACGACATCGGGGTTGCGCGGCATGGTGCGGACTTCCGCGACGCGATGCGCCTCGTCGTAGATGACGATGAGACGACTGGTCGGCGCGTCGTTCGAGGCGACCGTCGGAACAACGATCAGCGGACGATCGAGTGACATCGCGACGCCTTTGGCGGTGTCGATCGCCTTGCCGCCGCCGAGCGCGACGATAATGCGCGCGCCGAGCTTCAGGGCCTCGCCGCTCTTCCGATCGATCTCCTGCACCGTGCACTCTCCCCCGAAATCGAGGAAGTGGAGCTCCACGGCCTGGCTCGCTGCCGCCTGGCGCAGCCTCTCGCCGAGCAGGTTTGTGACCAGCGCGTCGGCAACGACGGCGGCCTGCCCGCCCAAGGACAAGATCTCCTGCGGAAGAAAATCGAGCGCCCCTGCCCCCTGCAGATACCGGCGCGGCGCGCCTAGCGTTCGAAGCGTTGTCTGAGGCACCCCGCTCATGACGCCTTCCAGTCTAGCGCCGCCCCGTCTTGCTCGATCGAATGGAGCTGGTGACAGATGACGGCGAGCTGCTGCTGCGCTTGGCGGTAAACCTGGAAAAGCCGGCTGTAATGGTCATGGCGACGAGGATCGGGGCTCGACTCCTCGAGGACGCGCACGCACCGGCGTACCGCATCACGGGCATCAGAGAATGCGCCGACCCCGAGCCCCGCGATCAGCGCTGCGCCGAACGAAGCATCGCCCACACGCGGCACCTCGATGGCTATCCCCAGCACATCGGAAACGATCTGCCGCCACACGGCGCTCCGCGCACCACCGCCCACCAACCTCGCATGGTCAAAACCGAGACCTTGCCGTTGAAAGACTTCGAAGCAATCGCGAATGGAGAAGGCGATCCCCTCGTAGAGGGCCCGCACGAAATGGCCACGATGATGCCGCATGGTCACGCCGATGAAATCGGCGCGTAGGAGCGGATCCCAATGCGGGCTGCGCTCACCGTTCAGATAAGGATGAAAGACGAGCCCATCGGACCCGGGCCGCACCTCGCCCGCGAGCTTGTCCATGAGTTGAAAGAGCGCTGCACCGTCCGCCTCTAGAACGCCAGTCGGACGAAAAAACGTATCCCGTAGCCATTTGTGCGCAGAGGCACACGAATTCGTCCCGGTGATCGTGTACCAGAGGCCGGACACGACGTAGTAGTAGTTGATGAGGTCGGGTGAGACGGCAGGGGTCTCGCCGATGACGCTCACGGTTGCAGCTGTCGCGAGCTTGATCGACCCATCTCCTGGCGCGATAGCCCCAGCACCGAAGATCTCGACGGCGGTGTCGGAGCTTCCAGCCACGACCGGCGTGCCAGCGGCGAGCCCCGAATCCGCCGCTGCAGCCGCGGTGACCTTTCCGACCACCGCTGTCGGCTGCACGATCGGCGGCAGGGCTTCGAGCGGCCAATTGACCATGGCCGCGAGCTCAGGCGACCAGGACGTTCTCGCGGCATCGAGAAGAAGGGTGCCGAGCGCGTCGACGGTATCGGTCTCCCACGTTCCGGTAACTCGGAACCGCAGATAGTCCTTAGCCACGAAAAGCCTCTTCGCCTTCGAGACGATGTGCGGCTCGTGACGTGCGAGCCAAAGCAGCTGCGGCATCGTCCAGGTGGGATGGGCGGCGTTGTAGCCGATCTCGAGGATGCGTGCGCCGCTTCGTTCGCGAAGCTCCCTCGCTTCTGCCGCGGCACGCTGATCGCTCCAGAGAATGGCCGGGCGGAGCACCGTGCCGTCCGCGTCGGTGAGCACGGGCGTATGCGCGCCGGCGCTGAACGCGATGCCCTCGACGGCATTCCCTTTGATCTCCGCCTGCGCGAGCGCGCGCGGAACGGCGGCACAGAAGGCTCGGTACCAATCGTCGGGATCCTGCTCCGTCCAACCGGGGCAGGGACACGAGGTAGCAAGATCGTAGCTCGCGGTCCCGAGAACGCGGCCGTCGAGCGACACCACGCTCGCCTTGAGGCTGCCTGCCCCGATGTCGACGCCGAGCAGAGTCCGCGGCCCGCTCATCGCGGCAGTTCCCCGACGGCAGCACGCAACGCAGCCGCTATGTCGAACCTGTAGGGGCATTCGCGTTGGGCAAGCTCGACTGTTTCGGTACGGGCGAGCTGGGCGCGCACGTCCTCGGACAACACGATGCGGCCCTCCGTCACGGCGAGGCAGAGAAAGGCCATCGCGGAAGGCATCGTGCTCTCCGCTCGCGCTGCGCCGTCGAGCGGAAGCCCGCTCCGACACGGGTTCGGGCAGAAGGCGCAGAACCGGAGCTGGCGAAGGGCTTCCGAGATGCCGGGCGATGGGGTGATGGCAGGGGCGAGAGTCATTGCAGCGCCAGTTTTCCGGGATTCATCAGATGATTGGGATCGATGGCGTCCTTCAGCTTCTGGAGCAGCCGATGCCCCTCGTTCAGCTCCTCGACGAGCCAGTCGTTACGGAACAAGCCGCTGCCATGGTGATGGCTCACGGAGCCACCCAGATCGAGGCATAGCCTCATGACTTCTTCCCACATCCTGTGATGCAGCCGAGAGGCGTCCTCGAACGGCATCGCCGGAAACCGGAGCGTCATGTACTGGCACGCGCCATCGGGATAGATGTGCGACCAATGCGTTCCGAAGTGCATTTCCGAGTGAAGCGCCTTCACAGCGGCACTGATTCGTCGGTGCATTTCGGGAAGCGCCCGCCACGGCGCGGCAATCTCGATCGTGTCCATAAACGAGCCGGCGGAGACATGCCCAGCCGAATAGCTCTGGAAGCGCTCTGAGAGCCATCTGTCGAGCGGCCGGCGATCGATTTCGCGGCCGCCCACGTCGGCACAGATTTCGAGCGCGAGTTGCCGCTCGATCTCGGCAAGCTTCGTGAGCCCCGAGAAAACGAAGAAGCAAACCGCCTGCCCTGGGGTGAAGCCCGCCGCTCCGCGTGCTCTCTCGGCTGATTCGACCGCATCGTAGAGGCGGGCGATTGCCGGACGCAGCTCTGCCTGCATGATGCGCCTCAACGCGTCCAATCCCGCCTCATGGTTTGGAAACACGAGGACCGATCCGAGCTCGGCCTCCGGCCGGGACCATACCCGCAAAGTGACGGAGGTGATGATGCCGAGCGTTCCTTCGGAGCCGACGAACAAGTCGGCGAGCGACGGCCCCACCGCGCGACGGGGAACCGGACGTACGACGAGCCTTTCGCCGGTCGGAAGCACCACCGAAAGACCGAGCACGATGTCCTCGATCTTGCCGTAACGGGATGAGGCCTGGCCGGCACCGCGGCACGCGGCCCATCCCCCGACCGTCGACATGTTGAGGGATTGCGGATAATGGCCGGTCGTCAGGCCGTGCTTGCGCAAAGCGGCCTCGAGCACGCCACCGTTGATCCCGGCCTCCACCGTGACCGTCCCGTTAAACGAATCGATCTCGAGGATTCGGTTTAGGCGCTTCAAGTCGACGCAGAGCTCCCCGCCGAGCGGAATTGCTCCGCCGAGGACGCCCGATCCGGCACCGTACGGTACTACAGCAACACGATGCCTATTGGCGACCGCGACGATTGCGCGGACCTCCTCCGCCGTGCCCGGACGCACGACCGCGCTTGGCAACCCCCTCGGCAAGCGTCCTTCTCGAAACGAAAAATTCGCCACGGGCCAGCGGTCTCGCGCGGCCGCGAGCCGGTCCGGAAACGAAGTTGAGACAAATTCCTTTCCCACCAACTCCTCGAGATCGTCGATCCACTCGGGTCGACGCGCGGTAGCAGCAAAAGCTTGGGCTTCGGCGAGAGTCGTTTGGGGGATCGGCATACGGCCTTGTCTTCCGGCTGCGACGGGTCACAGCGCGCCGATAGAACAGCCCCAGCCGGGATCGGCTGGGAACCACTCGATCAACGCGAACAACCCAGCTAGTAAAACGATTTACCTTGGCGGCACGATCACGTCAAGCGCATCGGGCCCCGCAGCGGCCTCAGCGACGTGCGACGAGATTGGAGCCTGCCCTCAGCGGCGCTGTCGACCGGCGTTCAATGACCTCGACTTGCGAGAATGTCTTCGTGATCTCGCGCCGCCGCCCCTCGATGATGTCGATCAAGGCACCTGCCGCAAAGCGGCCCATTTCCTCCAGAGGAACGCGCACCGTCGTCAGAGGAGGATAAAGCAGCTCGGCGACTGCGCTGTCGTGAAAACCGACGACGGAAATGTCTTCCGGGATCGAAAAGCCGCGCTCATGAAAAGCGGCGAGCGCGCCCGCCGCGGCGACCAGCGTGACCGCGAAGACTGCGGTGAAGCGGCGATTCTGCGTCTCCATGAGCACGCGCGCGGCACGCTCCCCGCCGTCCGGCGTGTAGTCCGCCTCGACGACGAGCCCCGGCCGGAACGGGATCCCGGCCTCCTCGAGCGCCGCGCGATAACCGAGCAGCCTCTGTCGCGCGTTGTACCGGGACGGATTCCCGGAAAGATGCGCGATATCCCTATGCCCCATCCGGATGAGCGTCTCTACCGCCGCCTTCGCGCCTCCGAAGTCGTTCACGACGACCGAGTTCCTGACGCCTTTCGCCTTCCGGTTCACGAGAACGAACGGGGCTTGCAGCTCCTTCAACGCCGCGAGATGCTCCTTCTCGTTGCGCAACGTCGTCACGAGCAGGCCGTCGACCCGGTGCTGCTCGACGAGACGGTGATAAACCCGGCTGTCCGGAGCCGCTTCGTCCATGTGCGCGATGAGGAGCGAATAACCGGCATCCGCCGCCCCCTGTTCCGCCCCCCTGATGATCGCCGAATAGACGGGATTGTCGAGGGAAGCGATCGTGATTCCGAGCGAGAAGCTACGGGCGGTCCGCAAGCTGCGGGCTGCCATGTTTGGCCGATACCCCAGTGCGGCGACGGCGCGCGAGATCCGCTGCCGCGTTTCTTCGCGAATGTTGAGGGTCTTGTCGCCGCCCAGCATCCTCGACACGGTCGATTTGTCGACCCCGGCCATTTCTGCCACGTCTTTGATGGTCGGGTGCCGCCTCGTCGGGGCTGGCAATTGGCTCCCCCGTTTTCCGCTCTATCCAGGTTCTGGAAACGTAGAGACCATAAGTCAGCCAAGATGGCTACAGCAACCGGGCGAGAGTGGCTTGCAACCGTGGCTGCTCGCCCGAGGCGGATAGGCTCCTCGTATTTGGGGCTCTAGGACAGCGCGCGAGGCTTCACCTTCTCCTCGTCCTTACTCTTGGCGCGCGCAGCACGAGCCTCAACCCCGCTGCGTTTGCCTGCCCACCGTTGCGGAAAGAGTGCTACCGAGTTCGCGCCGACCTTTGGTTCTCCTGATTCTTTGAGGCTGGCGACCTTTTCTAGGCGTCCTCGCGAAGAGCGAGATCCTCGCAAGCTCGCTCAATGCCTCGCCAGCTGGCACGGCCTGCAACAGCTTCCGCTCCTCCAGGCCTAAGGACGTATCGCGGTTTCACAGCACCTAGGCGATCTTCTTACTCGGCGGACTGCTCGTCCGAGGGCGGTTCTTTCGTCTAGCCAGAAGCGCGCGTCCTTGCGCCCACAGTCAGACCCGGGCGAGTTGCAACGCCTTGTTGCCGATCGTTATTGATAGCGCAACTCTACTTCAGTGTGGATGAACGAGTTCCCGCCGGATTCCGCAGTCTGGCGCGCTGCCTCCCTCTCACAGCAAGCCGGCGATCGAATGTCGCCGGGTGCCCTGCCCTGCGTCGAAAAAGGGGTCCGAGCGGAAGGCCTTCGGCGCCATTGGAGCGTGTCTGAAAAGACGGCGCGGCGGGACGCGGCCCGGCTGAAGGGGCGCGGGATGATCGAGTTCGTCGGGTCGCTCCGAACGGGTTGGTACCGGCTGGTCCGCTGACGTCGGTGGAGGCTATCTGGAGTCGACGGCCTCTCATGGATGCGGGGCTTGCCCAACGCATTGCATTTTCGTTGGCAAGGTCGATCGGCCGATTCCTCAGGCGCTTCGGTTGCATCCGAGGCGGGGATAGTGTAAATTGCCCAACAGAAAATATTTTTGTTGGGCAAGGCGCAAGTGATTGAAGACGCATATTTTCGAAGGCTGGCCCTGACGGTGCAGACGGCCTACGCAGACTTGCTCGCGCGCCTGCAGGAGGATGCGGTCCTGGATCTCGGGGGCACCCCGGTCCTTCGCGAGCGGGGTGGACGCAAATACTGGTACTCGGTCCAGCGACTCGCTGACCACGCCATCGAGCGCTATCTCGGGCCGGATACGGAGGAAGTCCGGAAGCGGGTTGAGCGCGCCCAGAAGGTCAACGAGGACCTGAAGCAGCGCGAAAAGCAGCGCGGCCGCCTCGCCCGGATGTGCCACGAGGGTGGCTTGCCGCGAGTGGACGCCCAGACGGGGAAAGTGCTGCTCGCGCTCTCGAAAGCAGGGATTTTCCGGCTCCGCGCAGTCATCGTCGGCACCCATGCGTTTCGTTGCTATCCCGGCCTCCTCGGTGTCGAGATTCCCGAGGCCTATGCCGTTACCGAGGATATCGACGTCGCTGCCTTCCATTCCGTCTCGGTTGCCCTGGATGATCGCCTCGATCCGGCATTGGCCGATGCACTGAAACAGATCGGGCCCTTCATCGCGCGGCCGGGCCTCCATCAGCAGCCGACTGCGTGGCGTGACCACGAGAGCGGCGTCCTCGTGGAGCTGCTCACCCCCAATGAGGGGCCGGACCGTGACGAGCCATTGGGACTGCCAGCACTCGGGGCCTACGCCTTACCGCTCCGGTTCCTCGACTATCTGATCCATGAGCCGACACAGGCGGTGGCGCTCTACCGGTCGGGCATTCTGGTCAACGTGCCCCAGCCCGCGCGCTACGCGATCCACAAGCTCATCGTCGCGACCCGACGGGGTTCTTCGGCTGCGGCCAAGGCAAGGAAAGACATCGAACAGTCGGCCGCACTGATTCGGGTGCTGGCGCAAGATCGTCCCGATGAGCTCGAGGACGCGTTCAAAGAGGCATACGGGCGCGGACCCTCATGGCAAGAGGCCGTCGACAGAGGCGCTCGACGTCTGCCGTTGGACGCGAAAACGGCGCTCGGCAATGCGGTCGGAGAGCGCGTCGGAGAATGACCAGGAGGAGCGGCGATACTCGGTTCGCGGAGACGCGCGGTTCCACGCGGAGAAGGTTCGAGCCCGGCTCTCCTCCCTCCGCCAACTCGCCTGCACGAACCGCGTCATGGCCGCCCACGCGGCCATTTTCTCGCGGGCTCAAAGGGCTTGCCGAAATCGGGTTTACCGGAAGACCGGCCGGCCATGGCCGCCAGGCCGATTTCGCTGTCTCTGTCTCTTTCCGACTCGACCGGCACCGTGCCCGTTAAGCGCCGCAAACGCGACTCTGTTCGATGGGTTCTGCAAACGGCCAGGCTCCGCGTAGCCCGGCAGCCGAATTGCCGAATTTTACGCCTGAGGCCCTGATGCAGGCCGCGCCGGAGAACCACAACTCGCACCAGAAGCTAAGCCGCCACAGCTCGGCAGCATTCGCGGTTTTCAACATCAAAGTAGAATTGCGCCTTATTGATCCGTCAGGCCGAAGAGGCAGCAGAAGGTTTGTCAATTTTTTGTCAGAAACTGACGAACTTTCATGTTCTGTTCACGCATTTTGACGCTGCTTCGTTCTCCTTCCGGCCAACAAAAAAACCGCCGGAAACGGCGGTTTTCTGCGGAATTTCGTTGGAGCGGGCGAACGGATTCGAACCCTCGACCCCAACCTTGGCAAGGTTGTGCGCAAGTTAATTTATCCTATCTAAATCAGCTACTTAGTCGATCGCCCATGAGGCCTGTGTCATTTCTTTGTCAGGCACAGTTCTTGTTCGCACCCCGATGTCGCTACCTATTGGAGTACCAATGAGCGACCGGGTTAGCCCCCAAAAAAAGCCGGGCGCGCCCTACCCTTGGGCGACCGGCAATCGGGTGGTGATGCCAGCCTTGGCTTGGGGCGGGCCGGAAAAAGCTAGACAGCCTCCGCTTCCATGAGAGAGTGCGACGCTTCTTGTCTCTGAAAGGTTTGCGCAAGGCTTCGAACGCCTACCCGTCTGAGGGCCGCACCAAGCGATGGCGCAGTGTGTCGTCGCCGCTGCGCGTGCCGCGCCGACGAGTTCCTGGCAGGGCGCATATGCCGTCTTGTGCGTCCAGTCGCCTCGTCCCGATCGAGCGGACGGGCACGAAAGGGTTACGCTTTCATCCGCTCAGCGCAGCGCCACAACACTGCATAGAGCAGCGCCGCGAGGGCGCCCGTCTTGTGCGCGACGCTGAGGCTCTCCTGGAGCAGGGCTGCGAGCTGCTCTTCACCCAGACGCTGGCGCCAGCGCGTCAGCGACGAGCGGTCGAACGGCAGCTTGTGGCAGAAGCTCGGCTCGCCGCAGAGATACCGGAAATAGGGATTCTCCACCCAACGCGCGCAGAGCTCCTCATCGGAGAGGGCGTGCATGTGCTTCAGGATCATCAGCCCGGCGACGAGCCGCGTCGGCAACGGCGGCTGACCGGCGCCGGCGCGGCACGCCGCGGCGAAGCGCTGGTCGATGAACCCCCAGTCGATCTCGTCCGCCAGCCGCACCAGCGGATGGCCCATGTCGATGATCTGGTCGAGTGGCGGCCGAAAGAGATCCTTCTGCCGATCGTCGCGCGGTTTCGACATCGCGTCTCCAGAGCCGGAAACCCGCCGATCATCGAATCGCGATTCGCGCCAGACCGGAATCCGAAATCGCAAGAAAGCCGCGCCGCGCCCCGCGCTTTCCGGCAAACCCGACTACTTCAAGAGCCGCGAAACCGACTCCGTTTCAATGACATGCCGGTTCTTCACGGACGACGAACGTGCCGACGAGATCGAGCACCAGCACGAGCTGTTCCATGGAGCGTCCTCCCGTCCCGGTCGGGCGGACGGACCCTATCGCCGCAAAGGGGCCCCGCCAACTAGTGGCCGGCGTTGCCGCTCCTTCTCATGCGCACTCATCGTTGCGCCAACCCCAATCCTCCTCGT
>JADGGZ010000360.1 GCA_019689675.1 Rhodospirillales bacterium | reverse complement strand
CCGGTGACGTAGCGGGCCTCGTCGGAGGCGAGGAAGAGGGAAGCGTAGGCGACGTCCCAGGCATTGCCCATGAAGCCCATCGGGCATTGCGCGTGGCGTTTCTCGAGCATCGTCTCGACGCTGCCGCCATAGGCCTTCGCCAGAGGCTCCCGGATCATCGGCGTGTCCATGAGCCCCGGCAGGATCGCGTTGCAGCGGATCCCCCGCGCGGCGTGCTCCAGCGCGATGTGGCGCGTGAGGCCGACGATCGCCGCCTTGGACGCCGCATAGGCGGGGTAGGGGACCCCGAGCCAGCCGATCGCCGCGATCGACGCGATGTTGACGATTGCCCCGCCGCCCTGGAGCATCGCGGGGATCGCGTATTTGCAGGCGAGGAAGCAGCTGCGCTGATTGACGCGGATCACGTGGTCCCACGCCGCTTCGTCCGTCTCGGCCGTCGGCCCCGGGCTCACGATGCCGACATTGTTGTGGAGGATGTGCAGCCCGCCGAAGCGGTCGAGCGCCGCCGCCACCGCCGCCCGCGCGGTCTCGGCGTCGGCGCTGTCGCCCGCGACGGCGACCGCCTCGCCGCCTTCGTCGCGGATGATCCCGACGGTCTCCTCGGCGGCCTCGCGGCGGAGATCGACGCACACGACCTTGGCGCCCTCGCGCGCGTAGAGGACAGCGGCCGCCTTGCCGTTGCCCCAGCCGGGGCCGGACGAGCCGGCGCCGTTGACGATCGCGACCTTGCCGGCGACGCGGGTGCCCATGGCGCTACTCGGCAGCGCGGGCGAGGCCGGGGCGGAACATCGCCTCCATCTCGCGCCTCACCTTGACCGCCTCCTGGCTCTCGTCGATCTCGACGTCGCTCCAGCGTATCGGCGAGCCCTGCTTCACCGGGTTCGCGAGGCGGACGCCGTGCGCGAGCCCGATCGGAAGCGCGCCGATGGCGAGGGAGTCGGCGGCGGGCATGAGGCGGCCCCAGACCGTGTAGCCGCCCTCGCCGTCGAGCGTCTCGCCGGCGGCGAGATCGCGCTTGGCGGTCGCGACAGCGTCGCCGCGGAACCCGGTCGGGCGGCCGGTCGGCTCGCGGCGCAGGGCGCAGCTCGCGACCGAGATGCCGAGCTCGAGCCCGATGAGGTGATAGGGCTTGTACATCGCGGCATAGCGTCCCGAGGGGTCGGTCACGAGCCCGTACTCGGCAAAGCACCGCCGGACGTACTCGGAAGGCGCCTCGAAGACGACGTAGACGCCCCAGCGGAGGTCGCGGGCGACCGGCTGCCCGTTGCGCTCCAGCGAGGAGACGACCTCGACCGTTCCCTTGGGCTCGCGCGGCCCCAAGACGCGCGCCAGGTCGTCGACGCCGCAAGGCGGGAAGCGCAACCCCTCGGCAAGGGGGGCGAGGCCGGTCGCGTTCGCGACCGCGGCCATCTCGATCGCCGATTTCGTGCCGTCGAGGAAAGAGTTGAACATCCGCGCGTTGAAGTCGCCCGCTTCGACCTGCTCTTGCGTGAAGCCGTAGTGGGTCCAGACCGTGTCGGGCGTCGAGGCGTGATAGACCGGCAGATACTTCGTGCCCTTGCCGGCGCAGACGACCTCGAAGCCGGCGGCGCGCGCCCAATCGACCATCTCGGCGATGAGCGCCGGCTGGTCGCCGTAGGCGAGCGAGTAGACGACGCCCGCCTCGGTCGCGCGCTGCGCGAGAAGGGGGCCGGCCAGCACGTCCGCCTCGACATTGACCATCACGATGTGCTTGCGGTGCTCGGCGGCGAGGAGAGCGTGGCGAATTCCGGCGGCCGGCGCCCCGGTCGCATCGATGACCACCTCGGCGTCGCCGGCGATGAGGCGCTCGGCATCGTCGAGGAGGGCGGGGCGCTTTTCCGGCCAGCCGACCCGATCGAGCGCCGCTGAAGCGCGCGCCGGGTCGAGATCGGCGACGGCGACCACGGCCAGTCCCGGCGTGCGGTGCGCCTGGGCCAGGAACATGGAGCCGAACTTGCCGGCGCCGATGAGCCCGACCCGCACCGGATCGTTCGCTTCGGCGCGGGCCCGCAGCATCGTGGCGAGATTCATGCTGCGACCTTTCGGTGGCGGAGCAGGCAGTCGTCGGGCAGCGGCTCGATCGGGGTGAAGTCCCGGTTGGCGATCCAGGTCGGGCGCTTGAAGCGGCGGATCGCGTTGTCGCAGCGATTGAGGGACAGGTAGACGATCCAGCGCGACCAGGGCGACAGGTTCGAGCCCGAGGCGTGCACGAGGTTGCCGTGGAACATGAGGACCGAGCCGGCGGGTCCCTTCGGCGCCACGATCCCGCCCTCGGCGACGAGGCGCGTGATCGTCTCGTTGTCGATCGTCCAGAGCGGGTAGCTCGTCGTCACCGTATCGTAGCCCGCCTCGAGCCGGCCCTTCTTGTGGCTGCGCGGGATGAACATCAGCGGCCCGTTGAACTCGTTCACCTCGACCAGGAAGAGCGCGATGTTCATCGCCTTCGGCGCCGGCATGTCGTCGTCGTTGTGCCAGGTCGCGTAGTCCTGGTGCCACTGCCACACGGCGCCGTCGAAGGCGGCTTTGGCGTTGATCTTGAACTGGTGCATGTAGAGCTCCTTCGAGCCGAGGAGCTGGCTCACCGGTTCGATGAGGCGCGGGTGGCGGGCGAGGCTCGCATAGACCTCGTTCCATGTCTGGACGTACCAGGCGGTTCGCGGCGCGGTCGATCCCTTCTCGCGCGTCACCTCCTGCCGGTCCTGGGCGAAGATCCCCGGCGTCTCGCGGTTGAGGATGGCGACCTCCTCGGC
>JADGGZ010000077.1 GCA_019689675.1 Rhodospirillales bacterium | reverse complement strand
GCGCAGATCGCCGCCATTCAGGAGGCGACGCAGAGCTCCGTCCGCTCGATCCAGAGCGTCGCCGACAAGATCAACAGGGTGAGCGAGACGGCGACGGCCATCGCGTCGGCCGTAGAGCAGCAGGGCGCCGCGACGCAGGAGATCGCGCGCAACGTGCAGGAGGCGGCGCAGGGGACCGGGCAGGTGACCGCGACGATCGGCGAGGTCGGCCTCTCGGCGCAGCAGGCGGGTGCGGCGGCCGCCCAGGTCCTCGCGTCCGCCGGCCTTCTGAGGCAGAACGGCGATGCGCTGAAGCGGCAGATCGATACCTTCCTGCGGGACTTGCGGGCGGCGTAGCGGCCCGAGACGCGGCGAGGCGCGTCAGAGAAGCGGCTCCCAGGCTTCCTGCGGGTGAAGCGGCTCGGGCGGGTGCGTCTCCTCGTAGAGGGCGCGCGCCTCTGCCGGCGGGCCGCGACGCATGCCGAGCGCGCGCACGGCGACGGTGCGGCGCAACCGCCCCTGCGGCACGCTCACCTCGTCGCCGACGCGCACCGTGTCGGCCTTGTCGACCGTTTGTCCATTGACGGTGATCTCTCCCGCAGCGCAGAGCCGGGCCGCGAGCGAGCGCGTCTTCGCGAAGCGCGCGTACCAGAGCCAGAGATCGATGCGCCGGTTCATCGCCCCGCGCGAAGCACGCGAAGCGCGGCGAACGGCCCGTGCACCGGCCGCGGCTTCTGCTTCCTCGCCCTGCGGCGCGGCGACCGGGCGATGAAACGGGCCCCCGTCTCGTCGACCAGCGCCTTGTAGCCGAGGGCCGGCAGGAGCCCGGCGAGCTCGTTCTGCTTCACGCCGGCAAGCGCGGCGAGCTCCGCGGTCGCCGCGAAGCTCCCCTGGCGCGCGAGGCGGCGTGCCGCGGCGGCAAGTCGCTCCACGCGGTCGACACGAAGCACGCGCGTGCCGAGCACGGCGTATCCGATCGCCGCGTAGAACTCGGCCGGCGACTCCGGGGCGACCGAGAACCGGCCGCGCGGCGGCAACGGCGCCGGAAGCGGCGCTCCCTGGTGCACCGACCAGAGGAGCGCGCGAAGCGCGACGGCGGCCGGCGCCAGAAGCGGCTCGACGTAGATCCACTCGGTTCCGAGCCTCACGCCCAATCGACCGAGCGCCTTGCGGTCTGCCGGCGCGAGCGTCTCGAGCAGCGGCCGCACCGCCCGCGTCGGCACCGCGCCGAGCGCCTCCGCGAGCTGGAAGGCGACGCCTCGCGCCGGCGCGGCGAGTTCTGCCGCATGGAGGCGGAAGAGCGGCGCCAATCCGCTCTCGATCGTGGTGCGCGCGAAGAGCTGGAGACGCCGTCGCACCATTTGCAGCACCGCGCCCTCGAGGAACTCGCCGGAGACCGGCTCGACACGTGGGGTCAGTGCGTTGTCGCCCGCGGCGAGGCGGCCGACCGGGCCGCCGCCCCACACGAGCGTCCCGTCCTCGCGAAGTGCGAACTCGGAATCCGGCGCCGCGGCAAGGCGCCGCGCCCGCGCCTCGATCTCGCCGCGCAGCACGCGGTTCGCGGCGGCGACGAGCGTCTTCGCCTCCTCGCCGTTCGCCTCGGCATCGGGAACGAAGCGAAAGCCCTTGAGCTCGCCGACGTAATGACCTTCGACCCGCACCTCCCCGCTCGCCGCGACCGAGGCGAGAAGATTCTCCGGCGTCTCCAGCCGGCGAACCAGCGAGGCGGAGCGCCGATCGACGAAGCGTTGCGTCAATCGTTCGTGCAGCGCATCGGAAAGCCGGTCCTCGATCGCCCGCGCACGCTCCTGCCAGAAAGGCGCGTCGGCGAGCCACTCGGCGCGGTGGGCAACGTAGGTCCAGGTGCGGATATGCGCGATCCGCGCCATCAGCGTGTCGATGTCGCCTTCCGTGCGATCGAGCCGGCTCACCTGGCTTGCCACCCAGGCCTCGGGCAGCCGCCCCTCCGGTCCCGTCAGATGGCGGAAGATCTGGGCGAGGAGCCGCGCATGGGTCTCGCTCATCACCTTGCGGAAGTCCGGGATCTGACAGACTTCCCAGAGGAGGCGCACGCGTCCCGGATTGCCGGCGCGCGCAACGATGTCGGGCATGCGCGCGAGCGCGCGCAGCGCCTGATGATCGTCGGCCTCGCGCGCCGGGACGAGGCCCGGGGCCGGCGGCCGCGCCTCGAGGCTCCTCAGCAGCATCTCGGGACCTGAGAAGTCGAGCCGCGCATTGCGCCAGTAAATTCTGTGCAGCGGGTCGAAGCGGTGATTTTCGACCGCCTCGACGATCTCCTCGTCGATCGCCTCGACCTCGGCGGTGGTGCCGAACGTGCCGTCCGCCATGTGCCTGCCGGCGCGTCCGGCGATCTGGGCGATCTCCGCCGGCGACAGCCGCCGTGGGGACTGGCCGTCGAACTTCACCAGCTTGGCGAACGCGACATGGTCGAGATCCATGTTGAGACCCATGCCGATCGCGTCGGTCGCCACGAGGTAGTCGACCTCGCCGGCCTCGAACATGCCGACCTGCGCGTTCCGCGCGCGCGGGCTCAGCGCGCCGACCACGACCGCGGTGCCGCCGCGCTGGCGACGCACCAGCTCGGCGAGCGCGAAGACGTCGGAGACCGCGAAAGCGACGACCGCGCTTCGACGCGGCAGGCGCGTCACCTTGCGATAGCCGGTGTAGCGGAGGACCGAGAAGCGCGGTCGAGAGATGTGCTCCGCCTCGGGAACGAGGCGGCGCAGAAGCGGCCGGATCGTATCGGAGCCCATGAACATGGTCTCGTACCGGCCGCGGGCGTTCAAAAGGCGGTTGGTGAAGACATGCCCGCGCTCGGGATCGCCGCAGAGCTGGATCTCGTCGACGGCGAGGAAATCGACAGGCCGGTCGAGCGGCATCGATTCGACGGTGCACACGAACCACTGCGGGTTCGGCGGCACGATCTTCTCCTCGCCGGTGATGAGCGCGACCGAGCGGGCCCCTTTGAGACGGACGATGCGGTCGTAGTTCTCGCGGGCGAGCAGGCGCAGCGGGAACCCGATCATGCCGCTCGCGTGCCCGAGCATCCGCTCGATGGCGAGGTGGGTCTTACCGGTGTTGGTCGGCCCGAGCACCGCAACGACGCGCGGAGCCGCCGAAAGTACGCCCATGTCGGAGCCACATTTGGGGCGATTCTCGGTTCCTGCAAGCTCTTGATGCCGGCCGCCTTCCGGGGCGCGGCGGGCATTACAGAAGCGTGCGTGGAGCCGACGCCCGTTTTTTGCCACCGCTCCCGCGGGGATGACTACGAGTTCGCACTCGTAATCGGAATGCGCAACAACAGGAGCGGCAAATGCGGTTCATCGCGCTTCTCGTCGCAGCCGGGCTCGCCGTTTCGGTCGCACCCGCGGCGCTCGCGGGCGACCACGGTCATCACCACACGCACTGGCAAGGCAAGCACCACCACAAGCATCACAAGAAGCACCATCACGTTCATCATGAGGTGATCGTCGTGAAGCCCCCGCCGCGGGTGATCCACACGCGGCCGCACGTCGTCTACGTGGAGCCGGCGCCCGTTTACGTCGCCCCGCCCCCGGTGGTCTATCGCCCGGCCCCGCGGGTCGCGTACACCCACGCCTGTGCCGGGATCGGCCGCGACACGATCGGCGCCGTCGTGGGCGGGATCGGCGGCGGCGTTCTCGGCAGTCAAGTCGGCAAGGGGAGCGGCAGGACCGCGGCGACGATCGGCGGTACCATCGGCGGCGCGCTGATCGGTGGATCGGTCGGCCGCTCGCTCGATCGGATCGAAGGCTGCTGAGGCCGCCCGCGCCGCCGCCGAGCGGCGGGCGGCGGCGCCGCAGCCGCTAGTCCCATTCGAGCGGGGTCAACGCCTCGATGCCAGCGCATTTCTTGCGCCGGAACTCTTCGCCCAAGCGGGCAGCGAGAGCCTCGTCGAGGAACGCCCTCGCCATTTCGAAGAAAGCGCCTTCCTCCTCCTCCATGTGATGCTCGACGAGCTCGCGCAGGGCGCCGAGCTTCGCCGTCCACCGCTCGTTCCCCGTTGCCATTTCGGAGAGCTCGGTCAGCAGCGCTTCGAGGACGCGGTGCTCGTTGACGGCATCGAGCGTGTGCGACCGCATATCGTCCATTTCCTTCAGCCGCTCGTAGAACACGGCCTCCTCGGCGTGCTGATGGATCGTCAGCGCCGATTTGAGATCCGCGAAGAGCGCAAGGCGCCGCTCGGGCTCGCCCTCCCCGACCTCCGAAAGCTCGCGCAGCATCCGCCGCGTCTTGGCATGGTCAGCGAGGATCGCTTCGTAGATCGCCATCGGCCGTCCTCTCGGCGGTTTGCTGCAACCGTCAACGCGTTTGCCGCCAAAACCGCTCCGCCCTGCGTCAGCCTGCCGCCGCCGGCGCCGCCTTCGCAGAGCCGAGAGTCAGGGTTCGGGCATCGGCGAGGCCGAGGGGGACATGCGTCGAGGCCACCACGAGGCCGCCGCCGGCCCGGTGCGCGGCGAGGGCCTCCTCGAAGCTCGCCACCGAATCCCGGTCGAGGCCCGTCGTCGGCTCGTCGAGGAGCCAGATCGGCGCCGGTGCGAGAAGGAGGCGCGCGAGCGCAAGGCGCCGCCGCTGCCCCGCCGAGAGGAACCGCGCCGGCCAGTCCGAGAGGCGCTCCAGCCCCACGCGAGCGAGAGCCTGCTTGGGCGCGGTCGCATCGGCCCCGAGCAGCCCCGCCCAGAACGCGAGATTCTCCGCCAGCGTCAAGGCCGGCTTCACGGCGTCCTGGTGACCGATGAAACGGGTCCGCGCCCGGTGCGCCGCGGGATCGTCCCGGACGGGCGCGCCATCCCAGAGAAGGCGGCCGGCCGCGGGCGGCGTGAGCCCCGCGAGGAGGCGCAGGAGGCTCGACTTGCCGCTGCCGTTCGGGCCGAGGAGGACGAGCGCGCCGCCGCGCGGCACTGCGAACGAGAGCCCGGTGAAGACCAGTCGCTCTCCCCGCCGGCAGGCGAGGTTATCGGCCTCGAGCACGGCGGTCGGAGGCGGCGCGGTTCGGAAGGCAGGGCGTCGCCGCCGCGCCCCCCCTCTGCCGAAGGCGGGAAGGAAGGCGTCGCGGTTGCGCTCGAAGATCGTCCCCTTTGCCAAAGGACGGCATGGACAACGCCCGGTGCATCGGTGGTCGATGCTTAGCTAATCCACCGGCCGCGTGTCGTCGATCACTTTCCCGTCGTTCGGGAGACTCCCCTGGGGCACGATCTCGACGGTGCCGCGCAGCTTCGTGACGTCCTGCAGCGTTGCCGCGATCGCGTCCGTGCTCTCGGCAGGGGCCCCCATCTCGACCTTCAGAACCATCCGGTCGAGGGCGGCCTCGTCACGGCTCACTACCAGCCGCGCCCGGACGATCTCCTTGTGGCGCCGCACCACCTCGGCGATCTGCGCCGGATCGACGAACATCCCCTTGACCTTCGTGCGCTGGTCGGCACGGCCCATCCAGCCCTTGATGCGGAAGTTGGTCCGGCCGCACGGGCTGTGCCCGGGGAGAAAGGCCGACAGGTCGCCGGTACCGAAGCGGATGAGCGGATATTCGGGCGTGAGCACCGTGACGACGAGCTCCCCGACCTCGCCCGGCGGCGCCACGTCGCCGGTTCCCGGCCGCACGATCTCGACGATGACGTCCTCGCTGAGGACGAGCCCCTCCCGCGCCTCCGTCTCGTAGGCGATCATGCCGACATCGGCGGTGCCGTAGGCCTGGTAGGCGGCGATGCCGCGCGCCTCGAGCTCCTTGCGGATCGGCGCCGGGAACGCCTCGCCGGAAACCGATGCCTTTCTCAGCGAGGTGACGTCGGCGCCGAGCTCCTCGGCCTTCGTGAGGATGATCTTCAGGAAGGAAGGCGTGCCGACATAGCCCGCGGGACGCAGATCGGCGATCGCGCGCACCTGCAGCTCGGTCTGTCCGGTTCCGCCGGGAATGACCGCGCAGCCGAGCGCGTGCGCACCGGTCTCGTACATCGAGCCGGCCGGGGTGAGGTGATACGAGAAGCAGTTGTGGACGACATCGCCCTTGCGAAAACCTGCGGCGTAGAGGACGCGCGCCGTGCGCCAGTAGTCGGGCCGCCGCCCTTCCGGGTCGTAGATCGGGCCCGGCGAGGCGAAGATCCGCGCGAGCTCGCCGGGCGCGACGGTCGCAAGCCCGCCGAAGGGCGGCGTCTGGCGCTGCAGCTCGAGAAGGCTCGACTTCCGCGTCACCGGCAGATCCGCCAGCGCCCGCCGGTCGGTGACCGCCTGCGGGTCGACATGCGCGAGGATGCGGGCGAAGCCGGGGGCCCGCTCCTTCGCGAGCGCGACGATGCGCGGCAGCGCCGCCATGAGCGCGCGCTCCCGTTCCTCCGGGTCTCTCGTCTCGAGCCGGTCGTAGTAGCGGCCTTCCGTCACCTCGTCGCTCCCGTCAAGCAAGCCAACGCTTGCGGCGGCGATAATGCTTGACGTCCCGGTAGCTCTTTCGGCCGGTCGTGGAAAGGCCGAGGTAGAACTCCTTCACGTCCTCGTTCGACCGCAGGACGTCGGCGGCGCCGTCCATGACGACGCGCCCGTTCTCGAGAATGTAGCCGTAATCGGCGTAGCGCAGCGCGATGTTCGTGTTCTGCTCGGCGACGACGAAGCTCACGCCTTCCTGCCGGTTGAGCTGCGCGACGATCTCGAAGATTTCCTCGACGAGCTGCGGCGCAAGGCCCATCGACGGCTCGTCCAGAAGGATCATTTTGGGCTTCGACATGAGGGCGCGGCCGATCGCGGTCATCTGCTGCTCGCCGCCGGACGTGTAGCCGGCGATCGAGCGGCGCCGCTCCCTCAGCCGCGGAAAATACTTGTAGACGAGCTCGAGATCCTCGGCGATGCGCGCCTTGCCCTCGCGCGCCCTGGTGAAGGCGCCGGTCAGGAGGTTCTCCTCGACGGTGAGATGCGCGAAGCAGTGCCGGCCCTCCATCACCTGGATGAGGCCGCGCCGCACGAGCTCCGACGGGTTGAGCGCGTCGACCCGCTCGCCGCGATAGTGGATCGAGCCCTTCGTGACCTCGCCGCGCTCGGCGCGGAGCAGGTTCGAGATCGCCTTCAGGGTCGTCGTCTTGCCGGCGCCGTTGGCCCCGAGGAGGGCGACGATCGCCCCCTCGGGAACCGACAACGACACGCCTTTCAGGACCAGGATGACGTGGTTGTAGATTACCTCGATGTTGTTGACTTCGAGGAGTGCCGCTCCCGTCGTCGTCCCGTCCCTTCGCTCCATGGCGCGTCAGCTCACCTTCGAGCAATCGCGCGGCTGGATGCCCTTCTCGGCGGCGTACTTCTTCGCCGTCTCTTCGTACATCTTATGGATGTATTGGCGATCCGCCTCGATGAAGTCGGAGATGATGTTCCACTTCTTGCCGTCCCACTGGTGGATGCGGCCGATCTGCGCGCCCTCGTGGTCCTGGCAGGACAGCTTCAGCGGGCCGATCATGCCTTCGAAGCCGAGCTCACGGATGCGCTCGGCGGTGACGTTGAGATGCTCGAGGCCCCACTGCATCTGCTCGCCGTTGATCGGCTTGCCTTTGCCGAACTTCTCCTGCGCGACCCGAAGCGCCTCGATCGAGAACATCGCGTTGACGAGGCCGCGGTTGTAGAGCACCTCGCCGACCTTGTCCTTCTCACCGGCGCCTTTGCCCTTGTCGTAGACGTACTTGAGAATGTCGCGGTGGACGGCGTACTGGCCGGCGCCGTGCTGCAGCATGAGCGCGTTGTAGCCCTTGGCGCCCTCGCCGGCCGGCTCGACATCGGGCTCCGCGCCCGACCACCAGACGCCGATCATCTTGTCGCGCGGATAGCCGACCGCCGCGGCCTCCTTGATCGCCGTCGAGTTCATGACGCCCCAGCCCCAGAGCAGGACCCAGTCCGGGCGGTTCCGGCGGATCTGCAGCCAGGTCGCCTTCTGCTCGACGCCGGGATGCGTCACGGGCAGCGCGTCGAAGGTGTAGCCGTAGTCCTTGGCGCGAGCCTGGAGGAGCGTGATCGGCTCACGCCCATAGGGGCTGTCGTGATAGACGAGCGAGATCTTCTTGCCCTTGAGCTTCTCGATCCCGCCTTCCTTCTGGCCGATGTACTTGAGCGCGATGTCGGCGGCCGTCCAGTAGGTGCCGACGATCGGGAAGACGTAGGGGAAGAACGCCCCGGCCGCGGTTTCCGACCGGCCGTACCCCATCGTCACGATCGGAATCTTGTCCGCCGTGCCCTTCTCCATCAGCGCGAAGGTGATGCCGGTCGAGAGCGGCATGAAGTACGGCGCGCCGTTGCCCTTGTTCTTCAGGCGCTCGTAGCACTCGACGCCGCGGTCGGTAGCATACGCCGTCTCGCATTCCTCGAAGACGATCTTGACGCCGTTGATGCCGCCGTCGCGCTCGTTGAGGAGGTTGTAGTAGTCGGCGACGCCGTTCGCGAACGGAATGCCGTTGGGCGCGTACGGCCCGGTGCGGTAGACCAGATGCGGGATGAACTGCTCGGTCTGCGCCGAGGCGGGTGCCGCCCCGAGCGCCGCGAGCGCGGCGCCGACCAGCGCCGTACCGACCTTCCAGGAACGCATTTCTAGACCTCCCTAACGACTCGTTTCGAAAACTCTAGCACGCCTTCCGCTCAATGCGGGAAGGGCCACATGCGCAGCTTCTCCTTTCCGATCGCCCAGAGCCGCGCGAGGCCGTGCGGCTCGACGATGAGAAAGAAGATGATGAGGGCGCCGAAGATCATGAACTCGAGATGGCTCACCATCGCGGTGGAGAGCGGCAGCCCGAGAGCAGCGGGCACCTGATTGAGGAAGATCGGCAGGAGCGTGATGAAGGCGGCGCCGAGGAAGCTGCCGAGGATCGAGCCGAGCCCGCCGATGATCACCATGAAGAGAATCGAGAAGGAGCGGTTGATGTCGAACGCGAGCGGCTCCCAGGTGCCGAGATAGACGAAGGCCCAGAGCGCGCCGGCGACGCCGCAGACGAAGGAGCTGATCGCGAAGGCCGAGAGCTTCGCGCCCATCGGGCGGATGCCGATGATCTCGGCGGCGATGTCCATGTCGCGCGTCGCCATCCACGAGCGCCCGAGCCGGCCGCGGACGAGGTTCTTGGCGATCACCGCGAACACGACCGCAAAGGTGAGCGCGAGCAGGTATTTCTCGACCGGGCGGTCCACCACCCAGCCGAAGATGTCGAGCGGCGGCGCCGTCGCCGAGCCGGAGGGCGAATAGTTCGTCCACCACGTGATGCGGATGAACATCCAGTCGAGGAAGAATTGCGAGGCGAGGGTCGCGACCGCGAGGTAGAAGCCCTTGATCCGGAGGCTCGGGATCCCGAAGAGGATGCCGACCCCGGCGGCACAGACGCCGCCGAAGAGCCAGGCGACGACGAGGTTCGTCTCCGGCACGATGCTCACGAGCTTGTAGGCGGAATAGGCGCCGACCGCCATGAAGCCGCCGGCGCCGAGCGAGATCTGGCCGCAATAGCCGACGAGGAGGTTGAGGCCGAGCGTCGCAAGCGCCAGGATCAAGAACGGGATCAGGATCGCGAGGAAGAAGTAATCCGTCATCACGAACGGGACGACGAGATACGCGACCGCGACGAGCCCGAGGACGAACGCCTTGTCCTGCGGGATCGGAAAGACCGCCTGATCGGCGCGGTAGGTGGTCCGGAACGTGCCCGCTTCGCGATAGATCACGGCATCACACCCGTTCGATGATTCGCTCGCCGAAGAGGCCCTGCGGCCGGAACAGCAGGATCGCGAGGGCGAGCATGTAGGCGAACCAGTTCTCGATCCCGCCGCCGATGATCGGACCGAAATAGACCTCAGCGAGCTTCTCGCCGGCGCCGATGAGGAGGCCGCCGACGATCGCGCCCGGCACCGAGGTGAGCCCGCCGAGAATCAGCACCGGCAGCGCCTTCAGCGCGACCAGCGCGATCGAGAACTGCACGCCGAGCTTCGTTCCCCACATGATGCCGGCGACGAGCGCGACGAGGCCGGCGACCGACCACACGATGACCCAGATCTGGTTCAAGGGGATGCCGACCGACTGCGCCGCCTGGTGGTCGTCGGCGACGGCGCGCAGCGCACGGCCGATCCGGGTCCGCTGGAAGAAAAGGGCGAGGACGAGGACGAGGAGCCCGGCGACCACGGCGGCCCAGAGATCGACCTGATCGACCAGGAGCCCGCCCTCGAACGTGTTCTCGGCGATGAAGATCGGGTCTTTCGGGATGCCGACGTCGAGCGGGTAGACGTCGGAGCCGAAGAGGCTCTGCCCGAACCCGTCGATGAAGAAGGTGATGCCGAGCGTCGACATGAAGAGGATGATCGGCTCCTGGTTGACGAGCGGGCGCAGTACGACGCGCTCGATCACGACAGCGAGCGCGACCATCAGCGCCGCCGAACCGAGGAGCGCCGCCCAGAGCGGCATCACCTCGAGGAAGCGCACGAGGCTCAGGGCCGCGAACAGCACCATCGCGCCCTGCGCGAAGTTGAACACGCCCGAGGCCTTGAAGATGAGCACGAAGCCGAGCGCGACGAGGCTGTAGAGCACGCCCGTCAGGAGCCCGCCGATGAGAACTTCGAGGAACGGACCCATTCAGTGCGCCTCTCCGAGATATGCCTTGATCACCTCTGGGTCCCTGCGCACCTCGTCGGGCGGACCGTCCCCGATCTTGCGGCCGTAGTCGAGCACGACGACGCGGTCGCTGATGTCCATGACCACTCCCATGTCGTGCTCGATAAGGGCGATCGTCGTTCCGAACTCGTCGTTGACGTCGAGGATGAAGCGGCACATGTCCTCCTTCTCCTCGACGTTCATCCCCGCCATCGGCTCGTCGAGCAGCAGGAGATCGGGCTCCATCGCCAGCGCGCGGCCGAGTTCGACCCGCTTCTGCAGACCGTAGGGAAGCCGCCCCACCGGCGTCTTCCTGATCGCCTGGATCTCGAGGAAGTCGATGATCCGCTCGACGAACTCGCGGTGCTCGATCTCCTCCCGCTCGGCCGGACCCCACCAGATCGGCTGCCACCAAAGGCTGCGCTTCATCTTGAGAAGCCGGCCGGTCATGATGTTGTCGAGCGTCGACATGCCCTTGAAGAGCGCGACGTTCTGGAAGGTGCGCGCGATCCCCTGCTCGGCGGCGTGGTGCGGACGCATGCGGCGCCGCGTCTCGCCCTTGAACGTGATCGTGCCCTCCTGGGGATGGTAGAAGCCGTTGATCACGTTCAGCATCGAAGTCTTGCCGGCGCCGTTGGGGCCGATGATGGCGAGAATCTCGTGCTCGCGGATCTCGAGCGAGATGTTCGAAAGCGCCTTGACGCCGCCGAAAGCGAGGCTGATCGAGTCCGCCACGAGGAGCGGGCCGCCGATAACCTTGCCGTTCTGCATCAGAACTCCACGGCCGAAGGCGCGAAGAACAAATCGAAGCGCAAGGCGTCGAACTCCTTCCCAGATCGTCGCGGCATCGGCGCCGAGCGCGGGCCCGACGCCTTCCTGACCTCGTAAATCAAGTCTTCCCCTCTCTCAGCTCGCCTTGCGCAGACGGATCTGTTCGTTCGAAGCGGCAGGGAAGGTCGCGGCTTCCTCGATGCGCAGCTCGGCCTTGATGAGCCCCTTGCGGCCGTCCTCGAAAGTCACCTCGGTCTCGATCCGCCCGGTATCGGCGCCGCTGTAGAGCGCGTCGACGAGCGGCCGGTAACGCTCCGCGATGAAGCCCCGGCGCACCTTGCGCGTCCGCGTGAGCTCGCCGTCATCGGCGTCGAGCTCTTTGTGGAGGACGAGGAAGCGCCTGATCTGCGAGCCGGCGACGTCCGGCTCGGTCGAGAGGTCGCGGTTCACCTTCTCGACGCAATCCTTGATGAGCGCGTAGACCTGAGGGGCGGCGGCGAGCTCCTGGTAGGAGCCGTAGGGAATGCCGCGCCGCTCGGCCCAGTTGCCGACCGCCTGGAGGTCGATGTTGATGAAGGCGGCGGCGTAGGGGCGAGCGTTGCCGAAGGCCACCGCCTCCTTGATGAAGGGGAAGAACTTCAGCTTGTTCTCGATGTACTTGGGCGCGAAGAGCGTGCCGTCCTCGAGGCGCCCGACGTCCTTCGCCCGGTCGATGATCTTGAGGTGCCCGTCGGCGTCGAAGAAGCCGGCGTCGCCCGTATGGACCCAGCCGTCCGGACGCTTCGTCTCGTTGGTCGCCTCGGGCGCCTTGTAATAGGCGACGAAGGCGCCGGGGCTGCGGAAGAGGACCTCGCCCGTGTCGCTGTCGATGCGCACCTCGACGTCCTTGATGGGCGGGCCGACCGTGTCCGGCTTCACCTGCCCGTCGGGCTGGATGCAGATGAAGACCGAGCTCTCGGTCATGCCGTAGAGCTGCTTCAGGTTGACCCCGAGCGAGCGGTAGAAGGTGAAGAGGTCGGGCCCGATCGCCTCGCCTGCGGTGTAGGCGACGCGGATGCGGCTGAGGCCGAGCGTATTCTTCAACGGCCCGTAGACGAGGATCGCGCCGAGCCCGTAGAGCAGCCGGTCGAAGGTCGAGACCTTCTCCTTGTCGAGAATGCGCGTGCCGACCCGGCGCGCATGCCCCAAGAAGAACTGGAACATCTTCTGCTTCAGCCAGGAGGCGTCCTCCATGCGGATCATCACCTGGGTGAGGATGTTCTCGAAGATCCGCGGCGGCGCGAAGAAGTAGGTCGGGCCGATCTCGCGAAGATCGGTCATCACCGTCGCCTGGCTCTCAGGACAGTTGATGCAGAACCCGGCGACGTGCGCCTGGGCGTAGCTGAAGATGTGCTCGCCGATCCAGGCCATCGGCAGATAGGAGAGGATGTCCTCCTGCTCCCCGAGCCCCTCGAAGTCGAGCGCGTTCTTGGCCGTCTTCAGGAGGTTGTCGTAGCTGAGGACGACGCCTTTCGGCCGGCCGGTCGTGCCGGACGTGTAGAGGATGATCGACGGGTCGGCGCCGCGCGTCTGGGCGACGCTCTCGGGAAAGAAGCCGGGATGCGATGCGGCCCAGTTCCGCCCTTCCTTCTGCACCGTCTCGTAGTCGTGCAGGAACGGGTAGGCGTAGTGCCGCATCCCGCGCGGATCGTCGAAGATGATCGTCTCGAGAAGCGGGCAGCGGTCCTTCACCGCGATGAGCTTGTCGACCTGCTCCTGATCCTCGGCCACGGCGAAGCGCACCTCGGCGTGGTCGAGGACGTAAGCCATCTCGTCGGCGATCGAGTCCTGATAGATCGGCACCGGAATGCCGCCGAGCGCCTGCGTCGCGCTGATCGCCCAATAGAGGCGCGGCCGGTTGTCGCCGATGACCGCGACCTTGTCGCCGCGCCGAAACCCCATGGCGAGGAGCCCGCCGGCCAGGGCCTCGACCTCGTCGGCGACCTGCGACCAGCTCCAGCTCTGCCAGATGCCGTAGTCCTTCTCGCGGACCGCGGGTCGGGCGCCGCGCGTCGCCGCATGATGGAGGAGGAGCTTCGGGAAGGTATCGAGCGCAGTCGAATCCTGCGGCGCCGCTGACCTTTGCGCCGGCCGTTCGACGATATCGATAACCGCCATTCTCCTCCCCGATTTGCGCTGCGCGCTTGTCACGTATGCGTCGTTGGCCGGGCTTAAGTATCCGAAGGGGTAGGGTGGAATCAAGGCGAGGCTTCGGCAGGGCAGCGTGGCAGGCCGTCGCGGCGCGCCTTTCCTGAAAAAACAGGAAAGAAACAGGAAAGGCGGGTCGGACGAGGCTCGCGCCCGACGTCCTTTTTCCTCTTCCTCGCCTGCCGCCGGTACCAGTCCCCGTTTCCTCTTTCAGGAATGACGAAGGAGAAGCGCGCAGCCGGCGCCTGCCGTCCTTCTCCATTCCTCGTCGCCTGGCCCGCGTGGATGGACCTCTCCGCTTTCGTGGGGCGCCAAGGCAGCGGAACGATAGGCCGCGCCGCGCCGTCGGGGAACCCGCACCATATGTCCGTTTCGGCTCCGAGACTCTTTCCAGTCTCGGCCGCCATGCAAGCCCCGATCGGGCGCGTTTCTCCGATCCGCCATGCGCGGCGCTGCGGCAACATCTTCACGATGACAAAGATCGGCAGGCGTCGCGCCGGAAGAGGCACCATCGTCCTATAGCAGAACGGAAACGTCAATCCGAAACGGATTTGACCCGGCGGAACCTCTCCTTCGCCCGCTGCCGCGCGGGCGCGGCGCGGCTATGCTCAGCGCATGACAGGGGTACCGCCTCTTCCCGCCGTGCCGCCGACGAGACGCGGCTTCCTCGAGCGCCCGGGCGCGCGGATCTGGTACGAGGCGACCGGAGAGGGGCCGGCGGTGATCTTCGCGCACGGACTCGGCGGCAATCACCTCAGCTGGTGGCAGCAGGTGCCGCATTTCTCCGCGCGCTACACCTGCATCGTCTTCGCCCATCGCGGCTTCCCGCCATCGGACCCGGTTCCGGGCGGGGCGGATCCGGCCGACTTCGCGGGCGATCTCGCGGCGCTCGTCGATCATCTGGACCTCGACGAGGTACGGCTCGTCGCGCAGTCGATGGGCGGCTGGACCTGTCTCGAATACGCGCTCGCGCATCCCGGCCGGGTCCGCGCGCTCGTGCTCGCCTCGACCTCGGGCACGATCGCGCGCGGCCCCGAACTCTTCCCCGACGATCCCGGCCGGCTCGAGCGCTGGACGCAAGAGGCGGAGAAGGCGGCGGCGGCGCTCGAGCGGCGCGGCATCGCCGTCGCCGCCGGCGCGCGCATGGCGGAAGAGCAGCCGGCGCTGCATTTCCTCTACCGCGAGATCCAGGCGCTCTTCCCCGCGTCCGACCGGGCGGCGCTGCGCCGGCGGCTCTGGGAATCGTTCACCCGTCCGGCCGCATGCCTCGGCGAGCTCCCTGTCCCGACGCTCTTCATCACGGGCGCGGAGGATCTCGTCTTCCCGCCCTTCCTCGCCGACGCGCTCGCGCCACTGATGCCGAAGGCGCGCGTGGCGCGCATCGAGAACGCGGGCCACTCCGTCTATTTCGAGCGCGCTTCGGCCTTCAACCGGCTCGTCGACGAGTTCCTCTCCGCGACCAGCTGATCCGCCGCACCCCGCAACGCCGCCGGTCGGTCCGCCCGGCTCTCTCCGTCGCCGCCGACGGAAGCGGAAGAATGCACGCCTTGGGCGAAGGGCCCCGCAGCCTATGTCAATGGAGGTCGCGGAAACGGCAAGGCACGATGAACGGCGACAGCAGGGCGATCCTCGGGCTTCTCGCGCTCATCGCGACCGTGGTCACCGCCGCGGCGCTCCGCGCGAGCTACGCCGTCACGATGCCGATCGCCGTCGCCGCCATCGTCATCGCGGCGATCTGGCCGGTGAAGGCGCGCCTGGAAGCCATCGTCCCGACGTGGCTCGCCTATCTCGGCACCGTCGGCACGCTGCTTCTCGTCTTCGTGGGCTTCAGCGCCGGCATCTGGTTCGCGAGCGCGGCGGCGCTCAGGACCTTCCTCGAGCAGGAAGATCGGTTCCGGGCGATGTTCGACCAACTGACCGCATGGCTCGAAGCGCTCGACTTGCCGGAACCCGGCGCGGGCCTTTTCGAGAGGCTCGTGCAGTTTCTTCAGCCGATTCTCGCCGACACCTATTCGGTCCTCGCGTATCTCGGCTTCATCGCGGTCCTCGTGATGCTCGGCCTTCCGGCCGTCACCCCGTTCCGGCGGCGGCTCGGCGACGCGCTCGAGGGGACGCAGAGGCGGGAGCTGGTCGACGCCGTCGACGAGATCTCGCTGCGCATCCGCCAGTATCTCGGCGTCACGACGCTGATGAGCCTCGTCACCGGCGCGGCCGTCGCGCTCTGGTGCTTTCTGTTCGGCCTCGACCTCGCCCTCTCCTGGGGGGTGCTCAACTTCCTCCTCAACTACATCCCCGTGGTCGGGAACGTGATCGGCATCTTCCCGCCCGTGCTCTACGCGATCCTGCAATTCGAGGGCTGGCAGAGGCCGACGCTGCTCTTCCTCGGCCTCGCCGCGATCCAGGTCGCGATCAGCAACTTTCTCTATCCGATGATGCAGGGACGGAGCATGGCGCTGCCCCCGGTCGTGATCGTCGTCGCCCTCACCTTCTGGGGCTGGGTGTGGGGCATCGTCGGCGCGCTGATCGCGATCCCCCTCACCGTGGCGGCGATCATCGCCCTCGACCACTTCGAGAGCACGCGCTGGCTGGCGACGCTGCTCTCCGAGAAGCGCCGCTGATAGAACCCGCGGCGCGCGGAGCCCAATCCCCTACGACGCCGCGACGAAGAGCATCCCCAAAACGAAGAAGGCGTTCCAGAACAGCATGTTCATCATGATGCGCATCGTCGCGCGGTCCTCGGCCTCCGCACCGACCGCCCAGCCGACCAGGTCGCCGGGCAGGAGGAACACGCGCAAAAGGATCTCCAGCATCGCAAAGCCCCCCAACAACGCCGTCCGCCAGCGCTTCCGCTTTAAGGTGCATCGAATCTGCTTCTTTTAAGGCGGCGGTCAACCGCGGCGCGCCCCCTGCATCCATTTGCCGCAAGCCCGGCGCCGATCCTTGACCTGAGTCAAAGAAGCTTGCGCCCGGCGCCGCTAGGAATGCAGCAGGGAGGAAAGCCGATGACGCGATCGCCGGACCCGATCGGCGTTTTCTATGCGGCGCACGAGCGCCTGAGGCGCGGCTGCGAGGCGATCAGGGTCTTCTGCGAGGACCCCGACCTCTGGGCGCGGCGCGAGTACGCCGAGCCCCTCTTCCGCTATTTCGCCTACGAGCTGCCGCTCGTCTTCGCCGACGAGGAGGAGCGCCTGATCCCGGCGCTCGCGCGGCATCTGCGCGGCGATCCCTGCTTCGAGGAGCTCGCCGGGCGCATCGCCATCGAGCACGCGCGGGGGCGCTGTCTCGGGCCGGATTTCCTGCGCGGCCTCGGCACGCTCGCGCGCGGCGGCAGGATCGCCGACGCCTACCGGTTCTCGAC
>JADGGZ010000359.1 GCA_019689675.1 Rhodospirillales bacterium | reverse complement strand
CCCCGCGGCTTTCACGCGCCGTCTTTCCGGAGCCCTCGCGCGTGGGCTCCCCACCTAACCGGATCCCGCTCCAGCGCCTCTAGCGGGCGCTCCGAGGTCGCGGCCGGGGCGAGCCCCGGCCGTGACGCCTTCTTCGAAACGGCCTTCGCGCCGCGCGGGCGGCTACTCGGCCGCGAGCTTCCGCTTGCTGATGAGGCCGAGGATCTCGCTCGCGGCCAGCGGGATGTTGGTCCCCGGCCCGTAGATCGCGCTGACACCGGCCCTGAGGAGCGCGTCGTAGTCCTGCGGCGGGATGACGCCGCCGCAGACGACGAGGATGTCGCTGGCGCCCTCCTTCTCGAGCGCGGCGATGAGCTCGGGGACGAGCGTCTTGTGTCCCGCGGCCTGGCTCGAGACGCCGATCACGTGGACGTCGTTCTCGATCGCCTGGCGGGCGGCCTCCTCCGGTGTCTGGAAGAGCGGTCCGACATCGACGTCGAAGCCGATGTCGGCGAACGCGGTCGCGATCACCTTCGCGCCGCGATCGTGGCCGTCCTGGCCGAGCTTCACCACGAGCATGCGCGGACGGCGGCCTTCGGCCTTGGCGAAAGCCTCGACCTCGCGACGGATCCGCTGGAAGCCTTCATCGCCCGAATACGCGCCGCCGTAGACGCCCGACACCGACCGGATGGTGGCGCGATGGCGCGTAAAGACTTTCTCGAGCGCGTCCGAAATCTCGCCGACTGTGGCGCGGGCGCGCGTCGCCTCGACCGCGAGCTCGAGGAGATTTCCCTTGCCGGAAGCGGCGGCCTCGGTGAGCGCGGCGAGCGCCGCCTCGACCTTCTTGCCGTCGCGGGTCGCGCGAATCCGCTTCAGCCGTTCGACCTGCTGCTCGCGGACCTTGCGGTTGTCGACGTCGAGGATCTCGACGCGCGTCTCCTCGGCCGGCTTGTACTTGTTGACGCCTACGATGACTTCCTCGCCGCGATCGATGCGCGCCTGGCGCCGCGCCGCGGCCTCCTCGATCCTGAGCTTCGGCATGCCGCTCTCGACGGCCTTGGTCATGCCGCCCATCGCCTCGACCTCTTCGATGAGCTTCCAGGCCTCGGCCGCGATCGAATGCGTGAGGCTCTCGACGTAGTAGGAGCCGCCCAGCGGATCGATCACCTTCGGGATGCCCGTCTCCTCGGCGATGATGAGCTGCGTATTGCGCGCGATCCGGGCGGAGAACGGCGTCGGCAGCGCCAGCGCCTCGTCGAAGGAGTTGGTGTGGAGCGACTGCGTGCCGCCGAGCACCGCCGCCATCGCCTCGATCGTGGTGCGGATGATGTTGTTGTAGGGATCCTGCTCCGTGAGGCTCACCCCCGAGGTCTGGCAGTGAGTCCGAAGCGCGAGGCTCGAGGGCTTCTGCGGATTGAACTGCTTGATGATCCGCGCCCAGAGGAGACGCGCCGCCCGCAGCTTC
Organism: Rhodospirillales bacterium; assembly: GCA_019689675.1. Lineage (GTDB taxonomy): Bacteria > Pseudomonadota > Alphaproteobacteria > ATCC43930 > CGMCC-115725 > JADGGZ01. Next base: position 1,343 of record JADGGZ010000359.1, on the reverse strand, counting down.
GCGATCTCCATGAAGAAGTTCATGCCGATGCAGAAGAAGAACGACAAGCGGCCGGCGAACTCGTCGATCTGCAGGCCCTTCGACAGCGCGGCGCGCGTGTACTCGAGCCCGTCGGCGAGGGTAAAGGCGAGCTCCTGAACGCAGGTCGCGCCCGCTTCCTGCATGTGATAGCCCGAGATCGAGATCGAGTTGAACTTCGGCATGTAGCGCGCCGTGTACTCGATGATGTCGGCGACGATCCGCATCGAGGGCGCGGGCGGATAGATGTACGTGTTGCGGACCATGAACTCCTTCAGAATGTCGTTCTGAATGGTCCCGCTGAGCTTGTCCTTGGAGACGCCCTGCTCCTCCGCCGCGACGATGTAGCCCGCCATCACCGGCAGGACGGCGCCGTTCATCGTCATCGAGACGCTCATCTTGTCGAGCGGAATGCCGTCGAAGAGGATCTTCATGTCCTCGACGGAGTCGATCGCGACGCCGGCCTTCCCGACGTCGCCCACGACGCGCGGGTGGTCGCTGTCGTAGCCGCGGTGGGTGGCGAGATCGAAGGCGACCGAGAGCCCCATCTGCCCCGCCGCGAGGTTCGCGCGGTAGAACTTGTTCGACTCCTCGGCGGTCGAGAACCCGGCGTATTGGCGGATCGTCCACGGGCGGTTCGCGTACATGGTCGCGCGCGGACCGCGCAGGAACGGCGGGAAGCCCGGCATATGGCCCTCGAGCTCGAGCGCCTCGAGGTCGGCAGCCGTGTAGAGGGGCTTCACCTTGATCCCCTCGGGCGTCTCCCAGAGGAGCGCCTCGTCGGGCGATTTGCCGCCGAGCTCCTTCTCGGCCAGCTTCTTCCAATCCTCCAATGTCTTAGCCGGGAATTCGGCCATCTTCTCCCTCCGGCGGAAAGCGGCGCGGACTATAACGCCCCTGGAGGCGGAGCGTCCAATAGCGGCCGCGCCGTCCTTCGGCCAGCGGCGTTCATGAATGGAGACGAATGCAACCGAACGCGACCCTCCGCCGCCTCGCCGCCATCGCCCTCACCGTCATCTTGTACCTCCCGGCCGCAGCGGCCGCCGGACCGGACTCTGCGCCGTCGATCGCCGCGCGCCTGGCGGAGGCGCTCGCGCGCTACCGCGCCATCGGCGCGAGGGGCGGCTGGCCGGAGGTGCCGCAGGGAGAGGTGCTCGAGCCGGGCGTCACGGATCCACGCGTCCCCGTCCTGCGGCGCCGCCTCGCCGCGAGCGGCGACCTCGCGAACGTCGGCGAAGGCGCGCGCTACGACCCGGCGCTCGTCGACGCGGTCCGCCGCTTTCAGGCGCGGCACGGCCTCCTCGTCGACGGGCGCCGGGTCGTAG
>JADGGZ010000358.1 GCA_019689675.1 Rhodospirillales bacterium | reverse complement strand
CGATGAGCCCCTCGCGCTCGGCCTCGGCGAGGACGGCGCGCCCCGTGCAGGCGTAGAACGGCACCGCGAGGCGCCGCGCCGGCACGAGTCCCGCGAGGGCGCGGAACTCGTCGAGCGAGAGGTGGGGGCTGCCGACCGCGACCGCGTCGATGCGCTCCCCGGCGGCGGTCGAGAGGCGGTCGCGCGCCTCGCGCAGCATCGACGGGGTGAGCGCGATGCGCCGTTCCGGCGCGGCGCCGCCGAGCGCCGCTTCGAGCGTCGGCGCCTCGGGCGTGCGGCCGACGACGTGGAAGAGGGCGACCGCGCCGGACGAGGCCGCCGCGGCGCCGAGCGCCTTGAGATGGTCCTCGGGCGCGTCCGCCGGCAGCCCGGTGATCGCGGCGACGGTGGTTCCGAGCCCGGCGCCGAGCCAGGTGCCGAGCACCGGCCAGAAGACCTCGCTGCGCTTCAAAGCGTCCGAGAGGGCGTCCGTCTCGACGATGACGCGGGCGCGCCGGTTCTCGTCGAGATGAAGCCCGCAGCGCGGCGCCTTTCCGGCGAGCGCGCAGGCGATGTCGAGAAAGTCGCCGAGACGGTTGGTGCGCGCGCCCAGCACCGAGTTGGCGAAGGCGACCGTGTTCGACTCGCCCCAGGCGACGTGCTCCCCGAGGCCCGGCCGGTGCCCGGCCTGATAGGGCGCGCAGGTCCAGGTGGGCGTGCAGCCGAGCGCCTCGTAGGCGCGCATGAGCCGGCGCGCCATCTCCGCGCGGTGCGAATCGAACTTGACGCGCCCGGCGTGAAGGAGGTCGAGCGCGCCGACATTGAGCGTCGTCGGCACCGCGACGCGACCGCCCAGCGCGACGAGGCGCTCGGCGAAGGCGACGCCGCTGTCGCCGTGATAGAGGCAGCCGTCGATATGGGCGCTCGCGACTGGCACGAGATCCCGCGCGCCGAGAAGACGCGCCGCCTCATCGACGATGCGGTTTGCGAGGGCGACGGCTTCGGACATCGCTTCACCTTCGCGACTTCCACGGCGGGGATCAACCGTGGTACGTCATTGCCCCGTCTCCCTTTAGGAAAGAGTGTGGCCTGTCGCGCGAGCGCGGCAGGCGGGTGAAAGAGGCGGACCGACGCATCCGTATGGGAACTGACGAGCACCGCAAATCCGGCGGCGAGCGATCTGCGTATCCTGGTTGGGCCCGGCACCGAGACGCTGCGCTGCCGGGACGCCGGCCATCGCTCCTACGAGCGAGCGCGTTGTGGCTGCACGATCGCCGGGCTCGACGCGGGCGAGTTCATCGTCCGAGCCGGTCGGGCGCCCAGGGCTGGCCCTGCTAGACTGGGGGAGCGGCCGCTACGCTGAGGACTGAGTGCGTAGGCGCGGCAAGCGCACCAGGGGATGTGGCACTGATGAGCATCGCGATCTCATCAGAGGCATAGCGGGCGGCAAATAGGCCGAGCCGCGAGAACGACCGTGCTTTTTAACAATGCCTTCAGCGTTTCAGGGATTAGGGTACGCCACACGGCTGCCCTTTGCCGCCTCGATGATGCTGAGGAACTGAGCAGCGAGCAGCTCCTCGAGCAGCGTTTCCAGCTCGCTTACGTCGACTGTTCCATTGGCGAATGCCGTATCGGCGGCTTCGAGTGCTGCATAGTAGGGGGTCTTGTTCTCGGAAATCAGATCCGGGATGGTGCGGAGGCCAGGCAGGCGCAAGCGGAGCTTCATGCAAAGCACAAGGTATGAGACTGCACGCGAGGTTCTGCCATTCCCATCATCGAACGGGTGAATCCAGTTGATGCGCCACATGACATATGCGGCCAAATGGAGAGGCGTGGCCTCTTCCCAGCGCTCGTTGATGTAGTCGCACAGTTCCTCGACGAGCTCGGGGACCAAGTGTGCCCCGGGCGGTTGATGACGGCTCCCGCCTATCGTGACCGTTGAAGGCCGGAAATTGCCGGCGAAGCTGCTGATGCCATCCAACGCGATCCGATGCAGGCCCAAGATCGTGGATGGGCGCAGCCGAAAAGGACGCCCCTCGGCGATGAACTGATCAATCTTGTGCACCACGGCGTCGAACTGCCGCAGGCCATTGTCGATCTCGCGTTTGGCTCGCTCTTGCGGGTCGGAAATGAGTACGGGGGAGGCCGCCTTGCTCTTGCGATCTCCCCCGCTGTCGTCCTTCATGATTTGATCGCTCAGCGCTTCAGCGCCTCGGCTCGTTCATCGACCATCTTGCGCGTGATAAGGTCGTTTTCGATTTTGGTATTCCCGTAGGCGAAGCTGCGACGCTGCTCTTCCTGCTGCGGGCCGGACATGACAATGTGCCGCGCCCGCTCCATCAGAGCGGCCAATTTCTCGGTCAATTGCTCCTCCTACTCCACCAGACAGTTTCTTCGGCAATTGGTTAAGCGCTCGTAACCGCGATCCTACTCTTGGTTTCCCCCTCTTGGCGAGAGGTCATCGGTCATATGGCTATTCGGGGCGGTCGTTGCACGCAGCTTCAAGCGTGACTGCGGTCCCTTGTCCCGGGAGGTTTCCGGCCTCGGCGTGGGGCCGAGCGATAGTGCCGCTGGAACAGCTCTTCGCCCGCGATCTTGCTTAAGACCTGCGATCCTCGCTTCGCTCAGGTTGCGGCGGGCCGCGCTTGATTCGCGATCGCCGGAACCCCTTATGCTCGTGATCTCTCATGCCATCGGCCTTGTTCCATCCCGCCGTCGCCGCCTGGTTCGCGCGCAGCTTCGCGGCGCCGACGCCGGCGCAGCTCGAGGCCTGGCCCGCGATCGGCAAGGGCGAGCACGTCCTCATCGCGGCGCCGACCGGGTCGGGCAAG
>JADGGZ010000003.1 GCA_019689675.1 Rhodospirillales bacterium | reverse complement strand
GATCTCGCGGATGACGTTGTTGTAGTGGCGCACGGCCTCGGCGAACTCGCTTTCGCGCACGAGGCCCTTCTTCAGCCGCTCGCGCCAGACGGCGGTGGGGCGCAGCGTCGCGCGCACGATCTCGAAGTCGACGTCGAGATAGAGCCCGAGCGGCGTGTTCGCGTGTCCGGCGTCGGCCCATTCGCGGTTCTTCTTCTTCGAGAACAGCTCCAGCCCCTGCGGCGTGATCGCGCGGACATGCGTCGGATCGCTGATGAAATCGTCGTGCCTCGGATGCGGCGCGAGAATCGTCACCTCGGCGTTCCTGGCGCAGACGCGATAGAGCTCGCGGAAAATCCCCAGATAGATCTCCGGCGTGCGTCCGAGATGCTCGAGCGAATGGCGGAACATCACGGCGCCGACGCTGTCGCTCTCGAACGGCCAAGGCAGGGACTCGAGATCGACGACGCGGTCGGGCGCACAGGCCGGCTCCTTGTCGACATTGACCCATCCGGCCAGCTTGTGGCTGCCGCAGCCGAGATTGAGCTTGAGCAGCCGCCCGTCCACGCGCTCAATTTATGAACCGCGCCCGCTTCCCGCAACCGCCGAAGGAATGATGGAAACAGCCGAGATCGCCGCCCGTCTCGCCGCCGTCCGCGCCGAAATCGCCGCCAGCGCCGCCGCCGCGGGGCGGCAGGCCGAAGAGATCGAGCTCGTCGCGGTCTCGAAGACTCACCCTGCCGCCGCGATCGAGGCCGCGATCGCCGCGGGGCAGCGCGTCTTCGGCGAGAACCGCGTGCAGGAGGCGCAGCAGAAATTTCCCGCGCTCAAGGCCGAACACGACGGCTTGCGCTTGCATCTCATCGGGCCGCTGCAGACGAACAAAGTGCGCGCCGCGATGGAGCTCTTCGACGTCATTCAGACGGTCGACCGTCCGCGGCTTGCCGAGGCGATCGCGGCGGAGCGGGAGAGGAGGGGCACCTGCCCCGAGCTCTACGTGCAGGTCAACACCGGTGAGGAGCCGCAGAAGGCCGGGGTGCTCCCGCGCGATGCCGATGGGCTTATCGCGCTCTGCCGCGACCGGCTCGAACTGCCGGTCCGCGGGCTCATGTGCATTCCGCCGGTCGCGGACGAGCCCTCGCCCCATTTCGCGCTCTTGCGCGAAATCGCGCGCCGCAACGGGCTCGACGGGCTCAGCATGGGGATGAGCGCCGATTTCGCGATCGCGGTCCGCCTCGGCGCCACGGTCGTGCGCGTCGGCAGCGCGATCTTCGGCGAACGGAAGCTCACTCCGGCGCCACGATGACGCGCGAGCCGGCACCGGCGCCGGCGAGCACTTCGAGGAGATCGTCGCGGGCGAGCGCGACGCAGCCTTCCGTCGGCCGGTAATTCCGTCGCGCGACGTGAAGGAAGATCGCGCTGCCGCGTCCGGGCCGCGGCGGGTCGTCGTTGTAGCCGAGCACGACCAGGAGATCGTAGACGCGGTCGCGCCGCCAGAGCCGTTCGTGCCGTTCGCCGAACGGAAGCGCGACCGGCCGATTGTAGAAAGGGCTCCCCGGGTCGTCGCACCAGCCGTCGTCGCGGCCGATCGGGGCCGCATCGAGCCCGGTCGCCGGCCGCGGCAATCGGTCGGCGCGCCAGAGAAGGCGGCGCATCGGCCACGTGCCGACCGGCGTCGCGCCATCGCCTTCGTGCTTCGTCGCGGAGAAGCCTCCGCGACCTATGGCGCAGCGCAGGCGCTTGCCGTTCCACCAAGCGGTATCGGGTCGCGTGACGAGGAGATCGGTCAATGCTCGAGATCGACGCGGCTGCCGCGCGCCGTTTGCATCCTGGCGTACTTGTCGAGAGCTTCCATCATCTGCCGCGGCACGTCTACGGGTTCCGCTCGGGCGGCGAAGACCGCCGGCCGCGGGACGACCGTGGCGCTCTGGAGCGGCACGTAGGCGGTCTGGCTGACGGGCAGAGAACCGCCCGTGCGGACAAGCGGCATCGGCGGGTGGTCGGGCTTGACGTCGACACCGAGCCGCGAAAGCGGGATGGCGGCGGCATCCTTCGGGCCCGGCGCTGCCGGTTTTGAGCCGGCCGCGGCGGGCGGCCGCGGCTCTGCGAGCGCCACCCTTTCCGAGGGCGCCTCGACCCGTTCGGCGGGGCGGCCCGAGATGCTTGGCGCGGCCTCCGGCTTCGCCTCCGCGTAAACCGGTCCGGAAGAGGCCGGGTCGGAGAAGAGGTTGCCGGCCCACGCGAGAAGATGCTCGCCCGGATCCTTGCCCGTCTCGTTCTCGACGCCGACCGCGATTATGGCGCTGACGAAGCCGAGCGGTCCGCCGAAGACGAGGTCGCCGACGAGACGTGGCACCGGCCCGATCTTGTCGCCGGTGATCGCGCGATAGAGCGTCCCGATCACGGGCAGGTGCTGAAGCGGATTGATCGCGTCGAGAATGTCGCCGAACGAAAACTCCTCATCCTGCCAGAGCCGCACCGGTCCGGTGCCGGCCGGCATGCGGGGTGCGTCGGGCGAAGGAAGGGTCGGCGTGATCGGGTCCATCTGGCGCCGATCACGCAAGCATCATGCCATAGGGTTTTCGTGCGGATTCCTCGGCGGCCGTGGACTGACCGGGACGACCCGGCAAATCCTGCCCGGCAGATCAGAGCAGATGGCCGCTTCGGGTCGCCTTGGTGCGGAGATAGCGCTCGTTGTGGCCGTTGGCGGGGAAGACGTGCGGGACGCGCTCGGCGACCTCGATCCCGCAGCGCTGGAGCGCCGAGACCTTTTCCGGATTGTTGGTCAGGAGCCGCACGCAGCCGAAGCCGAGCTGACGCAGCATGGCCGCCGCCGGAAGATACACGCGCTCGTCAGCGTCGAAGCCGAGCTGCTCGTTGGCGTCGATGGTGTCGTAGCCCGCATCCTGGAGCTGATAGGCGCGGAGCTTGTTGACGAGGCCGATCCCCCGCCCCTCCTGGGCGAGGTAGAGGAGGACTCCCCCGCCCGCGGCCGCGATCTCGCGGATCGCTCCACGGAGCTGGTCGCCGCAGTCGCAGCGCAGCGAACCGAGAAGATCCCCTGTGAAGCATTCGGAATGGATCCGCGCGAGAACCGGCCGATCGGAGGGCGGGTCGCCGATCACGATGGCGAGATGCTCGATCCCCCCGTCGCTCGGGCGGAAGGCGATGATCCGGGTCCTTTCGGCATCGGCGAGTGGCACCTTCGCCTCGGCGACGCGGACGAGCGAGCGGGCGACGGTCGCCTGATAGGCGAAGACATGCCCGGCCTCCAGGACGAGCGCATGGTGGCGCGCCGCCGCCCCGGCGAGAGCGGCGGGATCGACGGCGACGACGACAGCCGCCGGAAGAAGCCGGGCCAGCTTGGCGAGATCGACCGCGGCGGCTTCGGCGCCGCGCGGCTCGACCGCGACGGCGGTGAAACGCCCCTCGGTCACGGCCGAGATCGCCTGCGGGTCGGCAAGATCGCGCAGCTCGGCGGCGGTGACGTCCGGCGGGAGAGCGACCCGCATCGCGCCGGCGGGACCGCGCGGCGGGCCGGCGAGACGAAGCGCGGCGGCGCGGCGGCGTGTGAGGATCAGGGAGGGACGCTCGCGCGCGGCCGAGGCGAGGCGGGCGAGGCTCTCGGCCGTGATCGCCTCTGCCGCTTCGGCCAAGAAGGCGCGCTTTTCGTCGCGGAGCGCGACCACCCCTCCACGGCGCAGATCGGTGATCGCGCGATCGATGTCGATGAGCGCGGCCGGCGGTGCCGTGACGGCGGAAATGCGGTTCAAGCCTTGCATCAGCTTGGCAACTCTCTCCCGGGCTGCATCACCCGGAGGAGATCGAGCCCGAACGAATAGATAAGCGATATGAGCGCGGCCGCACAGACCGGCGATGCCAGCCATGCGGGGCCGGCGAGCGCTGCGACCAGCGCTCCGATCGTGAAGGCGCAGATGGCGCGTCGGCGCCGGCTCGGCGCGAGCGGTCGGGCGAGCGCAGGCCAGAGGCGGCCCGCAGCCACCCAGAGATAGCGCAAGAGCCCGAGCGCCACGACCCAGTACCCGACCCTGCCCGAGGCGGCGACGAGGGCCGAGAGGACGAGAACGAGGAGGGCGTCGACCTCCATGTCGAACCGGGCGCCGAAATCGCTCGCAAGCTTCGTCCGGCGCGCGAGCGGCCCGTCGATGCCGTCGAGCGCCAGGGCCGCGGCGGCGGCGAGCGCCGCCTCCCCCACCGGGATCTCCTCGGCGAGGACGAGCCCCGCGAGAGCCGCCGCAATCGCGGCGCGCAGCATCGTCACCGCATTGGCGGGCCCGAACCGCGGGTGGCCGTGAGCCGGCAGGGCGCGCCAGACGGCAGCGGCGACGAAGGCGAACACGCAAAAGGCGAGCGGCGCAGAGCCGCCATAGGTCGCCACGACGAGGGCGAGGCCGACCGTTACTAGGCCGAGCGGGAAGAGGGTCCGGCGCCGAAGCGTCTCCATCTGAGCAGAATGGTAGGATGGGGCGTTGCTAGGCGGCATGCGCGCGATCGAGACGACTGGAAGCCCCGCATCCGCCGGGGCGGAGGGTGCGGGCTGGGAAGCGATTCTCGCCTGGCGTGCCGCCGTCCGCCGCTGGGCCGCCCCTCCCCTTCCTGCGGTCGGCGGGGACCTCGCCGAGCTCTACCTGCCGCTTCTGCGGCATTTCGCCGAGCATCGCACCCTCGTCGTCGCTCATTTGGGGCAGAGCCTCGATGGGCGCATTGCCACGGCCTCCGGCGCCTCGCAATGGATCACGGGCGAAGAGGACCTCCTTCATACGCATCGGATGCGGGCGCTCGCCGATGCCGTCGTGGTCGGCGCGGGAACGGTTGCGGCGGACGATCCTCTCCTCACCGTCCGGCGGTGTCCCGGGGAGGGCCCGATCCGCGTCGTCATCGACGCGGACGCGCGGCTCTCGCGCGATCACCGGGTGTTCGACGGCAAGCCGGGCGCGCTCCATATCGTCGCAAATGACGCTCCGCGCCGGCCGTTTCATCCCGCCGAGCGGATCGAGCTGCCGCGGGTCGAGAAGCGCATCCCGATCGGCGCTATCCTCGCGGTCCTTCGCCGACGGAATCTCGCCTGGCTTTTCGTCGAAGGCGGCGGCGTCACCGTATCGCGCTTTCTCGCCGAGAATGCGCTCGACCGGCTCCAGCTCGCGATCGCTCCCGTTCTCCTCGGCTCCGGGCGGCCGAGCCTCGCGATGCCGGAAATCTCCGACCCTTCGCGCGGGCTCCGGCCGGAGATGCGGCGGATCGAGCTCGGGCGCGATCTCCTCGTCGAGTGCGTCTTCCGGTGAGGGCGCGCGCCTTCTGGGTCGCGGCCCCGGGAAAGGGCGAGCTGCGCGAGGAAATACTGCGGCCGCCCGAGGATGGCGAAGCGCTGGTCCGCGCCGTCGTGAGCGGCGTCAGCCGCGGCACCGAGGCGCTGGTTTTCCAAGGCCGCGTTCCGCCGAGCCAGCGCGAGGCCATGCGCGCGCCCTTCCAGGAGGGGCGCTTTCCGGCGCCCGTCAAGTACGGTTACGCGTCGGTCGGCATCGTCGAGAGCGGCCCGCCCGGCCTTCTCGGCCGGCGCGTCTTCGCCCTCTACCCCCATCAGGACCGGTACGTGGTCCCGGTCGACGCGCTGCATTCCATTCCGGACGACGTGCCGGATGGGCGGGCGGCGCTCGCTGCCAACATGGAAACGGCGGTCAACGCCCTCTGGGACGCGCGTCCGACGGCCGGCGACCGCATCGCCGTGGTCGGCGCCGGAACGGTGGGATCGCTCGTCGCCGGCCTCGCGGCGCGGATCCCGGGAGCCGAGGTCGAGCTCGTCGACGTCGATCCGGGACGTTCCGCCATCGCCGCCGCGCTCGGCTGCCGCTTCGCGCTTCCGGAGGCGGCCTCCCCCGGCGCCGATCTCGTCATCCACGCGAGCGGCACTCCGGAAGGCCTCGCGAGCGCGCTTCGCCTCGCCGGGTTCGAGGCGACCGTGCTCGAACTCTCCTGGTACGGCGATCGCCCCGTCGCCGCGCCGCTCGGCGAAGCCTTCCACGCGCAGCGGCTCGTTCTCCGTGCGTCTCAGGTCGGGCACGTGCCGGCCGACCGCCGCGCGCGCTGGTCCCGGGCCCGCCGCCTCGCGTTCGCTTTGCGTCTCCTCAGCGATCCCGTCTTCGATCGCCTGCTCACGAGCGAAGGCAGCTTCGAGGATCTGCCGGCGACGATGCAACGTCTTGCGGAGGCGCCCGATGGCACGCTCTGCCATCTCGTGCGCTACGTATAGGAACGTTTCGATAGAGGAGCCGCGCTCGCATGTATTCCGTCGCCGTCCGCCGTCATTTCATGATCGCGCACAGCTTCGTCGGCGAGGTGTTCGGGCCGGCGCAACGGCTCCACGGCGCGACGTACACGGTCGAGACCGAGTTCCGTCGCGCACAGCTCGACGGCGACGGCCTCGTCTGCGACATCGGCCGCGCAGGCGCCGCGCTCGAGGCGGTGCTTGCCGATTTCGACTACCGGAATCTGGACGAGGTACCCGCCTTCCGGGGGCAGAACACCACGACGGAGTTTCTCGCCGGGGAGATCTGGCGCCGCCTTGCGGCGAAAGTGCGAGAAGGCGCCCTCGGCCCCGGCACGAAAGGCGCGCTCGAGGGGCTCCGTGTCGTCCTGCACGAGTCGCCGCAGGCCTGGGCGGCATTCGAAGGGCCGCTCGAGTGATGCATTTCATCGTTCCGGGGCCGCTCGACCAGATTACCGGCGGCTATCTCTTCGACCGGCGTGTTGTCGAGGGACTCCGCGCGATGGGGCGAGACGTCGAGGTCATCGAGCTGCCTGGGCGGTTTCCCGACGCCGACGATCGGGCCTGCGATTCTCTCGGAGCCGTTCTCGCGCGACTCCCGCGCGGCGCCCGAGCGGTCGCCGACGGGCTTGCTCTCGCCGCTTTCGGGCCGTTCCTGCCGCGTGCGGCGGAAAGGCTCCGTCTCGTCGCTTTCATCCATCATCCGCTCGCGCTCGAAACCGGAATCAGCGCGGAAGAGGCGCGGCGTTATGCGGCGCTCGAGCGCAAGCTCCTGCCGTCATTCGCCGGCGTCATTTGTCCCTCGCCGCGCACCGCCGCGGAAGTGACCGCCTACGGCGTCCGGAAGGTCGAGATCGCGCCGCCAGGCGTCGACCGTCCGGAACGCGTGCCGGAGCGCCGCCATCGAGGGCCCTTGCGGCTCCTCTGCGTTGCGACCCTCACCCCGCGGAAAGGGCATCTCGTGCTTCTCGACGCACTGGCGCGGCTGCTCGATCTCGATTGGCGCCTGACGCTGATCGGAAGTCTCGACCGCGATCCGGCGACAACCGAGTCGGTGCGGCGACGAATCGCGCAATCCGGCATCCAGGATCGCGTCGCACTCGCCGGGGAGCGGCCGCCCGGCAGCCTCGGCGATGTCTACAGCGAGGCCGACGTCTTCGTTCTCCCCTCCTATCACGAGGGATACGGCATGGCGTTTGCCGAGGCGATGGCCTGGGGCCTTCCGATCGTGGCGACGCGTGCCGGAGCGATTCCGGAGACTGTTCCGGCCGAGGCGGGACTGCTCGTGCCCGCCGGCGACGCCGCGGCGCTTGCCGAAGCCCTGCGCGAGATCATCGTCGATGAGGCGCTTCGCGCGAAGCTCGCTCTGGGCGCCGCTTCCCATGCTGCAACCCTTCCGAGCTGGCCGGAGGCGATCGCCGGCTGGGCGGCGGCTTTCGACCGCCTCGCGAGGTGAGCGGCTTCTCGCGCGAATGGCTGGAGCTCAGGGCGCCCTACGATGCGCGCGCCAGGAGCGCCGCCCTCGTGCGCCATTTCGCGGATGCGCTGCCGCCCCGTGCGCGCATACTCGATCTCGCCGCCGGGGCGGGAGCCAATCGCGATTGGCTCGCGCCACGCCTTCCGTCTTCGACGAGCTGGATCCTCGTCGACAATGATTCCGTGCTCATCGACGGCGTGCCGGATGCGCGGCTCGTCGACCTTTCGACCGGCCTCGAGACGCTTGACGCGATCGATGGCGCGACGTGCAGCGCCTTTCTGGATCTCGTCTCGAAGACATGGCTCGAGCGCTTTGTGAAATGGCTCGCCGGCCGTCCCCTGCTTGCCGCCCTATCGGTGGACGGCCGGGTCCGCTTCACGCCCGGCGATGCTGAGGACGGCGCAGTCCTCGCTGCCTTTGCCGCCGACCAACGTCGCGACAAGGGGTTCGGCCCGGCGCTCGGTCCTGCGGCCCCGAAGTATCTGGAAAATCTTCTGCGCGAGGCCGGCTATCGCCTTGCCACGGCACAATGCGACTGGGTCCTCGACGGACGCGACAAGCCCATGCTCGCCGCGATGATCGAAAGCTTCGCCGCTGCCGCGCCCTGCGGCCAAGGGTGGAAAGAGCGCCGATGCCGGCAAGCCGACACGGGGCGCTTGCGCCTCGTCGTCGGCCACGTCGACATCGTCGCCTGGCGTGACTGACTATCGCCGACCGCCGCCGAGGATATGCTCTGCTTCGAGCCGCGCGCCGACGCGCCGCATCGCGTCGCGCTTCATCTCGATTACGACGGGTTTCTGCTGCCGGCGCGTCGGACCGGTCGCGCCGAGCGGCTCGGTCTCGGGCCGGCCGGGCAGCGAGACGGCGAGGAGCCGGGTCGCGCCGTCGGGCTCGATCACCACGCTTGCCTCGATCTCCTGGCCTTTGAAAAGCCGTGGTACGCCGGCGCGCTCGAGCGCGTTGGCATCGACGGCGACATCGTCGTGGCCGGGCAGGCGCAGCGCGCCGACGCGGCCCTTCGGATCGTACCATTTGACGATGCCGCGAAGTCCGGTACGGGTCCGCGGCGGACTGCTTTCGGGGGCTCTCACCGGCCCCGCCACCTCGGCGCGCCGCATGAGGCGCGGCGCGGAGGCCACCGGCTGCGGTGCGGCGGCGGCCGCAAACACAGTCCGCGTCCGCGAGCGGCGTGCTCGGCGCACTGGCGCTTCGGCGGCGGTCACCTTCTCGTCCGTCGCATCGATGCGCGTGGCAACCGCCAACCCGGCGGTCAAGCCGGCTACCGCCCGATGTACCGAGCCTATGAGATCGGGAACCTCGCTCTGAAGCGTGGGTCTGACGCGAAGGATGCGGGCGATGAGACGGACAGTCTCCGGCGAGGGAGCATTCTGAGGCATTTACCGTACCGGGTCTGATACTCTCGTGAGCGGCGGCGAGAGCGGTCTTGCCAATCGTTATGACGTCGTTGGATGCTCCCGGCGCTAATCGACGAACGTCGATAGTCGAGGACTGTTCCAAACCCTCACGCAAATTCCTCGCAATAGGGTTGCACCGCCGGCATCACTCGCCCCTCTTGAGATCCGCGCCGCCGAGATAAATGCGGTTCCAGGTCGGACTGACGACGATCTCGTTGAGCACGACATGAGGCGGCGTCTCGGCGATGAAGCGGATGATGCGGCCCATGTCCTCGGGCTGCACCATCCGCGCCATCTCCTCGTCGGAAGGCGGCACCGGCCGCGTCTTGAGAATGGGCGTTGCGACCTCGCCGGGGCAGACGACGCAGGCGCGGATTCCGTTGACGCCTTCCTCCATGTTGATGGTGGCGGTGAGCGCGCCGACGCCGAACTTCGACGCGTTGTAGGCGGCACCGGTGAACTGCGTGTCGTAGCGCCCCGCCCAGGACGACACGTTGATGATGACGCCCGAGCCTTTGGCGCGCATGCCGGGAAGAACCGCGAGAATGCAGTACGTTGTGCCGTCGAGATTCGTACGCACGACACGGTCCCATTCCTCGCCGCGGAGCTCGCGCCAGAACCGCTTCGGCGTGTTGACGCCGGCGCTGTTGACGAGAATGTCTACCGGCCCGATCGACGCGGCTACGCGCTCGACGGCCTGTCGGTCCGCGACGTCCAACGGCCACGCCTCGGCCTTGCCGCCGGCGCGTCCGATCGCCGCAGCCGCCTCGTCGAGCTGCGCCGCGCGCCGCCCGGAGAGAACGACGCGCGCCCCGCCGGCGGCGAGAGCCTCGGCGGCCGCACGTCCTATTCCGCTGCCGGCGCCGGTGACCCAGGCGAGCTTTCCCTCGAGCGTCATGGTTCCTGTTCCCTCCCGTCATGCCTTGCGATGCCGCGCGAGTTTAGCCGGCTCGCTCCCGCTACCCTAACCCGTCATACGTTCGGCGGTGGTGGCGACTTCCGGCCGACCTCGAAGACCTCGTCAGAAAGCGGGTTTTCCGGCGGCATCTCGGGAGGAAAGACCGGCTCGAGGAGCGCTGCCGCCGAGTCGATTGCGGTGATGATCGCCGCAGCCAGTGCGCCGTGATGCGCCTTTTCCGTGAGCCGCGTCACGATTTCCTCCCAGCGCGCACTGTCGATTGCCGCGGCGATGCCGCGGTCGGGCAGGATGAAGACATGCCGCTCGGCGAGCGCGATGAAGAAGAGGACGCCGACATTCCCCTCGGTGCGCCCGCCGACCAGCGCCGCGAATTCCTGCTCGGCCGTCGCCCTCGCATGGGCGCGGCGCACGCTCGGCGGAACGACGCACATCAGAAGCGGCGGGAATGCGAGCGCGGCGGCGAGGAACGCGAAGACGGCGCCTTCGACCAGCATGAGGCGCGACGCCCCGATCCCGGGTGCGGCGAGCACTGTCACTGCGCCGGCAAGAAGCGCGGCGAGTGCCGCCCAGAGGATGCCGAAGACGCCGTAGCTGCCGCAGGAATCGGCGACCGCCACGACGAGCTCCGCGCCTGTGCGCGCCTCGGCGCGCACGACCGCGTCGCGAATGCGCTCGCGGTCCTCCCCGGAGAGACGGCGCTTCACCATCGGCCCGTCGCGCCGCCGCCGCCGAAGGAGCCTCCGCCGCCCGAGAAGCCGCCGAAGCCGCCGCGGCCGCGCGAGCGACGGCCGCCTCCCATCGTCCAGATTCCACCGACAGGCGGGCCGACCATGTACCCGCCGCGGCCGCCGAACACGCGGAAGACGACCACGAAGACGACGAGCAGGACGAGAAAAGCCGTCAGCATGTCCTGCGGGTCCTGCGCCGCCGGTCGGCGTCCGGCTTCGCCCTGGCGCACCTCGCCGCCCAGCACGCTCAGCATCGCCGCGGTGCCGGCGACGATTCCCCCCTCGAAATCGCCACGCCGGAACGCGGGCAGGATGTCTTGCTCGATGATGGCGCGGCTCACGGCGTCGGTGAGCCTCTCCTCGAGCCCGTAGCCGACTTCGATCCGCACCTGCCGTTCGCGCGGCGCGACGATGAGAAGCGCGCCAGTGTCTTTGTCCTTCTCGCCGATGCCCCAATGGCGGCCGAGCTGGTAGCCGAAATCTTCGATCGGATAGCCTTGAAGGGAGGCGAGCGTCACGACGACCACCTGTTGTCCCGTCGCCTGTTCGTGGGCGGCGAGCCGCTCGGCAAGGCCTTCGCGGGCGGCCGGCGAAAGAAGACCGGCCTCGTCGACGACCCGGCCGGTGAGCGCCGGGAATTGCGGCTCGGCGGCGGCCGCGAGCGCGAGGAGAAGAAGTGCGGCGAGAGCGTAGAAAGCAGAAAGGGCGCGCGGCACGGGTCAGAACTTCACTCTCGGCGCCTCCTGGGCCGTTTCGGCGATGGTGAAGGTCTCCCTTACCTTTGCGTCGGGGTAAAGCAGCGCCGCGATCCAGCGCCCCGGGATGGTTCGCAGCTCCGTGTTGTAACGCTGCACCGCGGTGATGTAGTCGCGCCGCGCGATCGCGATCCGGTTCTCAGTGCCTTCGAGCTGCGACTGCAGCGAGAGGAAGTTCTGGTTCGCCTTGAGATCCGGATAGCGCTCGGAAACGGCGAGGAGACGAGCGAGGGCGGAGGTCAGCGCCGCCTGGTTCTCTTGAAAGCGGCGGAACGCTTCGGGGTTCTCGAGAATGTCGGGCGGGATCTGCATCTGCGTCGCGCGCGCCCGGGCCTCGGTCACGGCGGTGAGCGTCTCCTGCTCGTGCTGGGCGTAGCCCTTGACGGTCTCGACCAGGTTCGGGATGAGATCTGCGCGACGCTGGTACTGATTGAGGACTTGGCTCCAAGCCGCCTTCACCTCCTCGTCGAGCCGCGGAACCTCGTTGACGCCGCAGCCGGAGACGAGCCCCGCGATCAGGAACCATACCGAAAAACGGCGCAGCACCCGCGCCCTCGCGACCATCATCCGTCACCTCCGGAGGACCAACCCGCGAAGGTTATACGCCCATTCAGGGGCGCGATGGACGGCGAACCGGGCGGCTCACTCGGACGGCGGCTCGGAGACGAGCCACACCTTGGCCGCGGTGGGGCCGGTATCGCCGTCCTTCGGCACGTAGCGGACCTCCGTGCCGCGCGCGAGCTTCTCCCATTCGCCTTCCAGCAGCGCGTTACGGTGGAAATAGAGCTGGGTCCCCTCCCCAGTCAGGATGAAACCGAATTCGCCGTTCGGGTCGATCTCGGCGATCTGGCCATGGAAGAGATTCTGCTCGGGGCTCGTCTTCACCTCGCCGCGGATCTGCTGCTTGTAGTCGATGAGCTGCCGCTCGGCGGCGTCGAATGCGTCGCGGATGCTCGTGTAGACGTCGGGGCTGGCATAGCGCTCTTTCGGCTTGTGCGGCGCCCGGCTCACCACGAGCTGGCCGCCCGGGACCAGCATGTCGATATGAACCTCGTAAACGTTGCCGTTCCGATGCTGTTGGTGGAGCGCCTCGACGGAAACGCGGCAGCTCGTCAGACGATCGTATATCCGCTCGAGCTTGCTCACACGCTCGTGAATTGCCGCCTCGACGGCTTCGGAGGGGGAGCAGTTGTGGAACGCGATCTCGAGCGGAATCTGCGGCATAGGTCACCTCCTTTCGGGTCTTGAACCGGGAGGCGCCGAGGATGGTTCCCGTGCTACGCTCGCGCCATGCGCAGCCATCACGACATGGGCGGCCTCCCGGCGGGGCCGGTAAAAAGAACCGAGCACGACTACGCGCTCTGGGAGAAGCGCGTGGATGCCTTGATGATGCTTCTCTCCTCGCCGCAGCGGCAGCTTCTCAAGGTCGACGAGCTGCGACGCAACATCGAGGCGCTGGGACCGCAGGCCTACGACGCGATGGGCTACTACGAGCGCTGGATGCATGCCATCTGCCAGACTCTCATCCAGCGCGGCGTCATCACGATCGACGAGCTCGGCCGCAAGATGGAAGAGGTCGCGGCAGCGCGGCGGGGGGCGCCGTGACAACCCCGATCGCGCCGAGGTTCACGCCGGGTGAACGCGTGCGCGTGCGTCGCGCCTTTCCGCCCGGCCATGTCCGCACGCCGTGGTACATCCGCGGCTGCGAAGGCCATGTCGAGCGTCTATGCGGCGCGTTTCCGAATCCTGAGGAGCTCGCCTACAATCGCGACGGGTTGCCTGCACAGCCGCTCTACCGTGTCCGCTTCAGGCAACGCGAAGTCTGGCCGGACTATGCCGGCCCCGGGCACGACACGATCGACGTCGAGATCTACCAGCATTGGCTCGAGGAGGTGCGATGAGCCACGAGCATCACGCGCACGGTCCGGGCGGCGCGCACGAGCATCTGCCCGACGCCGAGGAGCGACTCGGATACTACCAGACGATGGAGATCGCGGTGCGCGAGCTCCTCATCGAGAAGGGCATCATCACCCCTGCCGACGTGCGAATGGCCGTGGAGGCGATGGATGCGCGCACGCCCGCACAGGGCGCACGCGTCGTCGCGAGGGCGTGGACCGATCCCGCCTACAAGGCGCGCCTCCTTGCGGACGGCAGCGCCGCTTGCGCCGAGCTCGGCATCGACATGGGTCCGACGAGGCTCGTCGTCGTCGAGAATACCGAGCGTGTCCACAACATGATCGTCTGCACGCTGTGTTCCTGCTATCCGCGGTTCCTGCTCGGCCTGCCGCCGGACTGGTACAAGAGCCGCGAGTATCGCAGCCGCGCGGTGCGCGAGCCCCGAGCCGTCCTCGCGGAGTTCGGCACCGTTCTTCCCGACGACGTCGAGGTGCGCGTTCACGATTCCACGGCCGACATGCGCTACCTCGTGCTGCCGCGCCGGCCGGCGGGAACGGAAAACATGGACGAGGCGACGCTCGCATCCCTGGTCGGGCGCGACGCGATGATCGGCGTCGCTCTTGTCGAAACGAAGCCGCCCGGGTCGTGAGCCGACCGTGCCGCCTGCCGCTCTGGCGGCGCCCGTCCCCCGCCGCGAGGCGAGCGTAGCGTCGCGCGATGACGATCTCCGCCGCTGAGGGCCGCTCCCTTCCGTCTGAACGACGGGTGCTTGCGGTGTCGAGCGGCGCGCATGTTCTCCACGACGGCTACACCGACCTCCTCGTCGTGTTCCTGCCGCTGTGGCAGGCCGAGTTCGCGCTCGGCTACGCGGCGATCGGGGTCATGCGCGCCCTCTATGTCGGAGCGCTCGCCCTCTTCCAAATCCCTGTCGCGGCGCTTACGACGCGGTTCGGCCATCGTGCCGTGCTCGGCTTGGGCACCGCCGTCGCCGGCGCGAGCTTCATCGTAGCGGGTTCGAGCGAAACCCTTGCGGCGCTCGTCGTGGTCCTCTTGCTCGGCGGCATCGGCGCCAGCGTCCAGCATCCGATCGCATCGACCCTGGTCGCGGCGGCCTACGAAGGCTCTCGATCGCGCGGTGCGCTCGCGATCTACAACTTCGCGGGCGATGTCGGAAAGATGACGTTCCCCGCGCTCGCCGCCCTGCTCCTGACGCTCGCGCCCTGGCGGCCGGTCGCGGCCGGTCTGGGGCTCCTCGGGGTGGTGGCGGCTGCCGCTGTTTTTCTTCTGCCGTCAGCGATCGCTTCGGGGACGCGGCGCGAGCCCGTCATCGCGCACGAGGGAAGCGGGCGCGGCTTTCCGCTTCTGCTCGCGATCGGCGTCCTCGACAGCGCGACCCGGATGGCGTTCATCACCTTCCTTCCCTTCCTTCTCCTCGGGAAAGGCGCGGCGATGACGTCCGTCGGCATCGCGCTGACCACGCTTGCGCTCGGCGGCGCCGCGGGCAAGCTCGCTTGCGGCTGGCTCGGCGCGCGGTTCGGCGTCATCGGCGCGGTGTTCCTCACCGAGGGATTGACGGCGGCGGCGATCGTCGGGCTCGTCGCGCTGCCGCTCGTGCCCGCGCTCGCGCTTCTTCCCCTGATCGGAGTCGCGCTCAACGGCACCTCGTCGGTGCTTTACGGCACCGTGCCGGAGCTCGTGCGGCCCGAACACCGCGCGCGCGCATTCGGAATCTTCTACACGGGCACGATCGGCGGCGGCGCGCTCGCGCCGATACTCTTCGGCGCCGCCGGCGATGCGGTCGGCGTCGTTCCGTCGATGATCGCGACGGCGGCGATGATCCTGCTTTCGCTGCCGCTCGCCTGGGCGCTCGCGCCCTGGCTCAGCGGCGGAGGAGCCACAACCCCGAAGCAAGACACACGCCGACGCTGATGCCGAGCGCGGCGCGGTGGCCCAACGCGTCGACGCCGATCCCAATGAGCCACTGCGCGACGAACGCGGCGAGGAAAGTCAGGAGGTTGAGCGCGGTGTTGACGCGGCCTGCGAGCGCGGCGGGAAAGGCCTGAGAGAGAATCGAGTAGGACAGCACCGCGCCCGTTGCGAGAAAGCCGAAAGCCGCCCATTGGACATAGGGCACGTCGATTACGGGAACGAGAAGAAGGGCGCCGTTGAGGACGAACAGCGCGACCGCGACGGTGACGAGAGCGAGGGGCGGGATCCCGAGCTGCGGCAGCCTTGCCGCGAGGGCGCCGGTGAAGAGATAGCCGGCGATCATCGACAACGGGATGACCTGGAGGTGCGAGGCGACACCTGCGCGGTCCAGACCGCTGATGTCGCGCAGCCATGGCGCGGCCCAAAGGCTGAGATAAGCGAGCTGGACCGCCTGGACCGCGACGGCGGCGGGGGCGATACGCCAGAAGAAGCGGTCCTTGAAAATCGTAAGGAGCCCTTCGACCTGCGCGGCGAGCCGCTCGGGCTTTCCTTGCGCCGGCCGTTCCGGCACGGCGAGATGGACGTAGAGCGCGGCGAGGAGCGTCAGCACGGCCAGGATGGCGAAGGCCGCACGCCACCCATATGCCGCCGACAGCGCCGCCATGGGCGTCGTCGCCGCGAACGCGCCGAGCGTGCCGGCCACGAGCATCAGACTGTTGGCGAAGGGCAGCCGGTCTTTCGGCCACCAGAGCACGTTGTTCTTGAAGGCTGCCATGAGCGAGCCGGCGAAGCCGACCCCGATGAGCGTGCGGGCGGCGGCGAGCGCATAGATGTCGCCGCCGACCGCGAACCCGACGGCGCCCACGGCGGCCACGACCAGAAGCGCCGCCTGCACGCGTCGTGGCCCGTAACGATCGAGCAGCAGGCCGAGCGGAAGCTGCATCGCCGCGAAGCCGATCATGTAGGCGCCGGTGAGAAGCCCCAGCGCCGCGCCGCCCGCGTCGAGCTCGGCCGCGAGATCGTCGGCGACGACGGCGTTCGCGGTGCGGAAGAGATAGGAGAGGAAATAGCCCGCGGCGAACGGCAGAAAAAGCCGCGCCCAGGAAGGGCGCCGATCCGGCGCCGACGTCCCGTCCACGATTGCGGCTCAGCCTTCCTCGGCGATGCGCCGGAGCGCGCCTGCGTCCTTGACCACGATGCGTTGCCGGCCGCCTTCGACGTAACCTGCCTCTTCCCACGCGCTCAGCGTGCGGCTGACCGTGTGGAGCGTGGTTCCGGTCATTTCGGCTATGTCCTGTCGGCTGAGCGGAAATTCGATGCGGACGCCGCCCTCCTCGATCGGGGTTCCGGCCTGGCGAGCGAGGCGCAGGATCGCATGCGCGATGCGCCGCTCCACCCGCTCGGTGGAGATCTCGCGGATCCGGGCATGCGCCTCCTGGACCCGGCCTCCGACGGCGCGGGACGTCGACATCGCCCAGGACGGGAACCGCGTCATCAGCTTTGCCGCCTCCCCGGCGTTCCAGGCGAGAGCGAGGCTGTCGGTGACCGCGATGGCGCTCGCGGGGTAGGACTCGATTCCGAGAGCGGCGAGCGCGCCGGCAGGCTCGCCGGGACCGACGAACCGCACGACGATCTGCTGCCCGTCCTCGGTGACCTGCACGATCTTGAGCCGGCCGTCGAGCAGGACGAAGTAGCCGGTCGCGGGCGCTCCCTGCTCGAACAGCGCTTCATTCTTGGCAATCCGCCGCGGCTGAGCCCGCGCCGCGATCTCCGCAAGGCCCGCCTCGTCGATACCCGCGAATGGCTCCAGACCGGCCAGCCGTGCCGGATCTACCTTGCTGCGCCAGTCGGGAGCCTTGCCCATGGCAATCCTCTATGGCAATGCGGGGCGTCCCGCAACAGCGGTACGCCTCTTCGACGACGATTCGCCTATGCGAGCTCGCCGGGGAGGATCCCGACCGGGACGGTGCCTCGGCGGTTCACGGCGAAAGAGGCCATCGCCTTCTCCGGGGAGGGCCGGGTTCCCGTGATCGTCGACGGCGATCGGACGGTCCATGCTTGCGCGCAAAGCGAAGGGATAGTCTTCCTGGCGCCGACGTTAGCCGCCCGTGAGATGGCAGCTCGGCCGGCGCAGCGCCAATGTCGAGGACCGTCGCGGTAGGGGCACGCCGGCTGGGATCGCGGGCGGCGGCATCGGCGTCGCCGTGCTCCTCGTCCTGGGGCTGCTCTTCGGCATCGACCCGGCCATTCTCGTGGAGCTGGCAGGCGGCGGCCCGACGGAGGAGTCCGGCACCTCGCGTGCGCCGGCCCCGGGCGAGGACAGAAGCGCCCAGTTCGTCTCGGTCGTCCTCGCCGAGACCGAGGACGTCTGGACCGCGACGCTGGGCGAGGAGGGGCGCGACTATCGGGAGCCGAAGCTCGTCCTCTTCTCGGGCGCGGTCCGGTCGGCCTGCGGCCTCGCCGAAGCCGCCGTCGGGCCGTTCTACTGTCCGGCGGACGAGAAAGCGTATCTCGACCTCGCCTTCTTCCGCGATTTGGAGGAGCGTCTCGGCGCTCCCGGAGACTTCGCGCAGGCGTACGTGATCGCGCACGAGATCGGCCATCATGTGCAGAATTTGCTCGGCATCTCCGGCAAGGTCGCCAGTGCGCGGCAGCGGCTCGCGCCGAGCGAAGGAAACGCCCTCTCCGTGCGGGTCGAGCTCCAGGCCGATTGCTTAGCGGGCGTTTGGGCGAATCGGGCCGAGGCTGCGCACCGGATCATCGAGCCCGGCGATATCGAGGAGGCGCTCGCGGCGGCGGCCGCGGTCGGCGACGACCGCATACAGCATCGTGCGCGAGGCCACGTCGTTCCCGACAGCTTCACGCACGGCACGTCGGCGCAACGTGCGCGCTGGTTCATGCGCGGGTTCGAAACCGGGTCGATGCGTGCGTGCGACACTTTCTCTCCCGCAGAACCTTAACGGACGTGGAGCTCGCCGGAGATCGCCTGCAGCAGTTCTTCCCCGCGGAAGGGCTTGCGCAGGCATGGCAGCTCGTTGGATTCATCGCGGAAATAGGCCGAGGTTAGCACTACCCGCAGCTCGGGTCTGATCGCGAGCGCACGCTTGGCGAGAGTGATGCCGCTGATTCCGGGCATCATCACGTCGGTGAAGAGGACGTCGATCGTCGAATCTCTCTCCAGGATGTCGAGCGCCTGACGGCCGCTCGGCACGTCGATCACCGTGAACCCCGCGGGCTCGAGCATACTGACGATGGTCTCCCGGACATCCGGATCGTCGTCGACCACAAGCACGACTTTTGGCGAGTCTCCTCGACCTGGAGAAGCCATGACGCGCTCCCTCCCGTCCCTTTTGCGAGGCGAACGGACCCGGATTGCGCGCGTTCATCGTCGATTCTTTGTAACGTCTTGATATTATTTCGCTCTACCTCTCGTGGAATCGTCGTCCGGCGGCCCCGTGCCGGCGACGGGGAACTCGACAGGGCGTCTCGGGAAGACTACTTAAGGCGCGGATGCTCACCACCGATCCGTACGACGGCGACCGGTTCCGGGAGGAATGCGGCGTATTCGGCGTCTGGGGCCACCCCGAGGCTGCGGCGCTGGTCGCGCTCGGGCTCCACGCCCTGCAGCACCGCGGGCAAGAGGCGGCGGGCATCGTTGCCTATGACGGCGAGCAGTTTCGGGCCCATCGGGCCATGGGCCATGTCGGGGAGAATTTCGGCTCCAAGGAAGTGATGGCGGGCCTGCCCGGAAGCACGGCGCTCGGTCACGTGAGATACGCAACGACCGGCGAGGTGGCGCTTCGGAACGTTCAGCCGCTTTTCGCCGACCTCGAGCTCGGCGGGTTCGCGATCTGCCACAACGGCAATCTCACCAACGCCTATCATCTGCGGCGGCAGCTCGTCAGGCGCGGCAGCCTTTTCCAGTCGACCAGCGATACCGAGGTGATCGTCCATCTCGTCGCGACCTCGCTCAAGGGCACCGTCGTGGACCGGCTGGTCGATGCGCTGCGTCAAGTGGATGGCGCCTATTCGCTCGGCGCGCTCTCGCAGACCGCGCTCATCGGCGTGCGCGATCCTCTCGGTGTCCGCCCGCTCGTTCTGGGCCGGCTCGGCGATGCCTGGATCATTTCGTCCGAGAGCTGCGGACTCGACATCATCGGCGCCGACTTCGTGCGCGACGTCGATCCGGGCGAAATCGTGGTCATCGACGACGACGGCGTGCGCAGCCTCAAGCCCTTCGGCCGCCACGACAGCCGCTTCTGCGTCTTCGAGCACATCTACTTCGCCCGCCCCGACAGCATCGTCGAGGGAACGAGCGTCTACGAAGCGCGAAAGCGCATCGGAATCGAGCTCGCGCGCGAAAGCCACGTCGATGCCGACATCGTCGTGCCGGTGCCGGATTCGGGCGTCCCCGCGGCGATCGGGTACGCGGCGGAATCGGGAATTCCGTTCGAGCTCGGCATCATCCGCAACCATTACGTCGGGCGCACCTTCATCGAGCCGACCGACCAGATCCGGCATCTCGGCGTCAAGCTCAAGCACAACGCCAACCGCGTCAACCTCGCCGGAAAGCGCGTCGTGCTGGTCGACGACTCCATCGTGCGCGGCACGACTTCTACCAAGATCGTCGAAATGGTCCGGAACGCGGGCGCGACCGAGGTCCACATGCGGATCTCGAGCCCGCCGACGACGCATTCCTGCTTCTACGGGATCGCCACGCCGACCCGCGAGCAGCTTCTCGCGTCGCGCTACGACATCGCCGCGATGGGCCAGTTCATCGGCGCGGACACTCTCGCCTTCATCTCGATCGACGGGCTCTACCGCGCCATGGGAGAGCCCGGCCGCAACCCGAACGCTCCCCGGTTCTGCGACGCCTGCTTCACCGGCGATTATCCGATCCCCCTGACCGATCGCGACGCCGGCAAGGTGCAGACACAACTCTCGCTTCTCGCCGAAACCGCGTAAGATCGCCTCCGGGAAGGAGGTGCGATGACAGGCAGGCGCCTGGCGGATCGGGTCGCATTGATTACGGGCGCGTCGCGGGGAATCGGCGCCGCTGTCGCAGTGCGCTTCGCGGCGGAAGGCGCGCACGTCGTGCTCGTGGCGCGAACCGTCGGCGGGCTCGAGGAGGTCGACGACCAGGTGCAGAAGGCAGGTGGGCGGGCGACGCTCGTGCCGATGGATCTCGCCGACTACGCCAAGATCGACCAGATGGCGGCTGCCTTGCACCAGCGCTTCACCCGGCTCGACGTGCTGGTGGCGAATGCCGCCATCCTCGGGACGCTATCGCCGATGGGGCACATAGATCCGAAGGAATGGGAGCGGGTGATCGCGGTCAATCTTACCGCCAACTGGCGCCTCATTCGCGCCATGGACCCCTTGCTCCGAATGTCGGACTCCGGGCGCGCGATCTTCGTCACGAGCGGCGTCGCACGCGGGATCTTCCCCTACTGGGGCGCCTACGCCGCGTCGAAGGCGGCGCTCGAGCACATGGTCAAGACCTGGGCCGGCGAAATCTCCAAGACGGCGGTCCGCGTGAACCTGCTCGATCCGGGCATCGTACGCACGCGGATGCGAGCGCAGGCGTTTCCTGGAGAGGACCCGCAGAAGCTGCGCCCGCCCGAGGCGATCACCGATGCGTTCGTCGCGCTCGCGGCCGAGGACTGCACCCGGCACGGCGAGCTGGTCGAGGTCTAGGCGGACTCGAGCTCGGCATTCCGGCGCTTCTCGCCGTACATCGCGAGATCGGCGCGGTTCAGGAGATCTTCCTCGTTTTCGGTGCCGTCGAACGGCACGAAGCCGAACGAGGCGCCCAGGCGGAGCGAGGTATCGGCCGCAACGAAGCTCGTGCCCGCGACGAGCTGGCGCAAGGCCTGCGCGCGTCTGCGCGCGTTGGCGAGCGTCGCGGCGGTCAGAATGATGCCGAACTCGTCACCCCCGAGTCTGCCGACCGCATCCGCACGGCGCACGCGGCTGGCGAGAAGGGCGGCGAACTGCTTCAGCGCCTCGTTCCCGACGCTGTGGCCGTGGCGGTCGTTGACGAGCTTGAACCCGTCGAGGTCGCAGAGCATGAGCACGCCGCGCGTTCCGCCGCGCCGGGCGACGGCAAGCGCGCGCTGAAGCTCGGCGAGAAAGCCGCGGCGGTTGAGGAGCCCGGTCAGCTCGTCCGTCACCGAGATTCCTTCGAGATAAGTGACGCGGGCCTGGAGCTGAGCGACACGCTCCTCGGCCTCGGCAACCGCGGCCAGCGCCCAGTCGAGGAGCCGTTGCCGGTCCGCGGTTTTCGGCTGTCGCAGATGCACGACGTTTTCGGCACGCGAAGTGATCATCGCGGTCATTGTTCCCTCCATGGCGACATCGCCTCCGCAAAGGGCGTGCCAGTCCGGAAGAGGCGAATTTTGTGCCTGAACCGCAACGGAGGGCAGGAAAGTTCTGCCGCGCGGCAGCTCTTCACCGGCAAGGGTTGGGAGCGGCCCGGCCTCGTACTACGTTAGGAGGCGATTCGAGCTTCCGGAGCCCAGTCCCTTGAAAGCCGCGTTCACCCTCGCCGTCCTCGTGCTCGCCTCGTCTACCGTGGCCGCCTCGGCCGTCGAGATCGCGCCGCACCGGGCTCTTTATGCGATGACCCTGGGCAGCGCGAAATCGAACAGCGGCATCATCGGCGCCCGAGGCACCATGGTCTACGAATGGGGCGAGACTTGCGACGGCTGGACGGTCCAGCAGCGCTATCGGCTCCGGATGCAGTACGCCGAGGACGGCGAGGTCGAGATCAGCTCGAACTACGTCACATGGGAAGCCAAGGACGGTCTCCGCTATCGGTTCAACGAGCGCAAGCTGCGCAACGGGGAGGTCGACGAGGAGATTCGCGGCGTCGCCCGGTTGGACGGTCCCGGCAAGGGCGGTGTCGCGGAATTCAGCCGTCCTTCCGTGTCCCGGCTCGACCTCGCTCCCGGGACGATCTTCCCCACGCGGCACACGATCGAACTCATCGAGCGGGCGATGGCAGGGGATCAGTTCCTCGCGCGTCACGTCTTCGACGGTTCGGGCGGGGAGAATGCGGTCGAGATAACGGCCGCCATCGCAAGCGACCCGAACTCTCCGGCGAAGTCGGGCGCGAAGAGCCCGCTGCTCCAGCGGCCTTCCTGGCGCGTGCGGCTCGCGTTCTTCCCTGCCGGAAGCACTTCGGAGCGGCCCGAATACGAACTGGGCATGCGCCTGCACGATAACGGCGTCTCGGCCGATATGGTGCTCGACTACAGCGACTTTACGATCAAGGCCCGGCTCGACGAGATCGAAGCGCTGCCCAAGCCCAGCTGCTGATCGAAGAGGCCGGGAGGATCGGCCTCGCGTCCCGGCACGAGCCCGTCCGCGCCAATGCCGACGAGGCGGAAACGCGTGCCGTCGAGCTCGCGCGCCAAGAGAAGAAGCGCGGTTTCGAGCAGGACCTCCGCCCGTTGCGTCGGGCGATCGAGCCGGTGCGCACGGGTACGGATCCTGAAATCGGCGGTCTTGAGCTTCAGCGTCACCGTGGTGCCCGCGAGCCCCGCGGCGACGAGGCGTTGTGCGACCTTGGCGCAGAGGGGGCGCAGCTCCGCCTCGATCAGCGCGCCATCGCCGGTATCCTGCGCGAACGTCGTTTCGGACGAGATCGACTTCGTCGGCGCGTCGGGATCGACCCGCCGGTCGTCCTCGCCGCGGGCGAAGCGATAGAGCCGGCGCCCTATCGAGCCGTACCGACCGACGAGCTCCTGCTCCCGGTATGCCCGAAGCTGCCCGATCGTGGTGATGCCGTCGGCGGCGAGCCGGCGCTGGAGGGCCGCGCCCACGCCCCAGAGGAGCCCGACCGGGCGGGGGGCGAGAAAGCTTTCCGCCTCGGCGCGTCCGATCACGGCGAAGCCGCGCGGCTTGTCGAGGTCGGACGCGATCTTCGCGAGGAACTTGTTGTAGCTCAGCCCGATCGAGACGGTGACGCCGACCTCGCGCTCGATGCGGCGCGCGAGGAGCCCCAGGGTTCGCGCCGGCGGCCCCTTGTGGAGGATGTCGGTCCCGGTGAGGTCGAGGAACGCCTCGTCGATCGAGAGCGGCTGGACGAGGGGCGTCGTTTCTTCCATCAGCCGGCGCACTTCGCGGCCGGCCGCCTTGTACTTCGCCATGTCGGGGGGAATGACGACGGCATCGGGGCAGAGCCGCAGCGCCTTGAACATCGGCATCGCAGAGCGCACGCCGGAGAGGCGGGCGACATAGCAGCAGGCCGCGACGACGCCGCGTTTGCCGCCGCCGACGATGACCGGCTTGTCCGCGAGCGTCGGGTCGTCGCGCTTCTCGATGCTGGCGTAGAACGCATCGCAATCGATATGCGCGATCGCGAGCGCGCCGAGCTCGGGATGGGCGACGAGCCGGGTCGATCCGCATTGGGCGCAGCGCCGTGCGACTTCGGGCGGTTCCGCGCCGCAATCGCGGCAGAGCCTCACCAGAGCCATGCTGCGCCGCGCACGCCCGAGGAATCGCCGTGCAGCGGCGGGAGGAGCCGCGCGGCGACCCGGTCCGAGAAAACGTAGCGCGTCAGAAGGTCCGGCACGCGCTCATAGAGAGCCGCGATCTTCGAAAGCCCGCCGCCGAGCACCACCGCGTGCGGATCGATGACGTTGATCACGCTGGCGAGCCCCCGCGCGAGCCGATCGGCGTAACGCTCGAGCGCGGCGGCGGCGCCCGGCTCGCCCGCTTCCGCCCGCGCCGCGATCTCGGCCGCGTCCGCGCCTCCGCCGTAGTCCCTCGCGAGGCCGGGACCTGAGAGCCAAGTCTCGATGCAGCCGCGCTTGCCGCAGTAGCAGGGCGGACCCGGAAGCTCGGCTTGGCTCGGCCATGGCAGCGGATTGTGCCCCCATTCCCCCGCGATCGCATCGGCGCCGGAGAGAAGTTTTCCGGCGATCACGATCCCGCCGCCGACTCCCGTGCCGAGAATGACGCCGAACACGACCGGAAGCCCGGCCGCGGCGCCGTCGGTCGCCTCGGAGAGGGCGAAGCAATCCGCGTCGTTGGCGAACCGGACGGGGCGCCCCAGCAGCTCGGTCAGATCGCGGTCGAAGGGGCGCCCGTTGAGCCATGTCGAGTTGGCGTTCTTGACGAGCCCGGTCTTGGGCGAGATCGCGCCGGGCATGCCGACCCCGACGCTCGCCTTCGTCTCCATTCCGGTTTCGAGCTCTGTCACGAGACCGCGGATCGCCGCGAGCGTCGCCTCGTAGCTGCCTGCGGGCGTCGGAACACGCCGGCGGGCCAGCACGGTCCCCTCGTCATCGAGCAGAATGGCCTCGATCTTCGTGCCGCCGAGATCGACTCCGATACGCATTCGGACATTCTAGCCGGGCCGGTACCGGTTACGAATTCTTAACGCTGGACAGCTTATGTGGTTGGCCAATCGCCGTAGGAAACCGCCACCCATGACCGCGAGCAACGTCAACGGACAGCAGCCCAACGGCCATGGGGCGAAGACCGTCCTCATCGTCGAGGACAACGACCTGAACATGAAGCTCTTCCATGACCTCCTCGAGGCGCACGGGTACGAAACCCTGCAGACCAAGGACGGGATGGAAGCACTGAAGCTGGCGCGCAATCACCGCCCCGACCTCATCCTCATGGACATCCAGCTGCCTGAAGTCTCAGGGCTCGAGGTCACGAAGTGGATCAAGGAGGACGACGATCTCCGCTCGATTCCGATCATCGCGGTCACGGCCTTCGCGATGAAAGGCGACGAGGAGAAGATCCGCGAGGGCGGGTGCGAGGCCTACATCGCAAAGCCGATCTCGGTCGCCAATTTTCTCGAGACGGTCGAGCGCTTTCTCGCCTGACGAACGGCGATGTCGGCGCGAGTCCTCGTCGTCGATGATGTCGACGTCAACGTAAAGCTCCTCGAAGCAAAGCTCACCGCCGAGTATTTCGACGTCCTCACCGCGAGCAACGGCATCGACGCCTTGCGCATCGCGCAGGCGGAGCAGCCCGATCTCGTTCTCCTCGACGTGATGATGCCGCAGATGGACGGGTTCGAGGTGTGCCGGCGCCTCAAGGCGGATCCGCGGACCGCCGCCATCCCGGTGGTCATGGTCACGGCGCTGTCGGACGTCGCCGACCGTCTGCGCGGGCTCGAAGTGGGCGCGGACGAGTTCCTGACGAAGCCGGTGAACGATATCGCGCTCTTCGCCCGCGTGCGCTCGCTCGCTCGGCTGAAGCGCATGATGGACGAGTGGCGACTTCGCGAGGAGGTCTACAACCGCTTCGCCGAGCTGCCGGGCGCGGATCTCGCGAGCGCTGAGGACGACCGTCCCGCGCGCATTCTTCTCGTCGAGGACAGCCGCTTCGCGGCCGCCAAGATCGTCGAGATGCTGGCGCCGATCGCGTCCGACATCGCGACCCACGCGGAGCCCCGCGAGGCCCTGCGGGCGCTCGAGACGGAGCCGGACCTTCTCATCGCCGGCATGTCGCTCGGCAGCGGCGATACGCTCCGGCTCGTCAGCCAGGTTCGCGCCGCCGAAGGCACGCGCCAGGTGCCGATCCTTCTCGTCGGCGAGGAATGCGAGCTCCCGCGCCTCGCCAAGGGGCTCGACCTCGGCGCCAACGACTACATCCTGCGTCCGCTCGAGAAGAACGAGCTGCTCGCCCGGGCGCGCACGCAGATCCGCCGCAAGCGCCTCAGCGACCGCCTGCGCGACAATTACCGCAGGAGCCTCAGCCTCGCGCTCACAGACCCGCTCACCGGGCTCTACAACCGGCGCTATGTCGCAGCGCATCTCGACAGCCTGCTGGCGCGCCACGAGGAGGGCGGCCAGGGCGTCGCCGTGCTCCTTTTCGACATCGACCACTTCAAGCGCGTCAATGACGGGCACGGCCATGCCGCCGGCGACGAGGTCCTGATCGAGGTGGCGCGGCGGGCGCAGCGCGACGTGCGTAGTTTCGACCTCGTTGCCCGGTATGGAGGCGAGGAGTTCTTGATCGTGATGCCCGAGACCGGGCTTGCCGTCGCCTACTCGGTCGCGGAGCGGCTCCGGCGCGGCGTGGCGGAAAAGCCGATCCGGATCTCGGCGGCGGCGGGCGAGATCCCGGTAACCATAAGCGTCGGGGTGGCGACGGCGCGCACCGACCATGAGACGCCGGCGGCATTGCTGAACCGTGCCGACGAGGCGCTCTACGCCGCGAAGCGAGGCGGTCGCAATCGGGTCGCCTGCGCGGGCGGGGTCGAGGCTCCCGCCATCATTCGCGAAGTGGTCTGAGAAAGGCGCGAAGAAGCGCAACCCGCGTCCGCGAGCGGGCTACTTGATCTTGCCTTCCTTGAAGACGACGTGCTTGCGCGCGATCGGATCGTATTTCTTGAGCTCGAGCTTCTCGGTTTTCGTCCGCGGATTCTTCTTGGTCACGTAATAAAAACCGGTGTCAGCCGAGCTGACGAGCTTGATCTTGACGGTTGCGGTCTTCGCCATGACGGGGAACTCGATTTCCGGAAAGCGGCGAAGATAGCCCCAAGCGGCGCCGAGTCAAGGTGCTCCGGTC
Source organism: Rhodospirillales bacterium (assembly GCA_019689675.1). Lineage (GTDB taxonomy): Bacteria > Pseudomonadota > Alphaproteobacteria > ATCC43930 > CGMCC-115725 > JADGGZ01. The sequence goes on along the minus strand of JADGGZ010000003.1, from coordinate 23,498 downwards.
GATTCGGCCCTTGAAGAAGCGAAGGAGGGCGGGCGCGGGTGGAGTACCCGCGTATAGAGCCGCCGATCGGAAAGAAGCCGCTTCGCGACGCGGAGCTCGAAATCCCGCGGCTCCCCGTTCATCCCCGGACAGGTCTTGCGCAGGGCGATCCATGCATCCTCGTCGAGCGAGGCGCGTTGAAGGCTCGCCTCGAGGCCGCGTTTCACCGCGCGCGCGACCTCCTCATCGCCCGAGCCGAGACCGCTCGTGCAGACGGTCGGCACGACGCCGTGCTCGTTGAGAGAATATCCGGCGGGCGAGATGAGGCGCGCCCAAGTGATCGTGAGCTCGCCGTCGTTCGGCAGGCGAAGCACCGTCTGCACGGTGCCTTTGCCATAGGAGGCGCTGCCGACGACCACAGCCCGCCCGGTATCCTGGAGCGCGGCGGCCACGATCTCGGCGGCAGAGGCCGAGCCGCCGTCGACGAGCGCCACGAGCGGAAGCCCCCCGGCGATGTCGTCCGGCGCCGCCCTGAAATACTGTTGGCTCGCCGGGTTGCGGCCTCGGGTCGAGACGATCGGTCCCGTCTCGCCGATGAAGAGGTCGGCGACGGAAACCGACTGGTCGAGAAGCCCGCCCGGATTGCCGCGCAAATCGAGGACGATCCCGCGCAGCCGCGGCCCCATCTCCCTGCGCGCCGCGGCGACGCGGTCGGCGAGCTGCTGGGCGGTCGAGTGGTTGAAGCCCGACACCTTGAAGATGACGATGTCGTCCTCGCGCTGTTCCTCGACGGTCGGCACGATGATGAAGGCACGCTTCATCGTGACCGCGAGCGGCTTCGGCAGGCCGGCCCGCGCGACCGTCACCTCGACGGAGCTGTCGACCGGCCCCCGCAGGCGACGGGTGATCTCCACCTTCTCGATCGCGTCGGTCGGCACGCCGTCGATCTTCGCGATGCGGTCTTCCGCCATGAGCCCGGCGCGGTGGGCGGGCGTCCCCGGCATTACCTTGACGACGCGGGTGAGGTCTTCGCGGTCGAGCTGAATGCCGATCCCGCCGAAACCGTCGCGCGAGGCGCGCTGATCCCGCGCAACCGACGGCGGCGCGTAGCGCGAGTACTTGTCGAGCGACCCGACGATCCCCTCGAAGACGGTCTGCTCGAGCTTGTCCCTGTCGAGCGCGTCGATTGTCGGCGAGACGCGCCGCGCCGCGCCGATCATGGCAGAGGTTGCAGCGCCCCAGGCCCGCGCGTCGGCGTCGGCCGGCCGCGGCAGCCGCTCGACCACCGTTCCCTCGCGCTTCAGGAGCAAGGAATCGCCGGTCCGCTCCAGCTGCAGCCTCGGATCGAGGGCAACCAGCTTGGCGAGCCCGGGCCACGCCGCGTCGGCGGGAAGCTTCGGCTCGATGTAGAGGTCGGCGACCTGTTCGTAGGCGCGTGAGAAGACCCGACCCGTATCGTCGGAGACAACGAACCGCTCGTCGTCGGGCGAGGTGCAGGCGACGACGAAAAGAACCGGGAGGACACGCCAGAACATGGCTGAAGTGTGCGTGGGTTCCGAGACTTCGGCAAGTCGACCCGACGGATTAGCGTCGGCGCTTGGCCCTGCCTCTTTTCGGGGCGCGGGAGCCGCGGTCCGCCGCCGGCTTTTCCTCGCCACCCCCGGCGACGAGCTCGAAAACGAGGCTTCCGGTGGTCGTATCGGCTTCGAGGAGCAGCACCTCGACGCGGTCGCCCATGGTAAACGTGCGTCCCCAGCGGCGGCCGACCAGGCGCTGCTGCCTTTCCTCGAGCACGTAATAGTCCTCGGGCAGGTGCCTCATCGGCACAAGCCCGTCCGCCCCCGTCTCGTCGAGCGTGACGAAGAGGCCGAAGCGCTGGACGCCGTTGATGCGGGCGCTGAACCGCGCCCCGGTGCGCTCGGCCAGGAAAGCGACGATGTAGCGGTTGAGTGCGTCCCGTTCGGCAGCGGCCGCGCGGCGCTCGGTCATCGAGATGTGCTCGCCGAGTTCGGCGAACTCGTTGGGCTCCATCGCGGGCAGCTCCATGAGAAGGGCGCGATGGACCAGGAGATCGGCATAACGCCGGATGGGCGAGGTGAAGTGGGCGTACTTGCGCAGCGCAAGACCGAAATGGCCGATGTTGGCGGGGCTGTAGACCGCTTGCGCCTGGCTGCGCAGCACCAGCTCGTGCACCACTTCCTGAAACGGGGTCCCCCGGACCTTGGCGAGGATCTGGTTGAAGTGGCGCGGCTTAGGAACTTGCCCCTTCGAGAGCTTGAGGCCGGGTATCCCGATGCCTTCCAGAAAATCGGCGAGGGCGGCGAGCTTCTCGGCGGCGGGTGCATCGTGGACGCGGTACATGCATGCTTGGCGCAGAGCTTCGAGGGACTCTGCGGCGGCGATGTTGGCCGCGATCATGAACTCCTCGATCAAGCGATGGCTGTCGAGCCGGGGTCGCGGCTCGATCTTCTCGACGCGCCCGTCCTTGCCGATGACGACCTTGCGCTCGGGAAGGTCGAGCTCGAGGGTGCCGCGCCTCGACCTGGCCTGGTCGAGGATGCGCCAGGCCGCATAGAGAGGCTGCAGCACCGGCTCGACGAGGGGCCGCGTCTTCTTGCTCGGGCGCCCGTCGATCGCGGCCTGCACCTCTTCGTAGGTGAGGCGCGCGGCCGACCGCATCAGCCCGCGCGCGAAACGGTGGCGGTGGAGGCGGCCGGAGTCTTCGATCCAGAGATGCATCGCGACGCAAGCGCGGTCCTCGTGCGGGCGGAGAGAGCAGAGATCGTTCGATAGCGCCTCCGGCAGCATCGGAACGACGCGATCGGGGAAGTAGACGGAATTTCCCCGCTCGCGCGCGGCGCGATCGAGCGCGCTTCCCGGCCGCACGTACCAAGCGACGTCGGCGATCGCGACGATGAGATGCCAGAGCTCCCCGTCGCGCGCCGCCCAGACCGCATCGTCGAAATCGCGCGCATCCGCTCCGTCGATCGTCACGAGCGGGAAGTCGCGCAGATCCTCGCGCGATCCGAGCTCGACGGGTTTTGCCGCCGCGGCCTCGGCGAGCGCATCGGGCGGAAAATCGACCGGGATGCCGTGCGTGTGGATCGCGACGAGACTGATCGAACGCGGATCCGCCATGTCGCCGAGGCGGTCGATCACTCTCGCGCGCTTCATGCCGAGGCGCCGTGCAGGCAGCGCCTCGGCGAAGACGAGCTCGCCGTCGCTCGCCCCGCCGGCATCGGCCAGGAGGACGAGGTAGTTGTCCTTTGCCTTGCGGTCGGTCGGCTCGATGATGCCGCCTTCGCCTGTCGACCGGAAGATCCCGAGGATCCGCTCCGGCCCCGCACCCAGGGTGCGAATGACGCGCGCCTCGTAATGGCCGGCGTCGATCCGCGTGAGCCGTGCCGCCACCCGCTCGCCGACACCGGCAGCTCCGCCGTGGGGCCCCGGCAGGACCCGAATTATCGGCGGCTCCCCGCGCACCGGGACCAGCGGCTTCGCGAAGAGCTCGCCGTCGTCGTCGATGCCGGTGATCTCGACGACGCAGATCTCGGGGAGCGCTCCGGGAGGCTGCAGCCTGCGCTTACGGCCCCGCTCCGCATCGCCATCGCGCTCGATGTCCTTGAGAAGTCCTTTGAGGGCGACGCGGTCGCCTGGGGCCACCTTGAAGGCGCGGGCGATCTCGCGCTTGCCGACCGGGGTCGGGCTCGTGGCAATGAAGTCGAGCAGCTCGGCGCGGCTCGGTAGCGGGCGGGATCCCCTCTTCCGCGCCATCAGCCCGAGGCGGCGCGCTTGCCGGCGCGCTTGGCGGGCGTCTTGGACGAGGTTTTCGCGGCGGTCTTGCTTGCGCTTTTGGCGGCCGTCTTTGCGGAGGAAGCTTTCGCGGAGGTCTTCCTCGTGCTCTTGGCGGCCGGCTCGCCCGCCGCCGTCCCGCTCCCGGCCTTGCGCTTCGAGGCGCGTTTGGGGCTCGCCTTCGCCGCGCGTGCCGAAAGCAGCTGAAGGGCGGCTTCGAGCGTCAGCTCTTCCGGCTTCGTATCCTTCGGCAGGGTCGCGTAGACCTTCTGGTGCGCGACGTAGGGCCCGTACCGCCCGCTGAAAAGCTGAACCGGCTCTCCGGTTTCAGGGTGGGCGCCGAGCTCCCGCAAGGGCTCGGGCTTGCCGCGTCCGCGCGACGGGCGCGCCTCAGCGAGGAGCGCCACGGCGCGATTGAGCCCGATCGTGAGGAGCTCGTCCTGGGGGATGTTCCGATAGACCTTGCCGTGCTTGAGATAGGGGCCGAACCGGCCGAGACCGGCATAGATCATCTCGCCGGTGTCGGGATGCGGTCCGATCTCGCGCGGCAGGGAAAGGAGCTTCAGGGCCGTTTCGAGATCGATCTCCGAGGGGCTCATGCCCTTCGGCAGCGATACGCGCTTGGGCTTTTCGCCCTCTCCGAGCTGGACGTAGAACCCCCAAGGGCCCTTGCGCACGGTGACCGGCTCACCCGTCGCCGGGTCCTCGCCGAGCACGCGCGGCCCTGTCGCGAACTCGGCCTCGGCGGCGTCGCCGTTCGCACCCTCGATCGCGAGCCGCCGCGTGTAACGGCATTCCGGGTAATTCGAACATCCGATGAAGGCGCCGAACTTGCCGAGCTTCAGCGACAGCCTGCCGCTGCCGCAGCCGGGGCAGAGCCGCGGGTCCTTGCCGCTGCCGTCGTCCGGGAAGAAATGGCGGCCGAGCTGCTCGTCGAGCTTCTCGATGACGTCGGCGATCCGGAGCTCCTTGGTGCCTTCGACGGCGGCGTAGAAATCGCGCCAGAAGTCGCGCAGGACCTGCTTCCAGTCGGCGCGGCCGCCGGAAATCTCGTCGAGCTGGTCCTCGAGCTTGGCCGTGAAGTCGTAACGCACGATCCGCTCGAAGAAGCTCGCGAGGAACGCGGTCACGAGCCGGCCGCGGTCCTCGGGAACGAAGCGCTTCTTCTCCAGCCGGACGTATTCCCGATCCTGCAGCACCTGAAGGATCGAGGCGTAGGTCGAGGGCCGGCCGATTCCGAGCTCCTCGAGCTTCTTGACGAGGCTCGCCTCGGTGTAGCGCGGCGGGGGCTGGGTGAAATGCTGCTCCGGCTTCACCGTGCCGCGCTCGACCGCGTTGCCCTCGGCGAGGGGCGGAAGGCGCCGTTCCTGCTCGTCCTCGGCCTCTTCCGGCGTGTCGTCGCGGTCTTCCTGGTAGAGCCGCAGGAACCCGTCGAACACGACGGTGGTGCCGACGGCGCGGAAGGTCGCCCGGGCATTGGCGATCTCGGCCGTCACCTGATCGAGCACGGCCGATTCCATCTGGCTCGCGACGGCCCGCTTCCAGACGAGGTCGTAGAGCCGAAGATGGTCCTCATGGAGATAGCGGGCGACTTCTTCCGTACGCCGCGTCATGTCGGTCGGGCGGATCGCTTCGTGAGCCTCCTGCGCGTTCTTCGCCGGGCTCTTGTAGACGCGCGGCTGCGGCGGCACGTAGCGCGCGCCGTACTCCCCGTTGATGAGGCGCCGCGCGGCGCCGATCGCCTCGTCCGAAAGGCTGACGCCGTCGGTGCGCATGTAGGTGATGAGACCGACCGTATCACCGCCGATATCCACGCCCTCGTAGAGGTCTTGCGCGATCCGCATCGTGCGGCTGGCGCCGAGGCCGAGCTTGCGGCTCGCTTCCTGCTGCAGTGTCGAGGTCGTGAAGGGCGGCGGCGGGTGACGGCGGACCTGCTTGCGCTCGAGCGAGACGACTTTCCAGCCGTCGGCCGCCGTGATGGCCTCGAGCGCGCGCTTGGCCGCCGCTTCGTCGGGGAGGTCGAACTTGTCGAGCTTCCGGCCGTCCAGATGGGTGAGGCGGGCGGTGAAGGTCGCCCCTTCGGCGGTGCGGAACTCCGCCTCGATGGTCCAGTACTCGCGCGGGCGGAAGGCCTCGATTTCGGCTTCCCGCTCGCAGACGAGGCGCAGGGCGACCGACTGGACGCGGCCGGCCGACTTGGCTTTCGGCAGCTTGCGCCAGAGGACCGGCGACAAGGTGAAGCCGACGAGGTAATCGAGCGCCCGGCGGGCGAGATAGGCGTCGATGAGATCGGCGTCGAGGTCGCGCGGATGCCGGAACGCCTCCTCGACCGCCTTCTTCGTGACCTCGTTGAAGACGACGCGCTTCACCTCGATTCCGTTGAGGACGCGGCGCCGGCGCAGCTCCTCCTGGAGGTGCCAGGAGATCGCCTCGCCCTCCCGGTCGGGGTCGGTGGCGAGAAAAAGCTGCTTCGCCCCCTTCACCTCCTGGGCGATTTCCCTGATCCGCTTCTCGCCGCGCCCCTCCGTGCACCACTTCATCGAAAAGTCGTTCGCCGGGTCGACCGCTCCGTCCTCGGGGCAGAGGTCGCGCACGTGACCGAAGCTGGCGATCACGGTGTACCCGGAGCCGAGATACTTGTTGATGGTCTTCGCCTTTGCGGGCGATTCGACGATGACGACGTTCATTCGGTGCTGATCGAGACCTTACTTCGCGTCAGGCGAGGGCGACCCGGTTTCCGGGATGACGGGAGATGCGCCCGGCCAGCTCGAGCTCGAGCAGGACGGAAGCCACAACCGCCGGCGACAAATGGCATCGGCGCACCAGTTCGTCAACCGAGACCGGACTGGGAGAGAGAAGCTCCAAAACGGTCCGGTAGGAGAGGTCGATCTCGGCATCGTCGGGGACCGAGGGCGCCGGAGCGGTGAAGCGGGGCCGGGCCGGGAGCGTCGCCCCGGTCATTCCGGCAAGGTCCTCCAGAATGTCCGCGGCGCTCTGGACGAGGCTCGCATCCTTGGTTCGGATGAGGTCGTTGGCGCCCTGGGCGCGCGGGTCGAGCGGCGAGCCGGGAACCGCGAAGACGAGCCGGCCCTGCTCGGCGGCGAGGCGCGCGGTGATGAGCGAGCCGGAGCGGAGCGCCGCCTCGACTACGACCACGCCGAGCGACATTCCGGAAACGATTCTGTTCCGGCGCGGAAAATGGCGGGCCTGCGGCTCGGTTCCGGGAGGCAGCTCGGCGACGATGGCTCCGGAGGCGGCGAGGGCCTCGTGCAGTTTCCGGTTCTCCTCCGGATAGACGACGTCGATGCCTCCGGCGACGACCCCGATCGTGCCCGTATCGAGAGCGCCCTGATGGGCGGCGGCGTCGATGCCGCGCGCCAGGCCCGAGACGACGACGAGCCCGGCGCGGCCGAGGTCGCGTGCGAGCTCCTCGGCGAAGCGACGGCCGAGCGCCGAGGCGTTTCGCGCGCCGACGATCGCGATCGCCCGCCGCTGCAGCAGCGCGAGGTCGCCCTTCACCGCCAACACTGGAGGCGCGTCCGGCGCCTCGGCGAGAAGCGGCGGATAATCCGGCTCGCCCCAGCAGACGAGCCTGGCGCCGAGACGGTCGAGGGTTTCCAGCTCCCGCTGCGCGGCGGCGCGCGAGACGATCTCGGCCGGATGACGCGCCCCGCCGCGCGCGGCAAGCCGCGGAAGCGCGTCGAGCGCTGCGCCGGCTGAGCCGAAGCGGGCGAGGAGCTGGTAGAAGGTGACGGGGCCGACCCTGTCCGTCCGGCAGAGCCGCAGCCAGTCGAGCCGCTCCTCGGGGCCGAGGTGCCGTCCGGTCATCGCAGGGTCAAGGCCGCGCCGCCTCTTTCTTGCCGAGTTCGATCTTGCTCTCGGTACCGGCGAGAAGCCGGCCGATGTTGTCCCGGTGGCGGAAGACGACGAGGATCGCGATCGCGACGATGAAAAGCGTCCGGGGCAGGTCCGTCGTCGCCCAGGCGTAGAGCGGGGCGAGGGCGCAGGCCGAAAGCGCCGCGGCCGAGGAGTAGCGCGTCACCACGGCGACAGCGAGCCAGGTTGCGGCCGCGAGAAGCCCGACCGGCCAGGAGACCGCGAGAAGGACGCCAGCGGCGGTCGCTACGCCCTTGCCGCCCTTGAACTCGAGCCAGACCGGGAAGAGGTGGCCGATGAGGGCGCCGCCACCGGCCACGAGCGCCAGATCGGGGCTCCAAGCGGCACCGAGGAGGACCGCCGCCGCGCCCTTGCCGGCATCGAGGAGAAGGGTCGCGAGCGCGAGTCCTTTCCGGCCGGTGCGCAAGACGTTGGTCGCCCCGATATTGCCGGAGCCGATGCGACGGATGTCCCCGAGCCCGGCGATCCGGGTCAGGAGGAGCCCGAACGGGACCGAGCCGAGGAGATAGGCGAGGGCGAAGCCGAGGAGGTAGGCGGTCATCGCGGAAACCCCGCCCCGGCGCGCGGGGACGGGACGGCCAGGGAACGCGTCTTCATGTCGCCCCGAATGTCCTCCGTCCGGCCCCTCCCCTGCAAGCAGGGGAGGGGCGCGGCCCGAAGGTCACTGTGCCGCGTGCGGCTGCCGCTCGGCCAGGACGCGCTCGGCGAGACGCCCGGTCAGTTCCTGGAGATGGTCGAACCGCTCGGTGAAGGTGCCGACGCCGAGCGTTGCCGAGCGCAGCTCGACGATGAGGTCGTGCAGCTCGGCCTGAGGCATGTGCGCGGCGACGACGTCCCAGCCGTCCCAGCCGGGCTTCGCGTCATAGCCGAGGAGCTGGCCGCGGCGCTGCGAAACGATCCGCTGGACGCGGCTCGTGAACGCGTTCGGCACCGTGATCTCGACATGATGGATGGGCTCGAGCAGCACCGGCTCGCATTTCGGAAGCGCCTCCTGCATCGCCATCCGGGCGCAGGTCTTGAACGCCATGTCCGAGCTGTCGACGCTGTGGAACTGCCCGGTGACGAGGTTGACCGCGATATCGACCACCGGAAAGCCGAGCGGCCCCTGCTTGCAGTACTCGATGATCCCTTCTTCGACCGAGGGGATGTAGTTGCGCGGGATCGCGCCGCCGACGACGGAGTCGGTGAAGGAGAACCCGGAGCCGCGGGGCAGCGGCTTCACCTCGATCGTGATGTCCGCGAATTGGCCGTGCCCGCCCGACTGGCGCTTGAAACGCGCGTGCTGCTGGGTGCCGCGCCGGATCGTCTCCTTGTAGGCGACCGACGGCCGCCGCCCGACCACCGGGAGATTGTACTTCTGTCGCATGCGGTCGAGCGCGATCTGGAGATGGACTTCTCCCTGGCCCCGGAGCACGAACTCGCCGGTATCGGGATTGTGGTCGATCTGAAGAGTCGGGTCCTCCTCCATCAGCTTCTGCACGACGCCCGACAGCTTCACGTCGTCGCTGCGCTTCTCGGCGTGAATCGCCATGCCGAAGATCGGTTGCGGCTTCTCGGGGCGCGGCACCGTCGGCGCCTTGCCGCAGGTCGTCAGCACGTCGCCGGTAGCGATCGCCTCGGTACGGGCGAGGGCGACAACCTCGCCGACGCCCGCCGCCGGCACCTTCTCCTGCGCCGCGCCGAGGAGGCGCAGCACCCCCGAGACCCGGCTTCCGTTGAGGATCATGCCTTCGGCGACCTGGCCCGACCAGACGCGCACGAGGCTGAGCTTGCCGCTATGCGGCGCGTGGTAGGTCTTGACGACCGTCGCGATCGTGTCGGCGCCGGGTTCGATCCCGAGGCGCTTGGCGGTCTCGGCGGGCGCAGGCGTCTCGTGCCGGAGCGCCTTCCAGAGGCGACGCACGCCGCCCTCGTGCAGCGCCTCGCCGAGGAACACCGGGACGATGAGGTCGCGCGCGAGGTCGTTGGCGAGGTGGCGGTAGATCTCCTCCTTCGACGGCGCCACATCCTCGAGAAGCTGCTCCAGAAGCTTGTCGTCGTAGTCGGCGAGCTTCTCGATGAGGGTGGAGCGGGTGGTGCCTTCCTGATCCCAGAACCCTTCCGGCAGCGGCACCAGGTCGGAGGGCTGGCCGGGCTTGTACTTGTAGCAGCGCTCGGAGACGAGATCGACGTAGCCCGTCACCTCGCCGTCCTTCCCGCGGGTCGGCACCTCGCGCAGCACGAGCGGGCGCTGCGAGACGCTCTGGAGCGCCGCCACCGCATCGCGCACCCGCAGCGGCGAGGCGTCGAGCTTGTTGATGAAGACCATATGCGGGATACCGTGGTCGTCGAGGAACTTGAAGAGCGGGGCGAGGGTCAGCGCCCGCTCCGTGTCGGGTTCCGTGACGATCACGGCGACATCCGCGGCGAGCAGCGCGTTCTGCGTCTCCCATGCGAGGTCGACCGCGCCAGGGCAGTCGAGGATCGTCCAGGGGTCGCCGAGGTATTTCGTGGTCGCGACGTTGATTTCCGTCGACATTTGGCGCGTGCGCGCCTCGACGGAATGGTCACCGACCGAGTTGCCGTCCTTGACAGCGCCGCGCCGGTTGATCGTGCCGCTCGCGGAGAGCAGGGCTTCGAGCAGAGTCGTCTTACCGGAAAGGTAGGGACCGACCAGCGCGGCGCAGCGTGGGGCCGCGGGTGTGTTTGCCATGCGGAGCGCCTCCTTCAGGCAATTTCGTCAACGCCCGACGAGGCCCGCCGGGCACCTCCCGAAAGGATGGTCGCGCGCAGCCGGGGAGGAGGCAAACGGATTCGTCGGAAGCTGTCGCGACACACCGCCGCCGCGATCCCATTCCCTGCAAATGCAGGGAAAATGCAGGCCCCTCCCGTCGCGCCGCACGCGCCGAAGTTGCCGCGGAAGTCGTCCCGCCTCGGCCCTTCAGCACTCGGCCCGCCAAGGAACATAACGGGAACATGCTCTCGATGCAAGAGGAGCGCGATCAGGCCTTCTCCAGCGCGACCGCTCGCCGGCGCCGGGCGAGGACCGGCACCACGGTCATCGCGAGAATCGCGGCGGCGAGTCCGAGGCACGCGAGCGAGATCGGCCGCTCGACGGACATCGGTGACGTCGAAAGACGCCGTCGACGAGGCGTAGACGCCGACGATGCAGAATACGAGGATGAGCGGGAAAAGCAGCGCGTAGGGCGTGCGCATGAGGTGCACCCAAAGGCCGATCAGCGGCAGGTTCAGCACCAGCAGCATCACGTTCCGCACAGTGACCGTCAGCGCGGACCGGCCTATCGGCGCCGGTGCGCTGGGGGCAAAGTCCAGGCCCGTGCTCGAAATCGCATCCGATCCTTCGAGAGCGGCGATATGATCACGCGGATGAGAATTGTTCGGAGGAGGACCCGCCGATGAGCGCCGCTCGCGAGCTTCGCAGACAGTTGCGTGAAACGAAGCTGATCGTCGCCCCGGGCGCCTACGACTGCATCACCGCGCGCCTCATCGAGCAGGCCGGGTTCAGCGCGGTCTACATGACGGGCGCGGGCACCGCGGCGACGCTCGGCTACCCCGACTACGGCCTCGTCACGATGACGGAGATGGCCGAGAACGCCGGACGAATCGCGAGCGCGGTAACGGTGCCGGTGATCGCCGACGCCGACACGGGCTACGGCAACGAGCTCAACGCAGTGCGGACCGTGCGCGAGTACGAGCGCCGCGGCGTCGCGGGGATGCACATCGAGGATCAGGGCTTCCCCAAGAAATGCGGCCATCTCGACAACAAGACGATCGTGCCGCTCGAGGAGTACGTCGGAAAGATACGCGCCGCCGCGTCGGCGAAGCGTGATCCCGATTTCCTCCTCATCGCGCGCACGGACGCCCGCGCCGTGGCCGGTCTCGAAGAGGCGGTCCGGCGCGCGAACGCCGCCCTCGAAGCGGGCGCCGACATGGCCTTTGTCGAGGCCCCGCAGACGCTGGAGGAGATCGCCGCGGTGCCGCGCCTCGTCAAGGGACCCTGTCTCCTCAACGTCGTCCGCGGCGGCAAGACGCCCGAGATCGGGCTCGATGACGCCGAGGCGATGGGCTACAGGCTGGCGATCCTGCCGGGCCTTCTCTTCATGTCGGTCATCGGGATTTGCGACGAGATGCTTGCCGAGACGAAGCGCCTGCGGCGCCATCCGAAGCCGCCCAAGGAGATGACGGTGCGCGAGGGCTTCCGCCGCGTCGGCGCCGACGAGTGGGACGCGGTAAGCGCGCGCTTCTCGGCCGCGCAGCCGGCGAGGGCCGCGGAATGAGCCCGAACGAGACGAGCAGGCCGCGCACGCTTTTCGAGAAGATCTGGTTCCGGCACGCGATCCGTACGCGCGAGGACGGCGCGACGCTGCTCTCGATCGACCGCCATCTCATTCACGACGGCTCGCGTGCGGCGTTCCAGTTTCTCGCCGAGCGGGGGCTGCCGTTGCGCCGTCCGGACCGCACCTTCGGCACGCCGGACCACTACGTGCCGACCGCCAGCCGCGACCTGTCGCGCGCCGAGCCCCACCGCCGCGAGATGGTCGAGGACCTCCAGAAGAATGCGCGCGCCGCCGGCGTCACGCTCTTCGACCTCGGCGACGCGCGGCAGGGAATCGTGCACGTGGTCGGCCCCGAGCAGGGCATCAGCCAGCCCGGCATGGTGATCGTCTGCGGCGACAGCCATACCGCGACGCATGGCGCGCTCGGCGCGCTCGCCTTCGGCATCGGCGCCTCCGAGGTGAGCCACGTGATGGCGACGCAGACGCTCTGGCAGGCGAAGCCGAAGACGATGCGGATCTCCATCGAGGGACGGCTCGGCAAGGGCGTCACCGCCAAGGACGTGATCCTCGCGATCATCGCGAAGATCGGCGCCGCGGGCGGTACCGGGCACGTCATCGAATATGCCGGCTCGGCGATACGAAGCCTCGGGATCGAAGGCCGGCTGACGATCTGCAACATGTCGATCGAGGCCGGCGCGCGCGCCGGGATGGTCGCACCCGACGACACGACGATCGAATACCTCGCCGGCAGACCTTACGCGCCGAAAGGGGCGAACTGGGACAAGGCGGTCGCCTATTGGCGCAGCCTTCCCTCGGACGAGGGCGCCGTCTTCGATCGCGAGGTCGTCCTCGACGCAGCCGAGATCGCGCCGATGGTGACATGGGGCACGAGCCCCGAGGACGCGGCGCCGATCACCGGCCGCGTACCCGACCCGGCCGCGGCGCCAAGCGCGGAGCGGCGGGAGGGAATGGAGCGCGCGCTCGCCTATATGGGGCTGACCCCGGGCATGCCGTTGAGCGAGGTAGCGGTCGATCGCGTCTTCATCGGCTCCTGCACGAACAGCCGGATCGCCGATCTGCGCGCGGCCGCGAAGATCGTGGCCGGGAGGCGGGCGGTGGTCCCTGCGATGGTGGTGCCGGGGTCGGGGCTCGTCAAAGCGCAGGCCGAGGCCGAAGGGCTCGACCGGATCTTCCGCGACGCCGGGTTCGAGTGGCGTGATGCGGGCTGCTCCATGTGCGTCGGAATGAACGGCGACCTCGTCGCGGCAGGCGAGCGCTGCGCCTCCACGTCCAACCGCAACTTCGTCGGCCGGCAGGGAAAGGGCGCGCGCACCCATCTCCTGAGCCCGATCATGGCTGCAGCAGCGGCGGTGACGGGGCGGTTCACCGACGTTCGGCGCCTCATGGGAGACGCGTGAGATGGAGAAGTTCGAACGCCTCGAGGCGGTGGCGGCGCCCCTCGCGATGCTCAACGTCGACACCGACCAGATCACGCCGGCGCGCTTCCTGTGGCGGCCGCGCCGGGACGGCTATGCGCGAATCCTCTTTCACGACCTCAGATTCAACGACGACGGGTCGGAGAAGCCGGAATTCGTCCTCAACCGCCCGGAGTACCGGCAGGCCCGCATCCTCGTGGCGGGCCGCAACTTCGGATGCGGCTCGTCGCGCGAGCATGCGGTCTGGGCGCTCCACGACTACGGATTCCGCGCGGTAATCGCGCCGAGCTTCGGCGACATCTTCTTCAACAACAGCTTCAAGCACGGTCTTCTGCCGGTCGTGCTGCCGGAGGCGCGCGTCGGGACGATCCTCGACGCGCTCCAGCGCTCGCCCGGCGCGCGCATGTCGGTCGACCTCGAGGCTCAGCGCGTCGTCGGGCCGGACGGAGTGACGGATACGTTCGCGATCGATCCGTTCCGCAAGCGCCTCCTTCTCGAGGGCCTCGACGACGTCGGCTTCACGCTGAGCTGTCAGGACGAGATCGCCGCGTTCGAACGCGCGTACGAACGCGAGTTCCCCTGGATCTGAGCTCTGCCGGCCGAAAGCGGGGCTCGTCCGCGCCCCCTCGATGCGGCTACTCCTTCTTGGAGCCGCCCAGCATCGCACCCGCACGCGCCATCAAGGATTCGCCCGTACCCGCCTCGGAAGGTTCGCCCTGGCCGCCGAGATAGTTCTCGATCTGCGACGCCATGGGACCGGGCAGCTTGTCGCGCAGGAAGTTCATCACGGTCTCGACGGCTCTCGTCGCCGAATCTTCGGAAATGCCGGCGCGGTCGGCGACTTGCTGGATGAGCTGCTGCATCTCGACTCCTCTCTCGCGTGAGCGACGCCTGTCGCGGCGCTTCCTCCGAGAACAGTGCGCGAGAGTGTCCGTTCAGCAGGAACGGACGATAAAGGAAGGGACGGGGGGTTGCGACGCGCCGAAGCCGCGCCGTCACCTCGCGCCGCGGTGCAGGCGATGGTCGAGGGCGAGCAAGAGCGTGTTGGCGGCGATCGCGAACACGATCACGACGAGGATCACGGCCGTCGTCAACCGCACGTTATGAGAGTTGATGCCGTTGATGATGAGGAATCCGAGCCCGCGCTGGGAGGCGAACATCTCGCCGATGAGGACGCCGAGCATCGTCAGCGAGAAGCCGACGCGCAGCCCCGTGATGATTTCCGGCGTGACGGCCGGCGCCAGCACCGTCGTCGCGGTGCGCCATTGACCGAGCCGCAGGACGCGCGCGGTCCGCAAATAGACCGGGTTGACGTTCTTCACCGCGTTGAGCGTGAAGAGAATGACCGGTATCACGCCGTGGATGACGCCGAAGGCGACCTTGGCCGAGAGGCCGAGGCCGAAGATCAGCAGCATGACCGGGTAGAGCGTGACCTTGGGAATCGTGTAGAGGGCGACGAGGATCGGCTCGGCGACGTCGCCGGCGAAACGGCGCAGCCCGAGCACCATTCCGACCGCGACGCCGAGCGCGGCAGAGATGACGAGCGCGTAGACGAACGCCTTCACCGTCTCGGCGACATGATCCCAGAAACCCGCCGTTCCGAGCAGCTCCGCGGCGTAGCGGACCGTGGCCAGGGGCGGGGTGATCGCGACCTCTCCCGCGTATTCGTAAAGCCCCTGCCAGACCGCGACGGCCAGCGCGAGGAGAACGAGCATGTCGAAGCGGCGCGTATCCGCGCCGGCCGTCGAGGAGGCGGCGCGCGGGCTCATTACCGGCTCCGCCGCTTGAGAAGGCGCTGCTCCCAGAGGTGCAGCGCCATGTTCATGACCGTGACGATGAGCAGGACGAAAAGCATGAGGGCGTACATCGTCCGGTTGTCGAAGCTCTCGTAGGCGTACGCGATCGAGTAGCCGAGGCCGCCGCCGGAAAGGATGAACTCGCCGGCGATGATCCCGATGAAGGAGTAGGCGAGGGCGAGCTTGAGGCCGGTGAAGAGATAGGGCGCGGCGGCCGGAAGCGTCACGAGGAGGACCGAGCGCACGCGCCCCAGACGATGAATTTTCGCGGTCTTCAAGAGGACACGCGGCACCCGATCGAGCCCGTTCAAGGTCGCGATGACCATCGCGGCCATCGCGAAAACGAAGCCGATGACGATGAGGGGCACGGTGTTGAGCCCGAAAAGCGCGATGAGCAGCGGATAGAAGACGAAGAACGGGATCGAGTAGTAGGAGGCGAGCAGCGGATCGACCGCGCGGCGAATCCGCGGGAGGCGATGGATGGCGGCGCCGACGAGAAAGCCGATCACGACGGCGAGCGCGAAGGCGATCGCGACGGTCGAGAAGGTCTGCGCCATATGCTGGTTCACCTCGCCCGCGAGCAGCAGCTCCCAGAGCGTCGCAGCCATTTCACTGGGCGGCAGCAGCACGAGCCGGCTGATGATCTCGGCTCGGCAGAGCAGCTCGAGCAGCAGGACCGCGCCGACGATCACCCCGGCCCGCCACCAAGCGATCCGGGCGGCGCGGCTCACCGTCCTCCCTCGCCGGCGCCGATCGCCTTCAGCGACTCTCCGCGCAGCAGCGACCAGAGCCGCGCGGTCACCGTGCCGAAGGAGGGTTCCGAGACGATGCGGCTGTCGCGCTCGCGCGGCCAGCCGGTGACGACGAGGTCGATGAAGACGCCCGGCCGTGCCGACATGACCCCGACCCGGTCGGAGAGCATCGCCGCCTCGTCGAGCGCGTGCGTGATGAGCAGCACCGTCGCGCCGGTCTCGCGCCACAGCCGCAGAAGCTCGTCGCCCATGAGGAGGCGCGTCTGCTGGTCGAGCGCGCCGAACGGCTCGTCGAGAAGGATGAGCCTCGGCTGCATCACGAGGGTGCGCGCGATGCAGACGCGCTGCCGCATTCCGCCCGAGAGCTGCGCGGGATAGGCGTCGGCGAAATCGCGCAGCCCCATGAAGCCGATCGCGTAGTCGACCCGCCGCCGCGTCTCGGCGGCGTCGACGCCGGCGCGGCGGAGGCCGAACGCGATGTTGTCGCGCACGGTGAGCCAGGGGAACGACGCGTCCTCCTGGAACACGACGCCGATCCCGTCCGGCACCTCGCCATAGACTTCCTGACCCTCGAAAAGGATGCGGCCCTCGGTCGGCGGCGAGAGCCCGGCGAGGACATCGAGCAGCGTGGACTTCCCGCAGCCCGACGGTCCGACGACGGCGAAAAACTCTCCGCGCGCGAGATCGAGGTCGAGCGGACCGAGAGCGTGCACCCCGGTGGCGCCGCCGTAGACGCGGGTGACGCCGCGGAGGCTCGCATGGATGCGTGCCTCCGCTGCCGCCGGGGCGGCGGCGCCCGCCGCGTCTTCGGCCGGTCGAACCGCCTTCACTTCCGCGCTTGCAGATCGCTCGGCAGGAACGAGGCGTCGGTGACCTTCGACCAGTCGACCGGTCCCTTCTGCTTGCCGACGATCTGGAGGCCTTCGACCATCCGGTTCATCGCATCGAGGTCGAAGCGGCCGTCGCCCCAGTACTTGATCGAAAGGAAGGTCTTGAAGACCTCGCGATAGAGCTTCGGGTCGCCGTTGTAGGCCTTGGCGGTAATCTCGGCCGCTTCGTCCGGATGTTCCTCGATATATTTCACGCCCTCGCGCCGCCCCTCGATGATCGCGCGCAGCTTGTCGCCGCCGGTCTTCATGAAATCCGTCGTGGTGATGCCGACGGTCTGCATCATCTGAGCCGGCAGCACGTCCCTCGCCCAGAACACCGGCTTCACCTTGTCCTTGTTCTGGGACCACACGGGCTCGCCGGTCATGCCTGCGTCGATCGCGCCGTTGAGCACAGCGGAGAGATTGGCGCCGATGCCGCCGGCGGGCACGAGCTGGACCGATTTCGGGTCGACGCCCTGTGCCTTGAAGGCCATCAGGATCAGCATGTTCGTGACCGAACCCGGGGAGGTGAAGCCGACCTTCTTGCCGACGAGGTCCTTCACCCCCTTCAGATTTCCGTCGGCCTTCTGAATCCAGCCGATGTCGCCGACGCTCTGGACGCCGCCGCTGATGATCTTGAGCGGCTGGCCGGCGTTGATCGCTTCGATCGCGGCGGGCAGCGCGACCTCGCCGAAAGGCAAGTCGCCGGCGAGCGTGTTGCGCACCGAGGTGCCGCCGCCGGTCGAGGTGAGGACGCCGGTGATGTCGACTCCGTGCTTCTTGAAGAAGCCCTTCTCCATCGCGACGGCGTAGGGAGCGCCGTAGAAGGCCGCGCCCCAATGGGTCACGGTGATCGTCTCGGCGCGCGCCGCGCCCGGCACCAGAGTCAAAGAAAGCGCCGCTGCGGCCGCCAGCGGCGCGCAAAAGACGGAAAACGCCCGTCGCAAAGTCCTCGGCATCGCATCCTCCCGTTTCGTTTCGCGTCCGTCGAGCGAAGCCATGAGCGGCGCAGCCCGCGGAACCTCATGGCACGCTAGCGGAAACATCGTGCCGAAGAAAGCCGGTGGCAAGAATAGGGCGGCGCACTCGAGCTGTGAGGAGGGATCGCAAGACAACCAAGACGAGATGGCGGAGACGCGAGGGACGGGCGCGACGTTGGCCGAGTCGAGGCGGCGGTCAGCGTGGTCCCCTTTCCGGAGTCTGGGAGATGAGAAGAGACGAGATGTCACGTCCCAGCGTGGAGCGCGAGCGCGAGGCGCGCCGGCTCGGCTGGAGGCAGGACTGCCCGGTAACGTGGCGCGAGTTCCTCGAGCAATACCCTTACGGGCTCGCGGAGATCCGCGCCGCCGACCGAAGAATGTCGGACGCGGCGTGACGGGCGCCGGTCAGCCGAGCGTCACGTCGAGGAAGATCATCACCGCGAGCCCCGTCATGAGCCCGGCGGTGGCCTCGTTCTCGTAGCCCTTCCGGTGCGTCTCGGGAATGATCTCCCGGCTCACCACGAACAGCATCGCTCCGGCGGCGAAGCCCAGCCCCCAGGGGAGGAGCGACTCGGCGAGGCTGACGATCGCGACCCCTGCGAGCCCCGCGACCGGCTCGACGAGCCCGGTTCCGAGCGCCGCCAGCACCGCCTTCCAGCGCGAGTAGCCGAGCCCGCCGGCAAGGGACGCCGCCACGGCGAGGCCCTCTGGCATGTTCTGCAATCCGATGCCGGTCGCGACCTTCATTCCGTTCGCGATGTCCCCGCCGCCGAACCCGACGCCCACGGCCAGCCCTTCCGGCACGTTATGGAGCGTGATCGCGAGGACGAAGAGCCAGACGCGGCGAAACCGATCCGCCATCGCGAGATCGCCCTGCTTGCCCACGAGGAAATGCTCGTGCGGCGTCCGGTCGTGAATCCACCAGAGGCAGAGCGCGCCGAGCAGCAACGCTCCGATCACCACCGCGGCGCCGCCGACCTCGCCGTAGCCGCGCTGCCCCGCCGCATCGAGCCCCGGAATGATGAGCGAGAAGAACGAGGCCCCGAGCATCACGCCGGCGGCGAAGCCGAGAAACACGTCCTCGGTTCGCGGCGAAATGCCGTTGCGGAAGAAGACGAGCGGAAGCGCGCCGACGCCGGTGAGGACGCCCGTGCCGAGACTGGCGAGGAACCCCAGCCAGACGACCCCGGAGGCGTCGGCCACGTCCATTCAGCGCGAACTCGGCCCGCTCAGACGCGGCCGTGGCAATGCTTGAATTTCTTTCCGGAGCCGCACGGGCAGGGCGCGTTCCGCGGCGTGCGCGGGTCGATATCGGCGAGCGCGGCAGCCGCGGCGCCCGCGAAGGCTCCGCCACGCGCCCCCGCCCGGCCTCCTTCGGCAAGGGCGGGGTCCGTGCGCGTCTCCTGCATGCGCGGCTGAGACGGGGGCGGCGGCTCGGGAGCCTGAACCCGGAACTCGAGGTGACAGAGCATGCTCGTCACCTGCTGGCGCAGCTGGGCCAGCATCGCCTCGAAAAGCTCGAAGGCCTCGCGCTTGTACTCGTTCAGGGGGTCGCGCTGCGCGTAGGCGCGCAGGTTGATGCCCTGGCGGAGATGGTCGAGGCTGAGGAGGTGCTCCTTCCAGGCGTGGTCGAGAATCTGAAGAAGGAGGCTCTTCTCGGCCATCCGCATGAGCTCGGGGCCGACATTCGCCGCCTTCTCGGCGAGCTTGCGGTTCGTCGCTTCCTCGATCCGCTCGCGGATCTCCCCCTCGGCGATCCCTTCCTCCTTGGCCCAGTCCGCGATCGGAAGGTCGAGGCCGAGAAGGCGCAGGCACTCCTCGTGGAGCCCTGCCGTGTCCCACTGGTCGGGCAGCGCCCCGTGCGGGATGCAGCGGGCGACCATGTCGTTGATCACCTCGGCGCGCATGTGGGCGACCATGTCCTGAACGTCCGGCGCGTTCATGATCTCGCGCCGCTGCTCGTAGACGACCTTGCGCTGGTCGTTCATGACGTCGTCGAACTTGAGGACGTACTTGCGGGCCTCGAAGTTGCGCGCCTCGACCTTCTGCTGCGCCTTTTCCAGGGCCTTGTTGATCCAGGGATGGATGATCGCCTCGCCCTCCTTGAGGCCGAGCTTCTGCAGCATCCCGTCCATGCGCTGCGAGCCGAAGATGCGCATGAGGTCGTCTTCGAGCGAGACGTAGAACTTGGTCCGGCCGGGGTCGCCCTGACGCCCGGAGCGGCCGCGCAGCTGGTTGTCGATGCGCCGGCTCTCGTGCCGCTCGGAGCCGATGACGTAGAGCCCGCCGGCCTGCCGGACGACCTCGCGCGCCGCCTCGACCTCCTTTCGGATCTCGGCGATACGGCGCTCGCGCTCGGCTTCGTCGGTGACGTTCGCGAGCTCGAGCCGGATGCGCATCTCGACATTGCCGCCGAGCTGGATGTCGGTGCCGCGGCCGGCCATGTTGGTCGCGATCGTCACCGCCCCGGGCTTGCCCGCCTGGGCGATGATGTACGCCTCCTGCTCGTGGAAGCGGGCGTTGAGGACCTGGTGCGGGATCTTGTGCTTCTTGAAGAGCTCGGAAAGCTCTTCGGACTTCTCGATCGAGATCGTGCCGACGAGGACCGGCTGCTGCTTCGCGTGCGCCTCCTTCACGGCGGCGAGGATGGCCTCGCGCTTCTCGCGGGCGGTGCGATAGACCTCGTCGTCCTCGTCGATCCTTCGGACCGGCGCGTTCGTCGGGATCTCGATGACCTCGAGCTTGTAGATTTCCGAGAACTCGCCGGCCTCGGTCATCGCGGTGCCGGTCATGCCCGCGAGCTTCGGGTAGAGGCGGAAGTAGTTCTGGAAGGTGATCGAGGCGAGAGTCTGGTTCTCGTTCTGGATCTCGACGCCTTCCTTGGCCTCGACCGCCTGGTGCAGGCCGTCCGACCAGCGCCGGCCCTCCATCATGCGTCCGGTGAACTCGTCGACGATGACGACCTTGCCGTCCTTGACCATGTAGTCGACGTCGCGCGTGAAGAGCTTGTGCGCGCGGAGCGCCTGATTGACGTGGTGGACGAGGTTGACGTTGCCGATGTCGTAGAGCGACCCGGACCTCAGAATTCCGCGCTCGCGCAGGAGCTTCTCGACCTTCTCGACGCCTTGCTCGGTGAGGGTCACGGCGCGCTGCTTCTCGTCCTTCTCGTAGTCTTCGGGGGCGAGATGCGGGATCACCTTGTCGATGGCGGCGTAGAGCTCGGAATTGTCCTCCGTCGGGCCCGAGATGATGAGCGGGGTGCGCGCCTCGTCGATCAGGATCGAGTCGACCTCGTCGACGATCGCGTAGTTGAACGGCCGCTGCACCATGTCCTCGAGCCGGAACTTCATGTTGTCCCGGAGGTAGTCGAAGCCGTATTCGTTGTTGGTGCCGTAGGTCACGTCGGCGGCGTAGGCCGCGCGCCGCTCGTGGTCGTCGAGCCCGTGCACGATGCAGCCGACGCTGAGGCCGAGGAAGCGGTAGATCTGGCCCATCCACTCCGAGTCGCGGCGGGCCAGATAGTCGTTGACGGTCACGACGTGGACGCCCTTCCCCTCGAGGGCGTTGAGGTAGACGGGGAGCGTCGCGACGAGGGTCTTGCCCTCGCCGGTCTTCATCTCGGCGATCATGCCCCGGTGGAGGACGATGCCGCCCATCAGCTGCACGTCGAAATGCCGCTGCCCGAGCGTCCGCTTGGCCGCCTCGCGCACGGTCGCGAAGGCTTCGACGAGAATGTCGTCGAGCGTCTCCCCCTCGGCGAGGCGCCGCTTCAGCTTCTCGGTCTGCCCCCGCAGCTCGCCGTCGGAAAGGGCAGCGAGGCGCGGCTCCTCCGCATTGATGGCGGCGACGATCGGCTTGAGCGATTTGATGTAGCGATCGTTGGCTGAGCCGAAAATCTGCCGGGCAAGGGCGCCGAACATTAAAGAGGACCTCAGAGGCGGCCGGGGATGGCGGAGAGGGAGAGATAGGCGTCGGGCCGCCGCAAGTCAATTTGGCCGGGCGGCCGCCTTCCCTATGCCGCGACCTCGATCACGGCGAAGAAATGCGCTGCGGTTCCGGCGAGGACGAAGGTGTGCCAGAGCGGATCGGTCCAATGCCCGATGTCGCGGTGATAGATGAGGGCGCCGACCGTGTAGGCCGCCCCGCCGCCGACGAGAAGGGCGAGCGCCGTCGCGTCGAGCGCGAGCATCAGCTCGTCGAAGAAGGCGAGGAAGACCCACCCGAGCGCCAGGTAGATCCAGACGAACGGCCGGTCCCAGGCGTCTCCCACCCGGACCTTGAGGCCGGCCCCGAGAACCGCAAGGCACCAGACGAAGACGAGGAGACCGGTTCCCCAGTTCTCGAGCGCGATCGCGGCGAAGGGCGTGTAGGTCCCGGCGATGAAGAGAAAGATGCAGGCGTGGTCGAGTCTCCGAAGGAGACGGCGCCGGCGGGAGCCTTCGAACGTGTTGTAGAGGAACGAGCAGAGGGCGCATGCGAGGAGCGTCGCCCCGTAGACGAGGATGGCGATCGTCGACCCCGGGCTCGGGAGATCTACGGCAAGCGGAATCAACGCCGCCGCGCCGCCCGCGGCGAAGGCTACTGTCGCGCCCAGCACGGCATAATTGACCCGGCGCGAAAGCCCGATCGAGTCCGTCGTCGCCATTGCCGCACGCTAACGCCGATCCGCTGACGATTGCTTGCGCCGGCGCGGGATTTCAGCCTGGGGATTGACGGACGTTCGCTGAACGTTCTAAAAATTTACCAGAACAAAAGGAGATCGGAAATGTGCGAGCAGGCGATCGATCGCGAGATGGTGATTGTGCTCGTGGTGGGCTGGCTGGTCGCCTTCGCCGTCACGTGCGCTTGAGCTTGGCGCGCGCCTTTTCAAGCGCGTTGAACACCTGGCTCGGGCGGAAGGGTTTCTGAAGGAAGCCCAGCGGGTCGGCGGTCTGAGCCCGTCGCATCGTCTCGGGATCGTGCATCCCGGAAAGGAAGATCGAAGGGACGCTGTGCCGCTCGCGCAAGAGCTTGGCGACTTCGATCCCGTCCATCGGCCCGGCGAGCTTGATGTCGACGAGGGCCAAGGTGAGGGCGACGTCGCCGGCAAGGGAAAGCGCCTCCGGCCCCGTCGAGGCGACGCCGGCAATGGTAAATCCCGATTCCTCGAGCACGTCCTGGATATAGGATGCGACCAGGGCCTCGTCCTCGACGATGAGCAGGTTGACCGTTCCCTCGACCGTGCGCGACCCCGCTTCGGGTGAGAGTGCCTTGGGCATGGTCATTCGGGTCCCCCCGCCCGGGCTCAATTCCAAGTTCTTTTGGAAAACGTTTCAAGCATCGAGGGGTTCCTGAGCTCTTGCGGCGCGGCGCACAAGCGGCGCGCGGATATCGCAGCACAAGACATTGATTTCGTGAACCGCTCGGCCGATGCGGGAACGCGCGCGATTTGATCCTGATCAAGCCAACCGTTGATTTTGATCAAGGTGGTGAGCCTGCCGGCGCGGCCTTTTGTGCGCCGTCTAAACCCAGCAAGGCTCACACTGAAAATGAAGAAGCTTTTTCAAGGAGTTGCCATCGGCCTGCTCGCCGGGATGATGGCTGCCCCCTCGCTCGCAGACGAGGGCAAGTCGGCAGGGGATATCATGGTGCGCGGCCGCGCCATCGCCGTCGTTCCCCAGACCGGCGGCGACGTGTCCGTGATCGGCGGCGATCCGGAAGCCACGACCGAGATCGTGCCC
>JADGGZ010000357.1 GCA_019689675.1 Rhodospirillales bacterium | reverse complement strand
CTACGGCGAGGCGCACGTCACCTACGTCCGCAACATCACCGACGTCGACGACAAGATCAACGCCGCGGCGAAGGCGAGCGGCGAGACGATCCGCGCGCTCACCGAGCGGACGGCGAAGGCGTTTCACGACGACATGGCGGCGCTCAATGCGCTTCCGCCCGACATCGAGCCGCGCGCCACCGAGCACATCGCGGCGATGATCGCGATGATCGAGCGCCTTCTCGCGGCGGGCTGCGCCTACGAGGCGGAGGGGCACGTCCTCTTCGAGGTGAAGAAGGCAAAGCATTACGGGCGTCTTTCAGGCCGCAGCCTCGACGAGATGATCGCCGGCGCGCGCGTCGAGGTCGCGCCCTACAAGCGCGACCCGGCCGACTTCGTGCTCTGGAAGCCGTCCGATGCCGACACGCCCGGCTGGGAGAGCCCCTGGGGCCGCGGCCGCCCCGGCTGGCACATCGAGTGCTCGGCGATGAGCGAGGTGCATCTCGGCGAGACCTTCGACATCCACGGCGGCGGCATCGACCTCGTCTTTCCGCATCACGAGAACGAGATCGCGCAGAGCACCTGCGCGCACGGCGGCAAGCCCTTCGTGCGCTACTGGCTGCACAACGGCTTCGTCATGGTCGAGGGCGAGAAGATGGCGAAGTCGCTCGGCAACTTCGTCACCGTCCGCCAGCTTCTCGACGAAGGCGCGCCCGGCGAGGCGATCCGCTACGCGATGCTGACGGGGCACTACCGCGAGCCGCTCGACTGGACGAAGGAGCGTCTGCGCCAGGCCAAGGCGGCGCTCGACAAGTTCTATCTCGCGCTCCGCAACGCCGCCGACATCCCGGCCCCGCCCTTTCTGACGAAGGAGGTCGCGGCGGCGCTCGAGGACGATCTCAACACGCCCCTGGCGCTCGCCCACATGCACGAGCTCGCCGCGGCGCTCAACCGCGACCGCAGCGCCGAGGCGAAGGCGGGGCTCCTCGGCGCCGGCGCTCTTCTCGGCCTCCTGCAGCAGGATCCCGAGGCGTGGCTGCGCGGCGGCGGCGATGCCGACGAAGCGCGGATCGAAGCGCTCGTCCGGCAGCGCAACGAGGCGCGGCGCGCGAAGAACTTCGCCGAGGCCGACCGCATCCGCGCGGCGCTCGACGCCGAGGGCATCCTGCTCGAGGACAAGCCCGGCGGCGTCACGACCTGGCGGCGGAAGTGACTGGGGTCGAGCGCGCAGGGCGCCGCCCCGATCACGCGGCCGTTGATTCCTTCCCGCCCTTGATGTCTTCGTGGTCGCGAAAGCGGACGATCCATGGCTGAGCGCATCTTCCTCTACGACACCACTCTGCGCGACGGCGCGCAGACCTCCGGCGTCGATTTCGGGCCCGCCGACAAGGCGGCGATCGCGAAGGAGCTCGACCGGCTCGGCATCGACTACATCGAGGGCGGCTGGCCTGGCGCCAACCCGACCGACGACGCCTTCTTCAAGGCGCCGCCGAAGCTCGCCCGCGCGCGCCTCGCCGCCTTCGGCATGACGCGGCGGAGCGGGCGGAGCGCCGGCAACGACCCCGGCCTCGCGGCGCTGCTCGGCGCCGGGACGCGGACCGCCTGCATCGTGGGGAAGACCTGGGACTTCCACGCCGAGACCGCGCTCGGCGTCTCGCTCGAGGAAAATCTGCGGATGATCGGCGACAGCGTCGCGCATCTCGCCGGCCGGCTCGACGAGGTGCTGTTCGACGCCGAGCATTTCTTCGACGGCTGGAAGGCGAACCAGCGCTATGCGCTCCAGTGCCTCGAGGCCGCGTTCGAGGCGGGCGCGCGCTGGATCGTCCTCTGCGACACGAACGGCGGCACGCTGCCGCACGAGATCGAGGCGATCGTCGCCGATGTCGTGCGCCGCATCCCGGGCGAGCGGCTCGGCATCCACTGCCACAACGACACCGAGAACGCGGTCGCGAACTCGCTCGCCGCCGTGCGCGCCGGCGTGCGCCAGGTCCAGGGCACGCTCAACGGCCTCGGCGAGCGCTGCGGCAACGCCAACCTCGTCTCGCTCCTGCCGACGCTGATGCTGAAGCTCGGCTACGAGACCGGCGTCTCGCGCGAGAATCTGCGGCACCTGACGCATGTGAGCCGCGTCCTCGACGAGCGCCTCAACCGCGCGCCGAACCGGCACGCGCCCTATGTCGGCGAGGCCGCCTTCGCGCACAAGGCGGGGCTGCACGCCTCGGCGATCGCCAAGGACCCGCGCTCCTACGAGCACGTCGACCCGGCGCTCGTCGGCAACCGGCGCCACGTCGTCGTCTCGGATCAGTCGGGGCGGGCCAATCTCCTCCAGCGGCTCAAGGAATTCGGCATCGAGGCCGATCCCGGCGACGAGCGATTGGGCGCGCTCCTCGACCTCGTGAAGCAGCGCGAGCACGACGGCTACGCCTATGACGGCGCGGAGGCCTCCTTCGAGCTCCTCGCCCGCCGCGCGCTCGGCACGGTGCCGGAGTTCTTCCGCCTCCAGAGCTTCCGCGTCCTCGACGAGCGGCGCTGGAACGCGAAGGGCGAGCTCGTGACGCTCTCCGAGGCGACGATCAAGATCGAGGTCGCGGGCGAGCCCTTCATGACCGTCGCCGAAGGGAACGGCCCGGTGAACGCGCTCGACGCGGCGCTGAGGAAGGCGCTCCTGCCGCGCTACCCGAGCCTCGGCGGCGTGCGCCTCACCGACTACAAGGTGCGCATCCTGACGCCGCAGGAGGGAACGCGCGCGGTGACCCGCGTCATGATCGAGACGAGCAGCGCCGACGGCGAGAGCTGGTCGACCGTCGGCGTCTCGGCGAACGTCATCGACGCCTCCTACAACGCGCT
>JADGGZ010000076.1 GCA_019689675.1 Rhodospirillales bacterium | reverse complement strand
GCTCATGGGCGCCTCGACCGGGATCGTCGGCGCGACGGTGGTGACGCTCGGTCTTCTCACGCTGCCGACGCTCTTGCGCCGCGGCTACGACAAGGGGCTCGCGTGCGGCACGATTTGCGCGTCGGGCACGCTCGGTCAGATCATTCCGCCGAGCCTCATCCTGATTCTTCTCGCCGACATCATGGGCGAGTCGGTCGGAACGCTCTTCGCCGCGGCTTTCGTCCCCGGCCTCGTCCTCGCGGGCATCTACTGCGCCTACATCCTCCTTCTCGGCTTCGCCATGCCGAAAATGGCGCCGGCGGTGCCGGCCGCCGAGCTCGCCCTCGTCTCGCGCGGCGAGATCTGGGGAAAGATGCTACGCGTCGTGGCGCCGCCGCTGCTGCTCGTCTTCGCGGTCCTCGGCTCGATCATCTTCGGCGTCGCGGCGCCGACCGAGGCGGCGTCGATGGGCGCGGCCGGCGCCATTCTCCTCACCGTGCTCTCGGGCCGCATGACCTGGCCCGTCCTGAAGGAGACGGTGCAGGCGACGACGCGCATCTCGGCGACCGTCATGTTCGTGCTCGTCTGCGCCCAGGTCTTCGCGCTCGCCTTCCGCGGGCTCCGAGGCGAGGAGCTGGTCCGCGACATGTTCGCCTTCCTCCCGGGCGGCATCGTCGCCGACATCTGGTTCATGATGCTGCTGATCTTCGTGCTCGGCTTCTTCATCGAGTGGATCGAGATCAGCTACATCGCCGTGCCGCTCTTCCTGCCAATCTTCGTCGCCGCCGACGTCGACAAGGTCTGGCTCGCGACGATGATCTGCGTCAACCTCCAGACCTCCTTCCTCACGCCGCCGTTCGGCTGGGCGCTCTTCTTCTTGAAGGGGGTGGCGCCTCCCGAGGTCACCACTGGCGACATCTATCTCGGCATCATTCCGTTCGTCGGAATGCAGCTTCTCGCGCTCGTGCTCGTCTTTCTGTTTCCTGAGCTCGCGCTGTGGCTGCCGAGGGCGATCGGCTGGTGAGGCTTGCCGGCGGCGCTGCCGTCAATCCGCCGCGAAGCAGTAGAAGAGGCCGTTGCCGCCGGTGGCGCGCAGAGCCTCCTGGCTGCAGCCGCGCGACGGGTGCGAGGAGTTCCACGACCGCGACGGCGCATCGTCTCGAAGCCCTTGGCGGTCGTGATGACCCACCATCGCCGCGCCTTCGGCGCCGCTCTTCGTCCAGTTGCCGCAGGTGCGGTCCTCGTTGCCGGCGAAGGCGGTGCCGTCCGGCTGCGAGCCGGTGAGGATGTCGTGCATGTTGGGCGTGTCGCCGCGGCCCTTGATCGGCTCGCCCTTTTCGTCGAGCGCAGTCGTCTTGTCGATCTTGTTCTCGCCGTGGAGCTCGGCGACGTCTCGGGCGATCACGACGCCTTTCGCGTTCTGCCAGGGGCCGCGGCCGATCCGGTCGCGGGCATTGACCGCGCCCGGGCCTTGCGTGGAGAGATAGGCGCGCCACGTGCGCCCGCCGGCGCCTGCAGCCTCGGCGAGCGTCTGGCAGTGCCGGTCGGCGCCTTCGAGCCCGCCCAGATCCGCCCCTCGTCCCGGGCCGGCGCTTGTGACGAAGAACGACATGCCGCTCTGCTGCGCCGAGGCGATGCCGATGCCCGATGCCAGAAAAGCGGCCGAGGCGAGGCCCAAGAAGCGCCTATCCATCGCTGTCCTCCCCTCCGGTTTCCGCTTCTAGACGCCGCTGGCGGCGCGGAATTCCGCCCTGAGGTCAGAGGAAGATCGACTTCGGGATCATCGCGTGGATCCCCTTCACCTGATCGACGACCTGGGTCACCTCGAAATCGACGGCGATCGAAGCGAGCGCATAGGCGTCCTCGCGCGCCAGCTCCTTCTCCTCGGCGAGGAACTTCACTGTCTCGCGGATGCAGATCTTCATCGCCTCCTCGAGATTCTCGTGGAGCCCGACGCAGATCCAATGGGTCGGCGTTTCCGCCCGCGGCCAGGCGAGAGTCTTGCCCTTCAGGACCTCGAGCCGGAACGTCCCCGTCATCGAGGTCTCGATCGCCGTGAGGTCGACCTCGCCGTCGCCTTGCGCTGCGTGCCCGTCGCCGCACATGAAGAGGGCGCCCGGGACGTGCACCGGCAGGTAGAGAGTGGAGCCGGCGGTGAGCTCGTTCAAATCGATGTTGCCGCCGTAGGGGCCCGGCGGCACCGAGCTGATTTTTCCCATGCTGCGTGCCGGCCCGGTCGCGAGAATTCCGAAGAAGGGGCGGAGCGGTACCTCGATTCCGGGCAGAAACTTCGCGACGTTGCGCTCGATGTCGAACGGAATGACGACCGACCGGTTGAGGGTGAACTCGTCCGGCAGCCCGCCCTTGCCGGTGCGCATCGAGTTGACGCCGTAGGGCGTGCGGGGCCGAGCCTCGAGAATGTGCACGGCGAGCGTGTCGCCCGGCTCCGCCTCGGCGACGTGGATTGGGCCGGAGACGATATGCGGCCCCATGCCGCTGTGCTGGATCGTCGAGTAGAGCGCGGCGGCGTCGGCGAGAAGCTGCTCCTGTGCGATGCCGCGTCGCTGGAAGAAGTCGTACGGCGTGCCCTGGTCGGGGAGGAGCCCTTCGTGGCTCACCGTGTCGATCGTGACCGTCTCCCCGGAGCGCACGAAGGCGACCGGCTCGATGGCGCCGGAGAGGTAGCCCCAATGCACCGTTTCCGGCCCGCAGCCGATATGGAGCCCGGCATCGGTCCGCCGGACGAGCCCCGCTGCTTCGGCGCGCCGCGCCGCGGCCTCGACGGCAGGCAGCCCGAGCGAGCTCGGCAGCGCCGCCCTCGCCGGCGCCACCAGCGGCATGCTGCGGCGGAGGAGGGCGCGCTTCTCGGCGTCGAGATGGCCGAGCCGCCAGAGCTCGTCGACGAATTCCGCCCATGGCGCCTGGGCCGAACGCTGGTGCTGGTGATCCGCGGACATCGGGGCGCTCCTCCTGCTGGACAAGCCCAAGGTAACAAAGCAAGGTCGGCGCGCTCCAGGAAGGGAAAATGCAACAGGCTGACGTCGTGATCGTCGGCGGCGGCGTCATCGGGAGCGCCGTCGCCTATTTCCTCGCCGCCGATCCCGGGTTTCGCGGCAGCGTCGCCGTGATCGAGCGCGACCCGACTTACGCCGCGGCCTCGACGGCGCTCTCCGTCGGATCGGTGCGGCAGCAATTCTCGACCCCCGAAAACATCCGGATGTCGCTCTTCGGCGCCGAGTTCATCGCCGGGATCCGCGAGCATCTCGCGGTCGCCGACGAGGCGCCCGACGTCGGCTGGCACGAGGGCGCTTATCTCTTCCTCGCGACCGAGAAGGGCCGCCCCATTCTCGAGGCCAATCATGCCGTGCAGCGCGCGAACGGCGCCGTCAACGTGCTCCTGTCGGCGGCGGAGCTCGCGGAGCGGTTCCCCTGGCTCAGAACCGACGATCTCGCCGCGGGCTCGCTCGGACTCGAGCACGAGGGGTGGCTCGATCCTTACGCTCTCCTCAACGCCTTCCGCCGCAAGGCGCGCGCCTTGGGCGTTTCCTGGCGGCACGACGAGGTGGTCGCCATCGAACGCGAGGGCGCGCGGGTCGTCGCGGTGCGCCTCGCCTCGGGCACGCGCCTTGCCTGCGGCG
Source organism: Rhodospirillales bacterium (assembly GCA_019689675.1). Classification (GTDB taxonomy): domain Bacteria; phylum Pseudomonadota; class Alphaproteobacteria; order ATCC43930; family CGMCC-115725; genus JADGGZ01. The sequence goes on along the minus strand of JADGGZ010000076.1, from coordinate 13,423 downwards.
CGGTCGTGAACGCCGCCGGCCCCCATGCCGGGCGCGTCGCCGGTCTCGCGGGAATCGAGCTCCCGGTGCGGCCGCGCAAGCGCTTCGTCTACGTGTTCGACTGCCGCGCCTCGCTGCCCATCAACCAGCTCGTGATCGACCCGAGCGGGGTCTATTTCCGTCCCGAAGGCGCGCAGTTCATCGGCGGCGTCTCGCCGCCCGAGGAGGAGGACGAGGACTGCCTCGACCTCGAGATCCGCTACGAGCTCTTCGAGGAGCGGGTATGGCCCGCGCTGGCGCATCGCGTGCCGGCCTTCGAGGAGCTGAAGCTCGTGCGCGCCTGGGCCGGCCACTACGAATACAATACGCTCGACCAGAACGCCGTATTGGGCCCGCATCCTGAGATCCGGAACTTCTACTTCGCGAACGGCTTCAGCGGCCACGGCGTGCAGCAGGCGCCCGCCGCCGGGCGCGCCATCGCCGAGCTCCTCGTCGACGGCCGATATCGCACGCTCGACCTCGCGCGCTTCGGTTATGATCGCATCATGCGGAACGATCCGATCCGGGAGCTCAACGTTGTCTGATCGCGGCCGGGGCACTCTCGAGACCACCGACGGCGGTCGGTCGAGCGCGCGGGCGCGCCTTGCCGGCGCCAATGTCTGGCATGGGCGCGACATGGCACGGTCGACGCGCTGGGTGCGAACGCTGACGCCGGACGTGATGGCGGCGCTCGATGCCGCGCTCGCTCACGCCGAAGCGCGCGGGCTTCCATGGCATGCGATCACGCCGGCCGACTTTCCGCTGCCCGGCCTCGAGCCCTTCTTCGACGACATCCGCGAGGAGCTCGAGAACGGCAGCGGGATGATGAAGCTGCGCGGCCTGCCCGTCTCGCGCTACGGCGAGGCGTCGCTTCGTCGCCTCTACTTCGGCCTCGCCTCGCATCTCGGGACTCCGGTGTTCCAGAACCGCCACGGCGAGCTCATGCGCGACATCCGCGACGAGGGCGGCGATCTCGGCAAGCGCTACGGCCAGATCGAGACCGGCGACGGCAACGGACCGTTTCTCTCCTCCTACGCCCGGACGCTCTCGAACGGCAGGCTGCGTTTCCATACGGATCGCACTGATGTGGTCGGTCTTCTCTGCGTGCGCCAGGCGCGCGCGGGCGGCGTCAGCAAGATCTGCAGCTCGCCCGCCGTGCACAACGCCTTCCTCGAGCGACGGCCCGATCTCCTCGAGGTGCTGTTCCAGGACTTCCCGCGCAGCCGCCTCGGCGAGGAATCCGAGCGGCCCGAGGCCGTCTACAACCTGCCGATCTTCGGCGTCCGAGACGGCAAGTTCACGAGCCACTTCTCGCTCACCTACATCGAGGCTGCCCAGCTCGTGCCCGGCGTTCCGCGCCTCAGCGCGGCGCAGCGCGAGGCGATCGATATGCTGATGGCGCTCGCCGAGGAACTCGCCTTCGAGATGGTTCTCGAGCCGGGCGACATTCAGTTCCTCAACAGCCACGTCACCTATCACGGCCGGACAGCGTTCGAGGACGACAGGGAAACGGGTCGCGACCGGCTCCTCTATCGGCTGTGGCTCGCGATGCCCAACAGCCGCGCGCTTCCCGAGGGGCACGAGGTGCTCTGGGGCTCCGTGGCCGCGGGCGCGCGTCGGGGCGGAATCGCGCAGGTTCCCGAGCTAAGCAGCCGAAGTTCAATCGGCGGGTGAAGATCGTCCGCGACCGCGCCGCTTGAGCGGCCCGCAGCGCCGCCCTAACAATGCAGGATGGTCGGACGGACCGTCGGCGACGACGACCTTCTCGCTGCGATTTGCGCGGCGTCCCCGGACTCCCGCGTGCCGACGATCCGACGCCGCATCGAGGCCTGTCTCGGTGTCGAGGTGAGCGACGAGGCGCTGGAACAGCATCTCGAGCGGCTTCATGAGGCGGGCTTGGTGCGCCGCTTTCAGCCGGACCCTTCCGCGGCTCCCCAGTTCCACCTCACCGAGCTCGGCGTCCAGCGCCTTGCCGACCTCGAGTACGAGCCTCCCTCGGAGTAGACCGGAAACGCGGCTTCGCGGCGACGGACGCCCACAAGCGGACCCCCGCGCACGCGGATGGTGTCGGCGGGGGTCATTCGAAGACTGAGCTTCGCGCTCGAATTCGAGCTTCTATCTTGGACTTCGCGGTCGGTTGCCGACGCCAAGTGTTTCGGCAACTCACTGGCTCTGTGGTGGAGTCATGCGGTTCGGGCACCTCCACGACTGTTGTCGACATCTTCGGAGTTAGGCTGCGCCAGAAGGCGTTCAAGGCCCCCCGCACCTGTCCTCCGAGCCGGCGGCTGCCCCGCGTCGTTCCGACTGTTGTCCCGGGCGGGTCCGGCGTGAATAATCGCGGCAACGAACGACGTATCAGCGGGAGCGGCGCCCCTATGACCAACAACTCGCTTTTCCCAGTTCCTGACAGCTATTTCGGCAAGTCCTGGGTCGACGAGGCCAAGTACGCGGCCATGTACGAGCAGTCGATCAAGGATCCGGACGGATTCTGGGGCGAGCACGGCAAACGCCTCACGTGGATGAAGCCCTACACCCGGGTGAAGAACACGAGCTTCACGGGTGATGTTTCGATCCGCTGGTTCGAGGACGGCACGCTCAACGCTTCGGTGAATTGCCTCGACCGGCATCTGGCGACCCGTGCCGACCAGACCGCGATCATCTGGGAGGGCGACAGCCCGTCCGAGCATCGCCACGTCAGCTATGCCGAGCTGCACGAGCACGTCTGCCGGCTCGCCAACGCGCTCAAGGCGAAGGGCGTCAAGAAGGGCGACCGGGTCACGATCTACATGCCGATGATTCCCGAGGCCGCGGTCGCGATGCTTGCCTGCGCCCGGATCGGCGCCATCCATTCCGTGGTCTTCGGCGGCTTTTCGCCGGACAGCCTCGTCGGACGCATCACCGATTGCGACAGCACCGTCGTCATCACCGCCGACGAGGGCGTGCGCGGCGGCCGCAAGGTTCCGCTCAAGGCGAACACCGACGAGGCGCTGAAATCGTGCCCGTCGGTGAAGACGGTGATCGTGGTGCGGCGCACCGGCGGCGCGATCAACTGGGTCGAAGGGCGCGACCATTGGTACCACGAGCTCTGCGGCGCCGCTTCGCGCGACTGCCCGCCGGAGGAGATGAACGCGGAGGACCCGCTCTTCATCCTCTACACCTCGGGCTCGACCGGAAAGCCCAAGGGGGTTCTCCACACGACCGGCGGCTACATGGTCTTCGTCGCGATGACGCACCAGTACGTCTTCGACTACCACGACGGCGACATCTACTGGTGCACCGCGGACGTCGGGTGGGTCACCGGGCACAGCTACATCGTCTACGGGCCGCTCGCCAACGGCGCGACGACGCTGATGTTCGAGGGCGTGCCCAACTATCCAGACGCGTCGCGCTTCTGGCAGGTCGTGGACAAGCACAAGGTCAACATCTTCTACACCGCGCCGACCGCGATCCGCGCGCTGATGCGCGAGGGCGAGGGGCCGGTCAAGAGGACCAGCCGCAAGAGCCTCCGCCTCCTCGGCACGGTCGGCGAGCCGATCAACCCCGAGGCTTGGCTCTGGTATCACCGCGTCGTCGGCGACGAGCGCTGCCCGGTCGTCGACACGTGGTGGCAGACCGAGACCGGCGGCATCCTCATCTCGCCGCTGCCGGGGGCGATCCCGACCAAGCCGGGCTCCGCCACGAAGCCGTTCTTCGGCGTGAAGCCGGCGATCGTCGACAACGACGGCAACGTGCTCGAAGGCGCGTGCGAGGGCAATCTCTGCCTGGTCGACAGCTGGCCCGGGCAGATGCGGACCGTCTACGGCGACCACCAGCGCTTCATCGATACCTATTTCAAGACCTTCCCCGGCAAGTACTTCACCGGCGACGGTGCGCGTCGCGACGAGGACGGGTACTACTGGATCACCGGCCGCGTCGACGACGTCATCAACGTCGCCGGCCACCGCATGGGGACGGCCGAGGTGGAGAGCGCGCTCGTCGCCCATCCCAAGGTCGCCGAAGCGGCGGTCGTCGGCTATCCGCACGACATCAAGGGGCAAGGGATCTACGCCTACGTCACGCTGAAGGCCGGCGAGCAGCCGAGCGAGGAGCTCCGCAAGGAGCTCGTCCAGTGGGTGCGCAAGGAGATCGGGCCGATCGCGTCCCCCGATCTCATCCAATGGGCGCCGAACCTCCCGAAGACGCGTTCCGGCAAGATCATGCGGCGCATCCTCCGCAAGATCGCCGCGAACGAGTACGATCAGCTCGGCGACGTCTCGACCCTCGCCGATCCGGCCGTGGTCACGGACCTCGTCGAAAACCGGATGAATCGCGGCTGAGGACCGGGCGGGGCGGCGACGCTGCCGCCCCGCCCGCCCGCGTGATTAACCGTTTCTGTTACCTTTATTTCGGTCGGAATCACCGGCATTCTCGCGATATTGGCGCACGGCCTCGTTAACCTTTTGCCGCGCCCGAGGAGAGCTGCTGATGCTGCGAGCCCTGTCGGTGATGACCCTGCTTGCGCTCGGCGCCGTCCCGGCCACGGCGGCGACCGACCCCGCCGGGCTTGTCGCGAGCGCTTCCTGCGAGCCGGGGAGGCCGGGATCCGTAGCTGAAGCTGCGGCCTCTTGCGAGATCGAGGGCGACGTCGCCCGGCTCGCGGCCGAGCTCCTCGTCGTTAAGTTCGGCGCGGGGGCGGTGGAGTTCGCCGCGGTTCGCGCGACACGCTACGCCGCCGAAGACGATTCGAAATCGGCCGAGTTCTGGAGCGGGGTGGCCGGAATCGCGGCAGAAATCCTGAAGTCGCAGGACGCCGCAACGCAAGTACCCGCAATTTTATCCAAATAATCCTGCGAGCGATTCCCGATTTTACTGCGACTTAACGGCGCCCTTTTCAGAGTGGCGCTGGATTTCGGGAGTCGCAGCATGTGGAGCTTCCCCCTCGCGCGGCATAGAACCGCCGCTCGCGCGCCCGAACGGCGGCTGCTCATCGGCGCGCTGGTGGCTTCGCTCATCGTCCTCGCGGTCGCGCCGCTCGGCGCCGCGCCGCGGAGCGTGGGCGAGCCCGTCACCGAAGCCCGTCTCCTGAAGCAGCTCTATCTCATCGGTCTCGGCCGGATGGCGCGCGGCGACCCCGATGCGGCCGTGGCGCCGTTCCAGGTCGTGACCGAGGTCGCGCCCGAGCTCGTCGAGGCGCAGCACCTCCTCGCCGCCGCGATGGTGCTGTCCGATTTCGGTCGCCGTCAGCGCGCGCTGCCGATCATCGACAAAGCGCTCGCCGCCGAGCCCGGGCATCCGCTCTACACGGTCGTGCGGGCGATCGCCGACCCGGTAGCCTCGAGCCTCCGCGAGGACGGTGCGCTCTACTTCACTCCCTCGGGCGCGGCGCGGATGAAAGCGGCGCTCGAGGGCCTCGCCAAGGCGCCGCGCGCCTACAACGCCCGCTATCTCGCGCCGGTTCTCGCCGCGATGGAGCCGACCTCGGAGCCCGTGTTCCCCGAGCGCCTGCCGCGCTTTGCGGCGCTTCTCGGCCGCGACGGGCGCGTCGCCGTGGGCGGCGGCAGGGCGACCGTGCCCTTCGCCCGCCTCTTCGCCATGTCGATCGACGACGAGCGCTTCGCGCCGCATGTTCGCGACGTGGTCGCCGTGCTGCCGCGCGGCGTCTTCAACCTCGCCTCTGGAAACGAGACGCTGCCCTTCGGGCCGACCGCGCACTCGAACCAGGGGACGATGGAGCTCCTCCTGGACGCCGCACCGCGTTCCGTCGCCAGGCGCTAGCGGTCGCGGAGCTTGGGATCGAGCGCGTCACGCAGCGCGTCGCCGAAGAGGCTGATCCCGAACACGGTGAGCGCGATCGCGAGGCCCGGGAAGATCGCGATCCACGGCGCCGTCGAGGCGTACTCCTCGGCGCCGCCCTGGAGCATCAGCCCCCAGGCCGGGACCGGCTCCTGCACGCCGAGCCCCAGATAGGAGAGCGAGGCCTCGGCGAGGATCGCCTGGCCGACGAAGGCGGTGAGGAGGATGAGGAACGGCGCCATGACGTTCGGCACCATGTGGCGGAGGATGATCCGCGCATGGCCGAGGCCGCAGGTGCGGGCGGCGTCGATATAGGGAACCTCCCGGATCGAGAGCGCGCTCGAGCGCACCACGCGCGCGCAGCGCGGAATGAGCGGGATCGTGATCGCGATGATCACGTTCTGCACGCCCGTTCCGAAGATCGCGACGACGGCGAGCGCCATGATGATCAGCGGGAAGGCCATCATGACGTCGAGGACGCGCTGGAACAGCATGTCGACGCCGCCGCCGAAGTAGGCGCTGGCGACGCCGAGCACGAGGCCGACGACGCCGCCGACGATCGCGCAGGTGAAGCCCACGATGATCGCGGTGCGGGCGCCGAAGACGATGCGCGAGAGGAGGTCGCGGCCGAACTGGTCGGTGCCGAGCGGGTGCGCCCAGCTCGGCGGCTCGGTCATCGCGGTGAAGTCGTTGGAGGTCGGGTTGTAGGGCGCGATCCAGTCGGCGCCGAGACCCGCGATCAGCATGGCGAGCACGAGGACGAGGCCGAGCGTTCCCATCGGCTCGCGCACGCAGAAGGAGAGTACCCGCTGCAAGAGCGAGCGCCGGAAAGGCCGCCCGGCGGCGCTGCGGTCGAGCAAGGTTTCGTTGGGGAGGGCGAGAGACATGGCGGCTTCCTTCAGGCGTAGCGGATGCGCGGGTCGAGCCACGCGTAAAGGATGTCGACGACCAGGTTCGTCAGGACGAAGACCGCGACCACGAGCATCACCAGCGCCTGGGTGAGCGTGTAGTCCTGGTTCTGCACCGCCTGGACGAAGAGCCGGCCGATGCCGTTGAGGTTGAACACCTGCTCGGTCACGACGAGTCCACCGATGAGGAAGGCGAACTCGATCCCGATCAGGGTCACGACCGGCAGGAGCGCGTTCTTCAAGGCGTGCCGGTTGATGATGAGGCGGTGCACGAGCCCCTTCGCGCGCGCCGTCCGGATGTAGTCCTCGCGCAGCACCTCGAGCATCGCGGACCGCGTCATGCGCATCGTTACCGCCGAATAGCGATAGCCGACCGTGAGCGCGGGCAGGATCGCCATCGAGAGATTGCGGACGGGGTCCTGCCAGAGCGGCACGTAGTCGATCGGCGGCATCCAGGGCGTTCCCGAGACGGCGCTCGTCACGTCGAGAACGATGATGAGCGCGATGATGCCGAGCCAGAACGAAGGTGTCGCGATTCCGGCGATCGCGACGGTGCGGATGACGAAGTCCGTCCAGGTGTTCTGCCTCAACGCCGAGAGCGTGCCGAGCGGGATCGCGATCGCGATCGCCACCACGGTCGCCAGGACCGCGATCTCGAGCGAGATCGGAAGGCGGGTCAGGATCTCGTACGAGACCGGCTTGCCCGACCACATCGAGGTGCCGAAATCGAAGGTGGCGAAGCCGCCGAGAAAGCTGAGGAACTGCAGGAGCACTGAGCGGTCCATGCCGAGATCGGCATGGCAGGCGGCGAGCGCGTCGGCGTCGACGCTGCCACCGCCGCTCAGCCGGACGAGGCAGATATCGCCCGGAATGAGGCGCATCAGCAGGAAGACGAGGGCCGCCGCGCCGACGAGCGTCGGGACGGCAAGCAGGAGCCGGTTCACGATATAGCGGTACATGGCGGTGCCCGCTCGAGCGGCGGGTGCCCGCCCTCGCGGACGGGCACCCTCTCGCGCCAGCTACTGGTCGAGCCAGACGTTGGCGAGATCCTGGTTGAGGTAGTGGCTCGGGCTGATCTTCCAGCCCTTGACGTAGGAGCGGTGCGGAATGATCCGGTACCACCACGGCGTCATGATAGCGTGCACCTCGGTATCGAGAACGTGCTTCTCGAACTGGCGCATGAGGTCGCGCTGCTTCGCCTCGTCGGTCTCGGCGAGCATCCTGTTGTAGAGGTCGATCTCCTTCTGGTCCTCGTAGTTGCCGTAGTTCTCGGTGTAGACCGTGTGCGGCAGGAACTTCGCCACGTCGAGCAGCGGATTGACGACGCTCTGGCAGTTGAACTCGACGGTGACGTCGAAATCGCCGCTGCGCATCGCCTCGTAGAAGGGCCCGGTGGGCAGCACGCGCTGCGTCGCCTTGAGCCCGATCTTGCTCCATTCGTCGATGAGCCACGTGCCGACGAACTTGTAGGGCTGGTCGATGTTGCGGTTGTTGAGGACGAAGGAGAGGCCTTCGGCGCCGGCCTCTTTGAGGAGCCGCTTCGCCTCGGCGCGCGCCTTCTCGATGTCGGGCCAGAAGCTCGCCATCTGCTGGAGTTCCTCGTTGGTCGCCGCGAGCGGCGAGCCGGGGAAGACGATGCCGCCCACCGTTCGCACGTTGGCGATCTTCGAGAGCGCCGGCGCCCCGTGCCAGGGATCGACCGCGAGCGCGAGCGCGCGGCGTACCCGCTTGTCGTCGAACGGCTTCTTCTGGTGGTTGGGCGTCACGATGTTGACGCAGTTCCAGTCGCTCTCCTGCACCGTGATCTTGTCGCCGAGCTCCTTGACGAGCTGGTCACGGGCGGAAGGCGGCAGGCCTCGGAACTCCATCGCGGCGCGGTCGGCGCGGATCGCGTCGACCCGGACCGCCTGCTTCGCCGCGAAGATGCCGACGAAGCCGTCGAGATAGGGCTGCCCCTGGCGGTAGTAATCGGGGTTGCGCTCGCCCTTGATCGACTGCCCGACCTCGTAGGAGACGAACTTGAAGGGGCCCGACCCCATGATGTTCCGCTCGTACCAGTGCGGATCCTTGTCGAGGATCTCCTTCTTGTAGATGTACGCGAAGGGATCGGCGAGCGCGGGCAGGAACGCGTTCGACGGCGCCTCGAGGTTGAAGACGACGGTGTGCGGGTCCGGCGCCTCGACGTTCGCGACCATGGAGAAATAGGACTTGCGCGCGCTCGTCACGCCTTCGGGCGGATCGATGATCTTCTTCCAGCTCGCGACCACGTCGGCGGAGGTCAATGGCGAGCCGTCGTGGAACTTGACGCCCTCGCGGATCTTGAAGGTGTAGGTCTTGCCGCCGTTCGTCGGCTTCGGCATCTCGGTGCAGAGGTCGCAGACGAACTCCGTCGTCGACGACGGATTGTCCGGGTTGACCCGGATCAGGACGCTGTAGAAGGGCGCCGTCGCATGGGTGGTCGCGAACGTCGTCTCGCGGTGCCCGTCGAAGCTCGGCGGCCCGTCCGCCGGTATCATGTAGATCAGCGTGCCACCGCGTTTCGGCGTTTCCGCCGCGTCGGCCGGTCCGGCCGCGAGCGCCGCGCCGAGCGCAGCGCCGAGAACCGTCGCCAATGCTGCTTTCGTCCTCATCGTCGCTCTCCTCCCGGTTCGTTGTGGTTGATGGCGCGGATGGTCTTCAGACGACTTCGCTGCAGGCCACGAAATGGCCCGGCCGCACCTCCCGCAGTTCCGGCCGCGCCGATCTGCAGCCCTCGACCGCGATGGGACAACGCGGATGGAAGACGCAGCCGGACGGCGGGTTGATCGGACTCGGCACCTCGCCCGTGACCGGGCGGAACGCGCGCGCGGCCTCGACGTCCGGATCGGGTACCGGGACCGAGGCGAGCAGCGCCTGCGTGTAGGGGTGCAGAGGATTGTCGAAGATCTCGTCGGTCGGCGCCGTCTCGACGATCCGGCCGAGATACATGACGGCGACGTGATGGCAAAGATGGCGCACCACCGAAAGGTCGTGCGCGATGAAGAGATAGGTGAGGCCGAGCCGCTCGCGCAGATCCTCGAGCAGGTTGACGATCTGTGCCTGGATCGAGACGTCGAGCGCCGAGACCGCCTCGTCGCAGATGATGAACTCGGGCTCGAGCGCGAGCGCGCGCGCGATGCCGACGCGCTGCCTTTGCCCGCCCGACATCTCGTGCGGATAGCGGTCGGCGAAGCTCGGGTCGAGGCCGCAGAGCATGAGCAGCTCGGCGACGCGCGCCGCGCGCCGCCGCGCGTCGCGCTCGATGCCGTGCACCTTGATCGGCTCGCCGATGATCTCGCCGACCTTCATGCGCGGATTGAGCGAGCTGTAAGGGTCCTGGTAGACGACCTGAATGCGCCGGCGCAGCGCACGCAGCGCGCTCCGCTCGACCGTCGCGAGGTCGATGCCGTCGTAGAGGATGGCGCCGCCTGTCGGGCGCTCGAGGCGCAGGATGCAGCGCCCGGTCGTCGTCTTGCCGCAGCCGGATTCGCCGACCAGCCCGAGCGTGTCGCCGCGGGCGATCGCGAAGTCGATTCCGTCGACCGCCTTGACCTCGCCGATCTTGCGCCGGCGGAGCACCCCCTCGGTGACCGGGAAGTGCATCCGCAGTCCCTTGACCTCGAGGAGCGGGCTCGCGGCGGCGCTCATTCCGCCGCCTCGGCGCCGAGGAGGGCGCCGCGCCGGAAGCAGGCGGCGAGGTGGTCGCGCTCTCCCGCCGTCTCGAGGGCGGGGCGCGCCGCGGCGCAGCCCTCGTCCGCGAAGCGGCATCGCGGCCGGAAGGAGCAGCCGCGGTCGAGCCGCGTCAGGTCCGGCGGCTGGCCCTCGATCGGGTCGAGGCGCGACCGGCGCGGCCGGTCGAGGCGCGGCACGGAGCGCAGGAGCGCCATCGTGTAAGGGTGCTGCGGGGTGCGATAGACGGCGGCGGCGCTGCCGCTCTCGACGATCCGGCCGGCGTACATGACGTTGACGCGGTTGGCGTAGCGGGCGACGACGCCGAGATTGTGCGTGATGACGACGAGCGCCACGCCGAGCCGGCGCGTCAAATCCTTCATGAGCTCGAGGATCTGCGCCTGAATCGTGACGTCGAGCGCCGTCGTCGGCTCGTCGGCGATGATGAGCTTGGGCTCGCAGGCGAGCGCGATCGCGATCATGACGCGCTGGCGCATCCCGCCGGAGAGCATGTGCGGGTACTGGCGCAGCCGGCGCTCGGGATCGGCGATGCCGACGAGGCTCAGGAGCTCGATGGCGCGGCGCTGCGCCGACGCCCGATCCATGGCGCGATGCTGCTCCAGCGTCTCGGTGATCTGCCGCCCGATCGTCAGCACCGGGTTGAGCGAGGTCATCGGCTCCTGGAAGACCATGCCGATCTCGCCGCCGCGGACCTGGCGCATCTCGTTCTCGGAAAGCCGGAGGAGGTCGCGCCCGGCGAAGCGTATCGTGCCGCCCGTGATGCGCCCCGGCGGGTCCGGCACGAGGCGCAGTATCGAAAGCGCGCTCACGGACTTGCCGGAGCCGCTCTCCCCGACGATGGCGACAGTCTCTCCGGGCTCGACGGTGTAGGAGATCCCGTCGACCGCACGCACCAGACCCGCGCCGGTGCGGAATTCCGTGCGCAGCTCCCGAACTTCGAGGAGCGCAGCCACCTTCCCTCCCGACGTTCAGCTTCCCCGTTCCGCGACGGTCGTCGCCGTCGCGTCCTTGTTTTCTTGCGAGTCTATTGCAAGTGTATGGGCGAGAACAGCCCTTCCTCGCACCGCCGGAGAATGCGCAGTCTCGCCGAGAAGTTCCGCAGCGTCAGCGCAGCACGCTGTAGCCGCGACCGGCAAGGCAGCGGCGGATGACCGCCTTCTGGTCCGAGACGCCGCCCGCGCCGCCGGCGGTGGTGCCGCTGACGCCGCCGATCGCGGCGCCGATCGCGGCGCCTTCGCCGGCCCCGCCTCCGAAAGCGCCGGCTATGGCGCCGATCGCCGCGCCGAGCGCTGCGGCGAGCCCGCCGCTCACGGCCGCCTCGCGCGCCGGGCTCACGCTCTCCGCATAGCTGCGGCACTCCTCGAGATCCTGTTCGAACCGCGCCGGGTCGACGCCCCTCATGTCCACCGTCGGGCGGTACGAGCTGGCGCACGAGACGAGCAGCAGGAACGTGCCGGCCACGAGCGCGGTCTCCTTGCGCATTTCCGGATCCTCCCTTCAACCGCAGCCGATAGCGACTAACCCACGAAAGTGGCGCAAGGTCCCGCGCACCGGCAAGCGCAGGTCCGCGCCCCTCGGCACCGACTGGCGGCGCCGGCGCGGGCCCGGCGTCGATGGATCGCGGGTCGCCACCGGGTGTTTGGATTCGCGTCGAGCCTGCCCGGCACGCGTTTCGGGGGCGCCGCCTGCCTCCTCGGATCCTCTTGCTTCCGGGCGAGCTCTGTTCGCCCGGATTGTCGCCGGAGCGCGATCCGGTTTTGCCGCGGAACGTCGCCCGAGAGGCTTCCGACAACGCTCGACAGCGAAGGAGATACTGCCATGCCCGCCACGCGCTTGTTCGCGATGCTGCTCGGGATCGTCTACGTCCTCGTCGGCATCGCCGGCTTCGTTCCCGCGTTCCTCACGGAGCCGCCTCCGGATGCGCCGCAGCTCGCCATCGGCGCCGGTCACGGACTCCTCTTCGGGCTGTTCCCGGTGAACGCCGTCCACTCGATCGTCCACCTCGTGGTCGGGATCTATGGCATCGTCGCTTCCCGCGACCTCGACGCCGCGAGGATCTTCGCGCGTGGACTGGCGATCCTGTTCGGCGTCCTGACCGTGATGGGCCTCTTTCCGGTGCTCGACACGACCTTCGGGCTGGCGCCCCTTCACGGGCACGACATCTGGCTGCATGCGATCACCGCCATCGCGGGTGCCTATTTCGGCTGGTTCCACCGGGAGGCTCGCGAAAGCCGGCCCGTCACGGGCGAGGCCTATGCGGGATCGAAGCCGGAGGATCGCCTCTAGCCCGGTCGCGGCGCGGCGGCTCGGGTCTTGCTTTCCGTCGGCAGCCCGGCAGGCCGCGCCGGTGGTGAGCATGCCGGTCCTGACGCAAATTGCGCGGGTCGGTGGCGAGGAGGGGCGAAGAGGCTCCCGCGCGGCCGGCATGCCGCCGCGCTTGCCTTTCGATGCCTCCTCGCATTATCGCCTTGCCGTGCGCGATCGCCTCGCCGCGGGGGAGACCGCGGTCCCGATCCCTACCCACGGTGAGACATGAGCATCGAACTCTGGCTGGTCTATTGCGTCGCTGCCGTGGGCCTCTCCCTGACACCCGGGCCCAACGGGCTCTTGTCGCTGACGCACGGTGCCTGCTACGGCTTCCGGCCGACGGTCTACACCGTGCTCGGCGGCGGGCTCGGGTTCTTCCTCCTCATCGCGGTCTCGCTCGCCGGCATGGGCACCCTGCTCACGGCTTCGGAGCGGGCCTTCACGGCCGCCAAGTGGATCGGCGCGGCCTATCTCGTCTATCTCGGCGTGCGCGTGTGGCGGGCGCCGGCTCCCGTCGTGACGCTCGACGGCCTCGCGGCCGGGCTGCGCGAGGCGCGGCCGCTGCGGATGTTCAACCACGGCTTCCTCGTCTCCGTGTCGAACCCCAAGGCGCTGATCTTTTTCGCTGCCTTCCTCCCGCAATTCATGGTCCCGGGCGTTCCCTACGTGGTTCAGCTCGCGGTCTTCGGCGGCACCTTCGTGGCGATCGA
>JADGGZ010000356.1 GCA_019689675.1 Rhodospirillales bacterium | reverse complement strand
TGGCGCCGCCGAAGGAGTTCTTCGCCAATCCGAAGAGCGAGCGCACCCGCCTCTTCCTCGGCCAGATCCTCGGGCACTAGCCTCGGCTCCCTCGCCGCCGATAGACGAGCGGGCGCGCGGCGGCGACGACGACGAGATAGGCGGCGACCGTCGCGGCGATGAAGAGATAGAGCGCGGGCGGCGGCGCCACGAAGCCGAACCAGACGCCGAGCGGCGAAAGCGGCAGGAGCGCGGCCGCCGCGGCAGCGCCGAGAGCGAGCGCGACGAGAAGCGGGTGCGGCCGGCTCGCCAGGATTCCGCCCCGCGAGCGGATCGCGAAGATCACGAGCGTTTGGGTCGCCAGCGATTCGACGAACCAGCCGGTCTGGAAAAGCGGCGCGGCCGCGTCGAAGAGCCGGAGAAGGGCGAAGAAGGTCAGGAAGTCGAACGCCGAGCTGATCGGCCCCAGGATCAGCATCGAGCGCACGATCTCGGCGAGGTCCCACTGCACGGGCTCCGCGAGCGCCTCCGCCTCGACGCGGTCGAAAGGAATGCCGAGCTCCGAGCAGTCGTAGAGGAGGTTGTTGAGCAGCACCTGCACCGGAAGCATGGGAAGGAACGGCAGGAAGAGGGCCGCGCCCGCCATGCTCACCATGTTTCCGAAATTGCTGCTCGTTCCCATCAGCACGTATTTCGTCACGTTGCGCACCGTGCGCCTTCCCTCGAGCACCGCCTCGCGCACCACGCCGAGATCGTGCGCCAGGAGAATGACGTCCGCCGCCTCCTTCGCGACGTCGGCCGCGCCGTCGACCGAGATCCCGACATCGGCGGCGTGCAGCGCGGCGGCGTCGTTGATGCCGTCGCCGAGGAAGCCGACCCGCCGTCCGCGCCGCTTCAGCGCGAGAAGCACCCGGTGCTTCTGCTGCGGCGTCACGCGGACGAAGACGTCGATCTCGTCGACGCGGGCGAGGAGCGCCTCGTCGGAGAGCCGCCTCAGCTCGTCGCCGGTCACCAGTCGGGCGGCGGAGAGCCCGAGGGCGCCGCAAATGTGCCGCGCGACGCGCTCGTTGTCGCCGGTCAGCACCTTGATCCCGACCCCCGCCGCCGCGAGCGCGGCGATCGCCGCACCGGCGTCCTCCTTCGGCGGATCGAGGAAGACGGCGTAGCCGGCGAAGACGAGCTCCGTTTCGTCGTCGAGCGCCGCGCTCTCGTGATCCGGCGGCACGTCGCGGAAAGCGATCGCGAGCACGCGGTATCCCTCGTCGCCGAGCCGACGGAAGAGCGCCTCGATCCGCGCCCGCGCCGCCTCGTCGAGCGGACGCACCTCGCCCTTGTCCTCGTAGCGGTCGGCGACGCGCAGCACGTCTTCGGGAGCGCCCTTGACGACGAGGAGCCGTCGCGCGTCCTCGGCGAGAAGCACGGAGACGCGGCGGCGCTCGAAATCGAACGGCGCCTCGTCGAGCTTCCGCCACCGCCCGGCATCCATGCCTGCGTGCGCGAGGATGGCCTCGTCGAGCGGGCTTCTGATGCCGCTTTCGAAATGGCTGTTGAGCCAGGCGAGACGGAGGACGCTTTCGCTGTCCTCGCCGCGGTGGTCGAGATGGCGGACGAGGCGGATTTTCGCCTCGGTGAGCGTCCCTGTCTTGTCGGTGCAGAGCACGTCCATGGCGCCGAGGTTGTGCATCGCAGGCAGGCGCTTCACGACGACCTTGCGGCGCGCCAGGCGCACCGCGCCCCGCGCCAGCGTCACGGTGACGATCGCCGGCAGCAGCTCCGGCGTGAGCCCGACCGCGAGCGCGAGCGCGAACATCAGCGACTGGAGCCACGGCCGCTCGAAGGCGAGGTGGACGAGCAGCACGAAGAGGACGAGGAAGAGGGTGACGCGCAGCATCAGCATCCCGAAGGCGCGCATGCCGAGCTGGAACGCGTCCGCCGGCGCGCGCTCCGCGAGCGTGCCGGCCATGCGGGCGAGGAAGGTCGCGCGGCCCGTCCGGCAGACGAGGGCGAGCCCGCTTCCCGTCAGTACCGAGCTTCCCATGAAGAGCGTGTTGGCCGCCTCGCTCGGGTCGGCCGCCTCGGGCAGCTCGCAGACGCGCTTCTCGACCGGGAAGGATTCGCCGGTGAGGAGCGCCTGGTTCGCGAAGAGGTCGCGCGCCTCGACCAGGCGGCAGTCGGCCGGGGCGAGGTCGCCCGCGGCCAGGTGCACGACGTCGCCGGGGACGACGAGATCGACGGGCACCGCGACGCGCGTGCCGCCGCGCAGCACCTCGGCGCGCACCGCGACCGAGCGCTGCAGTGCGTCGATCGCCTGCTCGGCGCGGCGCTCCTGGACGAGGTCGACGCTGATCGAGAGGAGGACGATGGCCGCGACGAGGACGAAGCTCGAGACCTCGCCGAGCGCGGCGGCGAGAGCGCTCGCGATGAGCAGGAGGAGAACGAGCGGATTGCCGATTTGCGCGGCGAAGCGGCGCCAGAGCGGCGGCCGGCGCAGCGCCACGACGTCGTTCCTGCCGTAGCGGGCGAGCCGCGCCGCCGCCTCGTCGGCCGCGAGTCCCTCGGGGCTGCTCCCGAGCGCGGCGAAGAGCGACGGCAGCGGCGTCTTCCAGAGCTCCGCGTGGTCGGGTGCGGACAAGAGCGGACTCCTCGGCGCGCGGAGGGTACGGCATACGGCAGGGAACCCCGTTGACCTGCGTCAACCGGCGGCGCGCCTCCGCCGCAGGCCGGTTGATCGGCGGCCGCGAACGCCGCAAAGTCTCTCCCGTCGTCGCGTCCTTCCGGAGATCCCTCATGCGCGAGCCCCAGGTCGAGGCCCTCGTCCGATTCTCGAAGGCGACGCTCGCCGAGAGCGGGCTCAGCCG
>JADGGZ010000075.1 GCA_019689675.1 Rhodospirillales bacterium | reverse complement strand
CGATTTCCGGCGCGAGAATCTGGACGTGCTTCAGCGTGCGCCAATCGAACGACTGCACCGTGCTGCGTGCCGCGACGCCTTCCTTTCGCAGCAGATCGACCAGCAGCTGCGCGAAGCGCTCCGGTGCCGGACTCTCCTCGGGCGTCAACGGCGAGAGCTTCGTTTCGATGTTGAAGCGGACGCGTTCGTTGCCGGACTTGCGCACGAGGGCGATCACTTCGGCGAGAGTCGGGATGCGGGTTCCGGGTGCCGGAACCTGACTCTGGAAATCCGCGGCGTACCGCGTGCCCGGCTTCAGCGCTCCGACATCGTACCGGGCGAGCTCGCCCAACGTCAGGGATCGGATCGGCGGACCGGGGCTCTCGAGAAATTGGCCGCGAGCGTCGCGCGTGTGGTCCGGGTTGAGCCGCCGGTCGTGCGAGACGACGATGACGTCGTCGCGCGTCACGCCGACGTCGAGCTCGAGCGTGGTGACGCCGATCGAGAGCGCGACCGCGAAGGCCGGAATCGTGTTTTCCGGTGCAAGCCCTCTTGCCCCTCGGTGCCCTTGGAGATCGAGGGCGCCGGCGGGCGCGGCGACGCCGAGGAGAAGCGCCGCCAGAACCCCGACCGCGCGCCGGCTCAGGGGCAGATCTCGATTTCGCTGAAGAAATAGGCGATCTCTTTCGCCGCGTTCTCCAGGCTGTCGGACCCGTGCACCGAGTTCGCTTCGATCGACTCCGCGAAATCCTTCCGGATCGTTCCCGGGGCGGCATTGGCCGGGTTCGTCGCTCCCATGATCTCGCGGTTTCTGGCGACGGCGTTCTCCCCTTCGAGCACCTGAACGACGACAGGCCCGGAGGTCATGAACTTGACGAGATCGGCGAAGAACGGGCGCTCGCGGTGGACAGCATAGAATCCTTCCGCCATCTCCTTGGTGAGGCGGAGGCGCTTTTGCGCGACGATGCGCAGCCCGTTCTCCTCGAAGCGCGCGTTGATCTTGCCGGTGAGGTTCCGACGCGTCGCGTCTGGCTTGATGATCGAGAGCGTGCGCTCGACGGCCATTGTCCGATGCTCCTGGTGATGGGCGGAATTCGGCGCGCCTTATAGCGACGCGGCTCCGGCCGGGCAACTCAGGCCTTCTGCTCCCACCCCTTCTCGGTCTGCTGCCAGTAGGTCAGCTGGTGCCCGGCCTTCTTGGCCTCGCGCCAGCGCTCGCGTGCCGCCGCGACCGACTCTTCCGACCCGTCGAATATGTCGAGGACGCGCTCGTACTCGTCGATCCGGGCCGACTTGACCCCGTCGACGAGAATCAACAGCTTCGCGCCGTTCGGGTTCTCGTCCTCTGTCGTGAGCCAGACGGGCTGACGGCCCGCGTGACCATCCCGCGGCGTGCCGTGCGGGAGAAAACTCGCGTCCTCGTACGTCCAGAGCGCCGCATCGAGCGCCTCCACCCGCTCCTTCGAGCCGGCGAGCACGACCGCACGCCAATCCTGCGCGAGCGCGCGCTCGAGAAGCTTCGGCAGGGCGCGCTCGAGCGGCGTTCGCGTCAGGTGATAGAAGCGGAGGTCGGCCAGGAGGCGCTAGCCCTCGTAGTGCTCGGCGACGAGCCGGTCGAGGAGCCGCACCCCGAAGGCGGTCGCGCCCTTCGGAACCGTCGGCGAATCCTTCTTCGACCACGCCGTTCCGGCGATGTCGATATGCGCCCACGGCACGTCGTTGACGAAGCGTTGCAGGAACTGGGCGGCGGTGATGCTGCTTGCTGCCCGGCCGCCCGAGATGTTCTTGACGTCGGCGGCGTCGCTGTCGATCTCCCGGTCGTACGCTTCGGAGAGCGGCAGGCGCCAGCAGAGCTCGCCGACCGACCTGCCTGCGGCAACGATGCGATCCGCGAGCTCGTCGTTGTTCGCGAACAGCCCGGCATGCTCGTGCCCGAGCGCGACGATGATCGCGCCGGTGAGGGTCGCGAGGTCGATCATGAAGCGCGGCTTGAAGCGATCCTGGCAGTACCAGAGGGCATCCGCGAGGACAAGACGCCCCTCGGCATCGGTATTGAGCACCTCTATCGTTTGCCCCGACATCGAGGTGACAATGTCGCCCGGCCGCTGCGCCGCGCCCGAGGGCATGTTCTCGACGAGCCCGACGACGCCGACCGCGTGCACCTTCGCCTTGCGCGCCGCGAGCGCGCGCATGAGGCCGATCACCACGCCGGCCCCGGCCATGTCCCACTTCATGTCCCACATGCCTTCGGACGGCTTGATCGAGATCCCGCCGGTGTCGAACGTGACCCCCTTTCCGACGAAGGCGATCGGCTTGCCGCGCTCCGAGCCCTTCCATTCCATGACGACCAGGCGCGGCGGATGGGCGCTGCCCTGTCCGACCCCGAGAAGCGCGTTCATGCCGAGCCGTTTCATCTTGCGCTCGTCGAGGATTTCGACCTTGACGCCGTAGCCCTCGAGCGTGCGCGCCTGCTCGGCGAGCGTCTCGGGATAAATGACGTTCGCCGGCTCGGAGACGAGATCGCGGGTGAACTTGATCGCCTCGGCGGTGGCTTCGAGCTTCGGCCACAGCCGCTTGGCTGCGGCCGCGCCCTGGCTCATCACCGTGAAGCGCGCGAGGCTCGGCTTCTTCTCGGGCTTTTCCTTGGTCTTGTACTTGTCGAAGCGGTAGCTGCGAAGGAGCGCGCCGTAGCCGAGATTGACCGCGGCTTCGCCCGGCTCGAGCCCGTCGAGGTCATCGAGCAGGACGGCCGCCTCCTTCTCGCCCGCCCCGTTGAGATGGGAGACGAGCGTTCCACCGATATCCTGCACGCGCCGCGCATCGACGCCTTCCGCTTTCCCGAGCCCCGCCAGCACGATGCGCGAGAGCGGGAGATTCGGAGGGGCGAGCAGCGCGAGCACCTCGTCCTTCTTGCCCTGGAACCGGCTCGCCTCGATCGCCCTGCCGATCGCCCCGCCGGTTTCCTTGTCCAGCCGCTCCGCGGAAGGCGAAAGCTTGCGGCCTTCGAACACGCCGACCACCGCGGCGCCGGTTTTCGGCATGGACGGCTCGGCAAAGGCGATCTTCATCGGAAAACCTCATCATCCGTGCGGGTGGACACCGTGCGGCGATAGAACCCCGGGGCCGCCTTGTCAATCCGTGGTCGGCGGGCGATAACCACGTGCCAGCAAGAGAAGGAAGGGATTTTGCCGCTCGCGAGCATGACCGGGTTCGCCCGAGCCGAAGGCAGCCACGGCGATCTGGCTTTCGCCTGGGAGCTCAAAAGCGTCAACGGCAAGGGCCTCGAGCTCCGCTTCCGCCTGCCTCCCGGCTACGATGCGCTCGAACCGTCCCTTCGCGGGGCGTTGGCGCAGCGCTTCAAGCGCGGCAACATCACGGCCTCGCTCACCTTCACCCGTAGCGCCGGCGCCGCGCCGGTGCGGATCAACCGCGAAGCGCTCGCCGAGATCGTCGCGGTGATGAACGAGATCGGCGCCGAGCTCGCGGTGGCGCCGCCGCGACTCGACGGACTTCTCGCGCTGCGCGGCGTGCTGGAGAGCGTCGAGGCCGAAGAGGACGAGGCGACGCGCGAAGCGCGGAGCGCCGCTGTCCTCGCCGTCTGGGAGGAGGCGCTCGACGCACTCGCGGCGATGCGCGAAGCCGAAGGGCGCCGGCTCGAGGCGTTTCTCGACGAACGGCTCGCCGAAATCGCCGGGCTGGTGACCGCAGCGGAGAGAAGCGCCGCCGCGCAGCCGGAGGCGATCAAGGCCCGGCTCCGCGCGATGGTCGAGGCGCTACTCGAGGCCTCGCCGGCGCTTCCCGAGGACCGGCTCGCGCAGGAGGCTGCGCTGCTGCTCTCCCGCGCCGACGTGCGCGAGGAGCTCGACCGCCTCAACGCCCATGTAGCCGCCGCTCGGGCGCTTCTCGCCGAGGCGAACAACGTCGGGCGGCGCCTCGACTTCCTTTGCCAGGAATTGAACCGGGAAGCGAATACGCTCTGCTCGAAATCCGCCGATCTCGAGCTCACGAGCATCGGCCTCGCCCTGAAGGCTTCGATCGAGCAGTTTCGCGAGCAGGTGCAGAACATCGAATGACGCTCATCCGACGCCGCGGCCTACTCCTCGTGCTCTCCTCGCCTTCGGGCGCCGGCAAGACCTCGATCACGCGCGCGCTCATCGAGCGCGACCCGACCATCCAGATCTCCGTCTCGGTCACCACCCGTCCACGCCGCCCGGGCGAAATCGACGGGCAGCATTATTTCTTCATCGATAAAGCACGTTTCGACAGGATGGTCGCCGAAGGCGAGCTTCTCGAGCATGCGGCCGTGTTCGGCAATCACTACGGCACGCCGCGGGACTTCGTCGAAGCAAGGCTCGCCGCGGGCGAGGACATTGTCAGCGACATCGACTGGCAGGGCACGCAGCAGCTCGCGGAGAAGATCCGGGGGGATCTCGTGTCGGTCTTCGTCCTGCCGCCGACGATGGCCGCGCTCGAGGAGCGGCTGCGCGCGCGCGCCCAGGACAGTGACGACGTGGTGCGCGCCCGCATGGCGAAGTCCGCCGACGAGATGAGTCACTGGCCCGAATACGACTACGTCATCGTCAATTGCGATCTCGAGGAGAGCGTCGCGCAGGTCCAGGCGATTCTCACTGCGGAGCGCCTTCGCCGGGCGCGGCAGGTCGGCCTCGCCGAGTTCGTGAACCGGCTCCGCAAAGAGGCGCCCTAGCCCGGCACCGCGTCCTCCTGCGCTCAGGCGCGCTGCTGCGCGAGCGCCCTCGCAAGCGCGCAGAACCCCTCGACCGGAACGTCCTCGGCGCGCGCGGTCGGCTCTATGCCGGCGAGCGTAGGGTCGAGGCCGAGCGGCTTCAAGCTGCCGCGCAGCATCTTGCGTCGCTGTCCGAACGCGGCAGCCGTGACCCGCTCGAGATCTTCCCGACGGCACGGCGCGAGCGGCCTGGCGCGGGGAGCGAGGCGTACCACGGTGGAGACGATCTTGGGCGGCGGTACGAAGGCCCGCGGCGGAATGTCGAAGAGGCGCCGCGCTTCGGCGGCCCACTGCACCAGCACCGTGAGGCGTCCGTACTCCTTGCTCCCGGGAGACGCGGTCAGCCGGTCAGCGACCTCCTTCTGGAACATGAGCGTGAGGCTTTCCCACGCCTCGATACGCGGCAGCCACTTCAGCAGCAGCGCGGTCGAGATGTTGTAGGGAAGATTCGCGACGATGCAGCGCGGCTTCGGCACGAGCTCGACCGGATCGATCGCGAGCGCGTCGCCCGCGACGATCTCGAGCCGCCCCGGATAGGCGGCGACCAGGGTTTCGAGCGCAGCGACGCAGCGCGGATCGCGCTCGATGGCAACGACGCGCGCCGCACCCGCGGCGAGAAGCGAACGGGTGAGTCCGCCCGGCCCGGGGCCGATCTCGACCACATGGCGATGCCCGAGCGGGCCTGCGGCCCGCGCGATCTTCGCCGTGAGATTGAGGTCTAGGAGGAAGTGCTGACCCAGCGCCTTATCGGCGTCGAGCCCGTGACGCCGGACGACCTCGCGGAGCGGAGGCAGCGTGCTCACGCGGCGCGCCGCGCCGCCATCTCGGCCGCAAGCCGCAGCGCGGCAATGAGACTTTCGGCGCTCGCGAGACCCTTGCCAGCGATGTCGAGCGCGGTTCCGTGGTCGGGGGACGTGCGCACGAAGGGAAGCCCGAGAGTGACGTTGACGCCGCGGAAGAAGTCGATCGTCTTCAGCGGAATCAGCGCCTGGTCGTGGTACATGCAGAGCGCGGCGTCGTAACGGCGGCGCGCACGCTCGTGGAAGAGCGTGTCCGCCGGGGCGGGCCCGAACGCGGCAATGCCCTCGCCGGCCAGTCGCGCCACCGCAGGCGCGATGATCTCGATCTCCTCGCGGCCCAGAGCGCCGCCCTCGCCCGCGTGCGGGTTGAGCCCCGCGACCGCGAGCCGGGGCGCCGCGATGCCGAAGTCGCGGCGCAGCCCTGCCGCCGCGATCCGGCCCGCGGTGACGATCGCATCCGTCGTGAGGCGCGTCAGCGCATCGCGGAGCGGAAGATGGATCGTCACCGGCACGACCCGAAGCCCGGGACATACCAGCATCATCGCCGGCGTGGCGCCTCCGGCGAGCTCGGCAAGGAACTCGGTATGACCGGGATGTCGGAACCCTGCCTCGTAGAGCGTCTCCTTCCGGATCGGCAGCGTCACGATCCCGGCCGCCTCGCCCGCTGTCGTCAGCGCGACCGCGCGCTCGATCGCTTCCAGAACCGCAGACGCGTTCGCCGGGTCGGGAATCCCCGGCACGACCGGACGGCCGAGCTCGATCGGCAGCACCGGCAGCGCCTTGCCGAAGGCTGCGGTCGCCTCGCCCGGGCGGCCGATCTTGGCGACCGGCCCGGGCACGATCGAGGGATCGCCGATGAGAAAGAACGGCGGCACGCCTTCGCCGCGCCTCGACCACGCCTTGGCGGCGATCTCCCCGCCGATGCCGGCGGGCTCGCCCATGGTGAGGGCGAGAGCAAGGCTCATACGCGCACGTCGACGAAGGCGGTTCGGCGCAGATCGCGCAGGTACCGGCGCGCGACGTTCTCGAGCTTCTGCCGGCCGAGGCTCTCGGCGATCTCCTCGCGGCTCGGCAGCACCGGCTCCACCGCGACCGGAGCCGGCGGCGGCACGTCGCGCTGGCACACCATCAGCACGCCTATGCCGCCGCGCAGCGGCAGCGGCGGCGAGGGCGTGCCCACCTCGAGCCGCCCCACCACCTCGCGAAGCTCGGTCGGAAGATCGGCGATACGCACACGGCCGAGATCACCCGAGCCCTGCGGCGCCCTCTCGCGCCCGATCCGCCTCATGTCGTCGCAACTCTGCGCTTGCTGCGCCACCGTCTGCGCGGCACGCTCGACGCGTTCGCGCTCCTGCGCCGAGGCATTGGGCGCGAGCTGGAACAGCACCTGCACGAGCTGGACGGATCCCTCCGTCGGAACGGGCGCCGGCGCCTGGCCCGCGACGCGCCGGTCGATGACGTAGAGGATGTAGAAGCCGCCGCCGGCCCGGATCGGCGGAGAGATCTGGCCTGGCCGCATCCGCTGCACGGCCTCCGCCAGCTCCGGCATGAGCTGCGCCGCCTGGACCCAGCCGATGTCGCCGCCGACCGCCGCCGTTGCCGACTGCGAGAATTGCTGGGCCATCGCCGGGAAGGGCGCGCCGCTGCGGAGCTGCTCGATGAGGCGCTCGGCGTTGCGGCGCACCTCCTCCTCCTGGCGGGGGTCGTCGACGCCGAGAAAGATTTCGGCGACTCGGGACAGCGGCTGACCGATGTTCTCCTTCAGCTTGGCCAGGGTTTCGTCGATCTCCTCGTCCCTGACGACGATCTGCTGGCCATAGCGGCGGCGCACGAGCTTGCCCCAGGCGAGCGTCGCCGTGATCTGGTCGACGATGGTGCTCTTGCTGATCCCCCGCTGCACGAGATAGCCGTCGAGTCCTCCCGGCGGAAGATTGTTCTGCTGCTCGATCCGGCGCAGCGCCTGGGCGATTTCCTCTTCCTCGACTTTGACGTTGAGGCGCTTCGATTCCTGCAGCTCGAGCTTCTCGTCGATCAGCCCGCGCAGCACCTGGGGGGCGATGCGGCGCCGGTTCTCGGGCGTGTCCTCGATGTTCGACTGGACGAGTGCGAGCCGCACCCTGTCGTTGAGGTCGGCGAGCGAGACGATGTCGTCGTTGACCACGGCGGCAATTCGGGTCTCCTGCGCGGCCGCCGGGGCGGTTAAGAGAAGAAGAAGGCAGAGCAGGCGGTACAGCACGGAACCCATCATAGCAAAGCGACTTACTGCGAGGTGGTGCTGTAGACGGGCGCGACCAGCTCGCCCAGATTCTTCAGCACGACGGTGAAGTAGACGGAGGTGCCGGGCTTCACGTCCCGATCGCGGGTACCGGACTCCGAGACAGTGATCGAGAAGGCGAGGCATTCGTCCTGGTAAATGGCTTGCCCGTACGCCGACAGCGTGTCGCGCTCGCCGCTGAGATTGCGTGTCGTCGCCAACGAGAGCCGCCAATAGCGCGTGAGGCCGATGGAAGCGGACCCGGAGATCTGCTTGCGCTCCTCGACTTCGCCGACGACCGGCGGCAGATCGTGGTACGAGATCGCGAAGCGAAGATTGTCCGGCCCGAAGCTCACGGTGGCCTCCTGGCGATCGACCGCCAGGTTGCGGTGGTCCAGGCGGAAGCGATAGACGAGATCGAAGCCCGACAGCGGCGCCACCGTGACGCGGCCGACGATGTCCGAGACGCGGTCCTCGAGCCCGGAACCGACCGGGAAATCGTTCGAATCGTTGAGACGATAGCTCTGCCCGATGACGACCTGGGTGTAGCCGCCCCCCTCGCCGAAGACCCCGGCACGCAGGCCGTAGTCGACTCTCTGGCCGTCGTCGACGCGGTCGTAGCCCGCGAACCGGTTGCGGTTGAAGAGATGGTTGTCCCCGAAATCGAGCACGACGCTGTCGTCGTTCGGAATGTCGTGCGGGTTGAGGTCGTTGGGGGCGGCGTAGAAGCCCACGATCGGCTCGATGAGCTGGCTCCAGCCGGCGCCGCGGCGAACGAACGGCCAGCGCGTCTCGAGCGCGGCCTGCGGGTAGACGCGCCCCTCGAAGCCGTTCTTCTCGCTCCCGTCCGGCAGCACGAGCTCGTTCACCTTGTAGCCGTCGCCCCGCAGGCCCGCCGTGAACGACCAGGCGGTGCCGAGCGGCCCGAAGAAGGGGAGCCGCCATTCGGTACCGGCGGACAGGCGCTGGCTGTCGCTGCCGTCCTCGCGCCAGAGATTGAGAAGATTGGCATCGACCGCCCATCGCCCGCCCCAGTCGTCGGGCCGGCCGACCCAGTTGTAGTCCAGGACCGGAAGCACGACCGGCATTTCGGCGTCGGTCTGGAACTGCCGCATCGCCTGGAAGAGATAGGCTTGCGCCGAGGCGTAGGAGCGCGGGGTGAATCCCTCGACGAAGCCGTGCGAGACCAGCGCCGTCTCGGTGCTGCCGAAATTGTAGCGCCTGAGATACGTCTGGTCGGACGCCCGCCGGATGTCGAAGCCGGTCCGCCAGGTTTCGTCGATGTCGAACCGGCCGTTCGCGAAAACGTGCCCGCGGATCGCCTTGTCGGTGGCATCGCCGCTCGAGTCCGGCGCCTCGTCGTGGACGATGCTGCCGCGCACGCTGTACTCGCCGAAGCCGAGGCGCTGCCGGTACTCGCCCGCGGCGACCTGCCCCGCCTTGCCGGTGAACATCGGCGCGAGGGTCAGGTCCTTGTCGGGCGAGATCGCCCAGAAGAAGGGAATGGTCGTATGAAAGCCGAGGGTGTTCGACTGGCCGAAGGTCGGCGGGAGGAACCCCGTCTTGCGCTTCACCGTCGGGTCGGGATGCGAGAGATAGGGCGTGTAAAGCACCGGAAAGCCGCCGATCTCGAGCACCGCGTCGCGATATTCGATGAGCTGCTGCTCCTTGTCGTGGATGACCGTGCCGGCCTTGATCTGCCAGAGAGGAGGGCGCATCGGGTCGCTCCGGCAGAGCTCGCAGGGGCTGTAGACGCCCTTGCGCACCTCGGTGCGTATACCTCCCGTGCGCCGCCCGGTATTGCCGGCAAGCCGCGCCTGGTCGGTCATGATCATCCGGATGTCGCGGGCGAACCCATCGTTCATCTTGTCGGTGAGCTCGACGAAGTCGGCGAAGACGACCTCGCCGGTCGGCTCGAGGAGGCTGACGTTGCCGGAAGCGGTGATCGTGTCGGTGCGCTCGTTGTAGGTGACGGTGTCGGCGAGCAGCCGCCGGTGCCCCTGCGCGATCTCGACATTGCCGGTGGCGATGACGAGGCTGAGGTCCTGGTCGACGCGCAGCTCGTCGGCGACGAAGACGATCGGCTCCTGATCGCCCCGCTCCTGGACCTTGCGCACCTGCGCCGCGGCCGTGGTCGCGGCGAGAAGAACGAGAACGAGAGCGGCGAGCGCGAGGCGCACCCTCAGCCCTCTTCGAGATGGAGAAGAAGGCTCGTGCCGAGGAGAAGGCACACCCCGGCCGGGGCCCAGGCCGCGAGCTCGACCGGGATGCGCGTCGAGAGGCCGAGCGCGTAGACGACGTCGGAAAGGAAATAGAGGAGGAACCCGGCCCCGACGCCGATCATCGCCATCACGGTCGCTCCGCCGCGACGCTGCATCCGGGTGGAGAACGTCGCCGCGATGAGCACCATGGCGCAGAGAAGCAGCGGCTTGGCGAGCAGCACGTTGAAGCGCAGCCGATGCCGCTGCGTCGAGAACCCCGACTGCTCGAGAAGCTCGATGAAGCCGGGCAGCTTCCAGAACGACATCGTCTCCGGCGTGCTGAAGCTGTCCCGGATCTGCTCGACGGTGAGCTGCGTCGGAACCGTCGTCGTCTTGAAGGGCTCGGCGCTGCCGTCGAGCCGCCACCGGACCCCGTCGAAGAGGCGCCACCGCCCGGGCTCGAGCCGCGCCTCCTTGGCGTCCATGCGCGCCGCGAAGCTGTCGGCGCCGCTGAAGAAGAAGAAGGTGACGCCCTCGATCGCGGTCTCGTCGGGCGAGGCGCGCTCGGCATGCAGAAGGACGTGATTGCCCTCGTAGTCGCTCTCCCGCAGCCAGAGGCCCGTCGGAAACAGCGCCGAGCGGTTCGCCACGCCGCGCAGGATACGGTTGTCGAGCGCCTCGTAGCTCGCCAGCAGCGTCGCCGCGACCGGGTTGAAGACGGTGACCGCGACGATGCCGATGAGCCCCGCCGCCAGCACCGGCGTGGCGAGAAACTGCCAGACCGACATCCCGGCGGCGCGCGCGATCACGAGCTCGTTCGTCCGGGTGAGGCGCCAGAACGTCATCATCGCCCCGAAGAGGATCGCGAACGGGAGCACCTCCTGCGCCATGTTCGGCAGCTTCAGCGCCGCCATCTGGAGAAGGAGCCCGATCGTCGCCTCGCTCTTGCCGCTGGCGCGCCGGATCAGCTCGACGAAGTCGAGCAGGAAGATGATGCCGATGATCGTGCCGTAGACGGCGCCGACCCAGAGCAGGAACTGCCGGCCGATATAGCCGGAGACGGTCGGCGCGAGCGTCACGCCGTCCCCGCCGCGGCGAGCGGACGCACGCCGCCGCGCCTCTCGCGCAGGAGCACCCAACCCGCGACGACCGCCGGCCCCAGGCTCCAGACGTACATCAGCGGGATCGCTGCCCCGGAGTTGGAGGCGGCGGTTCGGAGCGAGAGATCCACCCCCTCGAACAAGAAGACGAGCGCCACCGCGGCGAGAATCCGCCATGCCTGACCGCGCCGGTTGAACTCTCCAGTCAGCAGGCACGCGAGCGGAAGCAGGACGAAGGTGACGGCCCCGAGCGGCGCGGCGATCCGGATGTGACGTTCGGCGAGCAGCGTCCGGTCGGAGGGCGGGTGAATCCAGAGGTCGTCGAGATCGCGCTCGCGCGCCTCGCGCTCGCGTCCGACCGGGGCGTCCCTCACCTCGCCGAGGTCGAGCGTGTACCGGTCGAAGGTGAGCATCGAGAGCTTGCCGTTCGTGCGGTCGAGCTGCTGCCGGTTGCCGTTCTCCATCACCACCCGCGGCCCGCTCGGCGTTTCGACCAGGACGCCGCGATCGGCGATGATGGTGACCGAGTTGAGCTTGTCGCGGTCGTCCTGGACGAGAATTCCCGTGAGCTCGCCGGAGCGCGTCCGTTCGCGAACGTAGACGGTGAGCTCGTCGGCGAGCGGCGTGAACGTGCCTTCCTGGAGCACGGCTGAGACGAACTGGTGCCTGATCTGGAACTGGAGGTCCTTGAAGGCGCGAGTCGCGGCGGGCAGCACCCATCCGGAAAGGATGAAGAGCAGGACCACCATCGCCGCGGCGAGCATGAGCGCCGGCCGCGCGAGCCCTGCCGGCCCCAATCCGACCGCGCGCATCACCACGAGCTCGCTCTCGGCCGTCAGCTTGGCGTAGGTGAAGATGACCGCGATGAAGAGAGCGATCGGCAGGATCACGTCGAGGAAGCGGGGCAGCACCAGCAGCACGAGATAGAAGAAGACGGAGACGGACAGCCCCTTGTTGACGATGAGATCGATGAGGCGGAGCGACTGTGCGAGCCAGATCGCCGCCGTCAGGACGACGGTGATGAACACCATCGAGCCGATGAGCTGGAAAAGAACGTACCGGTCGAGGCGTCTCATCGGCGGCGGAGTATAGGAGGAGGCTTTGCGGCGATGATAGGGCGAAGATGTTCCGGACCTGCGCGCATCCGCCCGCTTGTTTCCGGTCCCCGGCTGCGGCTAGACAGTCCCGGGAAGGCGAACCGCATTCGTGGCGCTCGAAGGAGGAATCGGTGGCCGAGGAAGGAACCTGGGTGACTGTCGCATCGGCGAGCCGGCTCGAGCCGGGCGACATCGCCGGCGCCAAGATCGGCGACGTCGACATTGCCGTCTACAACGTCGACGGCGCCTTCTACGCGACCTCGAACATCTGCACGCACGCCCACGCCCTCCTCTCGGACGGCTGGCTCGACGGCGACGCCGTCGAGTGCCCGCTCCACGCCGGGCGCTTCGACGTGAAGACGGGAAAGGCGCTCTGCCCGCCCGTCGAGATCGATCTTCAGACCTACCCCGTACGGGTCGTCGGCGACGAAATCCAGGTCCGGATCGGCTGACGCGGCGAAACGGCGCGCCGCCCGGCCGAGGCGTCCCGCTCTCAGAGCGCGAGGCCGTGCGCCTTCATGATTTCGCCGATCGCGGCGCGGTTCCGGATCACGAGCCGATAGACGGGGCGCGCCGCGTCGTGGCTGCGCAGCGTGTCCTCGGCGTCCTCGGGCGCGAAGAAGCGGAGCATCGCCTCGAGCTCGAGCCAGGCCGCCGCCACCCTGCGGAAGAGCGCCATCGGCGTCTCGGCGAGCTCGGGATTCTGCGCATGGAACTCGGGAAAGGCGGCGGCGAGCGCCGCAGCCGCCGCTTTCGCTGCATCCTCGCGGGCCGCCAAGAACCACTCCATCTGCTGGCCCAGGAACTCGGCGAGAAAGCGCGGCGGGTCCCGGAGGCTGCCGGTTCCCAGCGTCAGAACCGGGCGCGGCCGCGCCTCGCCGTCCGGGTCGATGCGCACACGGCGGGTGAAGAGGAACGGCGTCACATCGTAGCGTGTGCAGAGCGATTCGAGGAGCGCATGCGCCTTGATCGCCTCTGGCGCGAGGCGCGCGACCTGGACGATGAGACCGGACGGATTGGCCACGCTTCTCTACTCCGGCGCCTCCCAGGGCGTGCCGTCCTTGTGGCGAATGACGCCGCCGGAATAATAGAGGTCCACGTCCGGGTCGGAATAGAACGCCTCGTCGCCGGGCGAGCGGTCGCCGATCACGAGGAAGAGCACCGGGGACTCGGTGCGATTGACGAGGCGGTGTCCATTCGGCTCTCCCTTCGGGAACCCTGCCCCCATTCCCGGCCGGAGCAACGTCTCTCCCTCGTTCGTAATGAGGGTGGGCGTGCCTTCCAGTATCCAGACGAACTCGTCCTGCTTCGTGTGCCAGTGCCGCTGCGAAGAAGCGGCGCCCGGCGCGAGCCGGACCAGGTTGACGCCGAAATTGGTGAGGCCCGCAGCCTCGCCGAGTCGGCGGTAGAAACGGCCCGCAACGGCGGCGCGGTACGGCGCCGGATAGATGGTGCGGGACTGCTCCGGGACTTTCGAGGGGTCGACGATGGGCATTGCGAGGACAATACTACCCGCAAAAAGAGGAGACGCTATGACCGCGGCAGGGGACCGTCATCTCGGCGAATTCGACTACGTCATCGTCGGCGCGGGGCCGGCCGGCTGCGTGCTCGCGAACCGGCTGAGCGCCGATTCCTCGGCCTCGGTCGCGCTGCTCGAGGCCGGCGGCAAGGACAACTATCTCTGGATCCACATTCCGGTCGGCTATCTCTACTGCATCAACAATCCGCGCGTTGACTGGTGCTTCTCGACCGAGCCGGAGCCCGGATTGAACGGCCGCTCCCTCGGCTACCCGCGCGGCAAGGTGCTCGGCGGCTGCTCGTCGATCAACGGCATGATCTACATGCGCGGCCAGTCGCGCGACTACGACCACTGGCGCCAGCTCGGCAACGCCGGTTGGGCCTGGGAGGATGTCCTTCCCTACTTCAAGCGCTCGGAGGACTTCGTCCATGGCGCCGACGCCGTGCACGGGGTCGGCGGCGAATGGCGGGTGGAGGAGCAGCGCCTCTCGTGGGAGATCCTCGACGCCTTCCGCGAAGCGGCGGCCCAGTGCGGCATCCCGAAGACGACCGACTTCAATCGCGGCGACAACGAGGGCGTCGGCTATTTCCAGGTGAACCAGAGGCGCGGGGTGCGGTGGAACGCATCGAAGGCGTTCCTGCGCCCGGTGATGAGCCGGCCCAATCTCAGGGTCTTCACTCACGCGCAGGCCCGCCGCCTGAAGCTCGACGGAAGGCGCGCGACGGGAGTCGAGCTTTCGCATGAAGGCCAGCCGGCCTCGATCACGGCGCGGCGCGAGGTGATCCTCGCGGCCGGGGCGATCGGCTCCCCTCAGCTCCTCCAACTTTCCGGCATCGGCCCCGGTTCGCTCTTGCAGCAGCACGGGATTTCCGTCGTGCACGAGCTTCCCGGCGTCGGCGAGAATCTGCAGGACCATCTTCAGCTCCGCCTGGCCTTCAAGGTTCGCGGCACGCGGACCCTGAACGAGTGGGCGAGCAAGCTGCACGGCAAGGCCCGGATCGCGCTCCAATACGCGCTCGCAAGGCGCGGCCCGATGACGATGGCGCCGAGCCAGCTCGGCGCGTTCGTCAGAAGCGACCCGGCGCGCGAGACGCCGGACCTCGAGTACCACGTGCAGCCGCTGTCGCTCGACCGCTTCGGCGAGCCGCTGCACAGCTTCCCGGCCTTTACCGCCTCGGTATGCAATCTGCGGCCGGAAAGCCGCGGCCATGTCCGCATCAAGAGCCCCGATCCCGGGACCGCGCCGTCGATCCGCCCGAATTATCTGTCCGCGGAGGCCGACAAGCGCGTCGCCGCGGCCGCGATTCGCCTCACGCGCCGGATCTGCGCCGCGCCCGCGCTGCAGCGCTTCCAGCCCGAGGAGTTCAAGCCCGGCCCTCAGTATCGAAGCGAGGAGGAGCTGGTGCGCGCCGCCGGCGACATCGGCACGACGATCTTCCACCCGGTCGGCACCTGCAAGATGGGCAGAGACCCGATGGCGGTGGTCGACGACCGGCTGCGCGTCCGCGGCATCGCGGGGCTCCGCGTCGTCGACGCCTCGATCATGCCGACGATCACCTCGGGCAACACCAACGCGCCGACCATCATGATCGCCGAGAAGGCGTCGGACATGATCCGCGAGGACGCGAAGTCCGTGCGCGCCGCGGCCTAGCCGCTCTCGACGCCCCCTCTCCCGCGAGCGGGAGAGGGAGGCTCACGCCGCGGTCTGCGCGTCCGACTCGTAGCTCGTGAAGTTGAGGCGCTCCAGCACCTTGTGGGTCTGCCGCGGGTCGGTGAAGGCGAACGGCCGATAGAGGTGCTCGGCGTCGCGCGTGACCAGCATCCAGCGCCGCAGCCCCTGCACCGCCGGATGCGCCAGCACCGCCTCGACGAGACGCTTGCCATACCCCTTGCCACGCTCGCCTTCGATCACGAACACGTCCGCGAGATAGGCGAAGGTCGCATGGTCCGTGACGACGCGCGCGAAGCCGATCTGCTTGCCGTCCTTGTAGAGGCCGAAGGGAAGCGAGTGCTCGATGGCGCGCAGCATGGTCGCGAACGGGATCCCCTTCGACCAGTGCGCGCGCACGAGGAACGAGTGGACGAAAGCGAGATCGAGCCGCTGCCGATCGCAATCGATTTCGATGACGGAGTCTGCCACCTGACCCGGGCTCCTCTAGGGAGGATTGCACACTGCGACGGTACTGCACGCACCCTCTTCAGGCGCGGGCAGGTCGGCGGCTCAGGGCCGCCCGATCAGTCGTCGTCGCAGTCGCCTCATGGTCATGGCGCGTCCAAGATAAGCGCCCCCGCGACGTTGTCAACGGAACGGTCTTGCGAAATAGACGCAGGCCGGCCAGCGTTCATGTGGCGGGCGAGCGGGGGAGAGCGCGGCGATGCTGAAGGCGGTGGCGTTTCTGGCGACATTTCT
Source organism: Rhodospirillales bacterium (assembly GCA_019689675.1). Taxonomy (GTDB): domain Bacteria; phylum Pseudomonadota; class Alphaproteobacteria; order ATCC43930; family CGMCC-115725; genus JADGGZ01. The sequence continues at coordinate 977 of JADGGZ010000075.1, read as the reverse complement.
TGTCGCGTCCCATGCCGCCGCTCAGGAGCAGCGCTTTTTCCGAATCGGCACCGGAGGCACCGGGGGCACGTATTTTCAGATCGGCGGGGCGCTGGCGAGCGCCATTTCGAGCCCTCCCGGCGTGCCCGAATGCCAGCGCGGCCGGATCTGCGGCGTGCCGGGACTCATCGCCGTGGCGCAGGCCAGCCAGGGCTCGATCGAGAACGTGCAGGCGATCGCGCAGGGCAAGATCGAGTCGGGGCTCGCCCAGGCCGACATCGCCGGATGGGCGTGGCGCGGCAGCCGCATGTTCCGCCAGTCCGGGAGGATGGAAAAGCTGCGCGCGATCGCCTCGCTCTTCCCTGAGAGCCTGCACATCGTCGCGACGGAAGCGAGCGGGATCGCCGGGCTGCGCGATCTTTCCGGAAAGCGGATCTCGCTGGGCGAACCCGAGTCGGGAACGCTCGCCGACGTCCGCCTCGTCCTCGCCGCCGCCGGGCTCAAAGAGGAAGCCTTGAAGCCCCGCTATCTGCGGATCGGGCAGGCCGCGGCGACGCTGAAGTCGGGCGAGCTCGACGCCTTCTTCTTCATCGCCGGAGCGCCGGTGCCCGCGATTCAGGACATCGCCGCCGCGACCCCGATCCGGCTCGTCCCGGTTCCGGACAAGATCGCCGACAGCATCATCAAGCGGCACCGCTTCCTCGTGCGCGACGAGATCCCGGCCGGGACCTATAGTGGCGTCGACGTGCCGACGCCGACGATCGGCACGACCGCGCTCTGGGTGGTTTCGGCCGACGTGCCGGAATCGCTCGTCTACGCGATTCTGAAGGCGCTCTGGCAGGAGCCGACGCAGAAGCTCCTCCAGTCGCGCCATCCGATCGGCAACCGGATCCGGCTGGAGAACGCGCTCCAGGGCATCGACATCCCTCTCCACCCGGGCGCCGCCCGCTACTACCAGGACGAAGGCATCCCGCTACCGCCGCCGATCCTCGACTAGG
>JADGGZ010000074.1 GCA_019689675.1 Rhodospirillales bacterium | reverse complement strand
GCCTTGACCTTGGCGATGTAGAGGGTCGAGTCCTGGATCGTCAACGGGGCCGTGATCTCAGAGCGGCCGTCCGAACCCGGCTTGGCGAGGAGCCCGAGGGCGAGCCTCGCGACGACGACGTCGCCGCTCTTCATCGTGCCGTTCGCGCCGAGGGCGTCGAGAACCTCGGCCCAGCCGCGCAGCGTCGCAGTGAGCGCTCCGATGGGCTGCATCTGGCCGTCGAGCGCGAGCGTCCCTTGCGCGCTCGCGGCGAGGCGGTCCCACGAGAGCCGTAGCGCCTCGACCTCGACCACGCCTCCGTCGTCGCGCCAACGGGCAAGCGCCGCACGGCGCGGTCCGCCTTCTATGGCGCCCTTCACCGCGGCGGTCAGCTCGACGTGCTGCACCAGCGTGCCGAAAGGCCCTACGGGCTCCGGCAAGCGCAGCTCCTCGAGGCCGAGGCTCGCCCGGGCGAAGAGCTCGGTGTGGGTCGCAGGCGCCCTCCGCGGCACGAACACCGTCGCGACGGCGCGCTCGGCCCTGAGGGGGGCGGGGCCCTCGACGGCGAGCGCGGTGAAGGCGGCTTCGACTTGGGTTCCCTCCTCGCCCGGCTCGACGCTACCCTCGACGTCCGCGACGCGCGCGATCACCGCCGGCCGCACGTCGCTCGGCGCGAGCCTTGCCGTAAGGCCCTGAGCGCCCGAGAGACTCCATCGTCGCAGGCTCCAGGCGGGGGCCGTCCCGATCAGCTCCGGAACCCGCAGCTCCCATGGCGGGCCGCCGCGCGCGTCGGAGACGAGGAGCCGGTCGGCCCGGACGCGGAAGGCGAGCGGATAGCCGCCCACATCGAGCCTGTCCCAGACGAGCGTCAGGCCTTCGGCACGCCGCGCCTCCGCCCAGGCGACGATCTCCTCGCGGACTTGGCGCGCCGCGTAGATCCAGTACCCCGACCAGAGCGCGGCGAAGAGGACGGCCAGCGCTCCGAGAGAAAGGAGAAGGCGTTTCATGGGCGCTTGCTTATAGCCGGCGGGCACCTGCCATGCCGAGCCCGCGCTTGCGGCGCCGAGCGCCTCGCCGCAGATATGCGCGCCCGATGAGTGCCGTCGAGACAGCGCGTAGCGACCCGGAGCCGGCCTGGACGGCCGCGATGCCCGGCCTCTTCGTCCTCCTGTGGTCCACCGGCTTCATTGGCGCCAAGCTGGGGCTGCCCTATGCGGGCCCCTTCGCCTTTCTCTCCCTGCGCTTCACGCTCGTGACCGCGATCATGCTGGTCGTGGTTCTGGCAAGCCGCGTCCCGTGGCCGAGCCCGCGCGAAGCGGGTCATGCGGCGGTGGTCGGGCTCCTCATCCAGTTCTCCTATCTCGGCGGCGTCTTCTTCGGAATCTCGCGCGGGGTTTCGGCCGGGATCGCGGCGCTCATCGTCGGCATCCAGCCCCTCCTCACCGCCGCGCTCGCGGGCGCGCTGCTCGGCGAGCGCGTGACGCCGCGGCAGTGGGCCGGCCTCGTTCTGGGGCTCGTCGGCGTCGGCTGCGTCGTCTGGGAAAAGGTGGATTTCGGTGGCGCCCAGTCGGCCGGGCTCGTCGCGGTCGTCGGCGCCCTTTTCGGCATCACCTTCGGCACCCTCTATCAGAAGCGCTATTGCGGCGCGACGGACCTGAGGAGCGCCACGGTGCTGCAGAACGCGAGCGCCGGCGCGGCGATGGCTGCATGCGCCGGCCTCTTCGAGCCGCTGCGGATAGCGTGGACGGGAGAGTTCCTTTTCGCGCTGCTCTGGCTCTGCCTCGTCCTCTCGGTCGGCGCCACGATGCTCCTTTTGTGGCTCATCCGGCGCGGCGCCGCGGCGCGCGTGGCGAGCCTCTTCTACCTCGTTCCGCCGGTGACGGCGTTCATGGCTTTTTTGCTTTTCGGAGAGACGCTAGGGCCGGCCGCCCTGGCGGGGATGGTGCTGACGATGGCCGGGGTCGCGCTTGTGAACCGTGGGTAGCTCGCCTATGGCTTTCGACCCGTCGATGGCTTTGGAAATCGGCAGTGAAGGGGAAACCGCCCCCCGCAGCGCACCGCCCGCGGCACCCGAGTTCCGGGCCTGCCTTGAGGCGCGCGCGGATATTTGGATTTTCGGCTACGGCTCGCTGATGTGGAACCCCGGCTTCCGCCACTGCGACGCCGAGCCGGCCCTTCTACGCGGATGGCACCGCCGCTTCTGCGTCTATTCGCACCGCTATCGGGGCACGCCCGAAAAACCCGGTCTCGTCCTGGGACTCGACCGGGGCGGGTCCTGTCGCGGCATGGCGTTCCGCATCGCCCGCCCCGATGTCGAGGAGGCGATGCATTATCTTTGGGACCGCGAGATGAACGGCGGCGCCTATCGGTTCCGGACGCTATCGGCAGCGCTTGGGGGCGGCAAGACCATCGCAGTGCGCGCGTTCGTCGTCGACCGTGGGCACAAGAGCTATGCCGGCCGCCTCTCGATCGACGAGACCGCGCGGCTCATTCTTCAGGGGATCGGCGCTAGAGGACATTGCCGGGAGTATCTCGAGAACACGGTCCGGCAGCTCGAGAGCCTCGGCCTCGTCGACCGGATGCTGCGCCGCCTCGAGCTGCGGGTGAAGGAGCTGGCCGCGAGCGAGCTGCCCTGCGCCGGCTGAGGCGCCCGGTCTGGCGCCCGCGCCGCGCCGTCTCTAAATTAGGCGCATGCCCCTTCTCGCCGCCGAGCGACCTCCGGCCGATGTCGGCCGGCGCCTCCAGATCGTCTCGGAATTCCGCCCGGCCGGCGACCAGCCGCAGGCGATCGCGGAGCTCGTCGCCGGTCTCCGGCGCGGCGAGCGCGACCAGGTGCTGCTCGGCGTCACCGGCTCCGGCAAGACGTTCACAATGGCGCACGTCATCCAGGAGGTGCAGCGACCTGCGCTGATTCTGGCGCCGAACAAGACGCTCGCCGCCCAGCTCTACGGGGAGATGAAGAGCTTCTTCCCCGAGAACGCGGTCGAGTACTTCGTCTCCTACTACGACTATTACCAGCCCGAGGCGTACGTCCCGCGCACCGACACCTACATCGAGAAGGAATCCTCGATCAACGAGCAGATCGACCGCATGCGGCACTCCGCAACGCGGGCGATTCTGGAGCGGAAGGACGTCGTCATCGTCGCCTCGGTGTCGTGCATCTACGGCATCGGGTCGGTCGAGACCTACTCGACGATGACCCTGACGCTGAAGGTGGGCGAGCGCATCGGACAAACCGAGCTTTGCCGCCGCCTTGTCGAGCTCCAGTACCGGCGCAACGACGCGAACTTCGTCCGCGGCACGTTCCGCGTCCGCGGCGACACGGTCGAGGTGTTTCCGGCGCACTACGAGGACCGCGCATGGCGGGTCTCGCTCTTTGGCGACGAGATCGAGAGCCTCTACGAGGTCGACCCGCTCACCGGAGAGAAGACCGCGAGCCTCAAGGAAGCGAAGCTCTACGCGAACAGCCACTACGTGACGCCGAAGCCGACGCTGCTTCAGGCCGTCGAGCAGATCAAGCTCGACCTCAAGGTGCGGCTGGACGAGCTCTACGCGCAAGGCAAGCTCCTCGAGGCGCAGCGGCTCGAGCAGCGCACGACCTTCGACATCGAGATGATGCTGGCGACCGGGAGCTGCGCCGGCATCGAGAACTACTCGCGCTATCTCACCGGGCGCAAGCCAGGGGAGCCGCCGCCGACTCTCTTCGAGTATCTCCCGCCCGAGGCGCTGGTGATCATCGACGAGAGCCACGTCACCGTGCCGCAGCTCGGCGCCATGTACCGCGGCGACTATGCCCGCAAGTACACCCTCGCCGAGTACGGATTCCGACTCCCCTCCTGCATGGACAACCGGCCGCTCAAGTTCGAGGAATGGGAGCGGATGCGCGGTCAGACCATCTTCGTCTCCGCGACCCCCGGGCCCTGGGAGCTGGAGCGCACCGGCGGGGTCTTCGTCGAGCAGGTCGTGCGCCCGACCGGCCTCGTCGACCCGCTCTGCATCGTCCGCCCGACCGAGAACCAGGTCGACGATCTCATGGCCGAATGCCGCGAGTGCGCCGCCAAGGGCCAGCGCGTGCTGGTGACGACGCTCACCAAGAAGATGGCCGAAGCGCTCACCGAGTATCTGCACGAGAACGGGGTGCGCGTGCGCTACATGCACAGCGACGTCGACACGCTGGAGCGGATCGAGATCATCCGCGACCTGCGGCTCGGCGTCTTCGACGTGCTGGTCGGTATCAACCTCCTCCGCGAGGGGCTCGATATCCCGGAATGCGCGCTGGTCGCCGTGCTCGACGCCGACAAGGAGGGCTATCTGCGATCGCGGACCTCGCTCATCCAGACCATCGGCCGCGCCGCGCGCAACGTCGAGGGGCGTGCGATCCTCTACGCCGACCGCCTGACCGATAGCCTGAAGGCGGCGATCGACGAAACGAACCGCCGCCGCGCCAAGCAGGAGGCCTACAACAAGGCGCACGGGATCACGCCGGAAAGCGTCCGCCGCGCGATCTCCGACATTCTCGAGAGCGTCTACGAGAGCGATCACGTCACGGTCGGCCTCGCCGACGGCGCCGTCCATTATCAGGGGCAGGATCTCGCCTCGGTCATCGCCGACCTCGAGAAGCGGATGCGGGCGGCCGCCGCGGACCTCGAGTTCGAGGAGGCGGCGCGGCTGCGGGACGAGATCAAGCGCCTCGAAGAGTCGCAGCTCGGCTTGCCGCTCCCCCGTGACGCCGCCTCGCCGCGGCCGCTTTCGCAGGGACGCTCCCAGGCCGGGCGGGCAGGCACATCGGCGAAGGCGCTCGCCAAGGCGAAGGTGCGGGCGCGGCGACGGGCGGGAAGGTGAACGCGCGAGAGGACATTCCGCGCGCCGCGCTCGTGACCGGCGCCGGCAAGCGGATCGGCCGCGCCATCGCCGAGGCGCTCGCCGCGGACGGCTACGCCGTCGCCGTCCATTATCACGCATCGAAAGACGAGGCCGACGCGACGGTCGCCGCCATCGAAGCCGGCGGCGGACGCGCCGTAGCGCTGCGCGCGGATCTCGCCGACGAGGGCGCGGTAAACCGCCTCGTGCCCGAGGCGAAAGCGTCGCTCGGGCCGATCGGCGTCCTCGTCAACAACGCCTCGGTGTTCGAGAACGACACCGCCCTCACTGTGACGCGCGCCTCCTGGGATCGCCATCTCGACACCAACCTTCGCGCGCCGTTCGTCCTGATGCAGCGCTTCGCCGAGCAGCTTCCCGAAGGCCGAAACGGCGTCGTGGTGAACCTTCTCGACCAGCGGGTCTGGAGCATCACCCCCTATTTCGTTTCCTACACGGTTTCGAAGGTCGGGCTTTGGGCGCTGACGCAGAGCATGGCTTTGGCGCTCGCGCCGCGCATCCGGGTCGCCGGGATCGGACCCGGCCCGACGCTGCCGAGCCCTCGCCAGAGCCAGGAGCAGTTCGAGCGGCAATGCCGGCTGATGCCGCTGGGCCGCGGAACGACGCCGGAAGAGATCGCCGCTGCCGTGCGCTTCATCATTTCTGCCCCCGCCTTCACCGGCCAGATGATTGCGCTCGACGGCGGCCAGCACCTGGGCTGGGCGCAACCGGCGGGCCGGCCGCCCCCGGAGGAATAGGATGCGCGACCGCGCGCTGATCGAAATCGAGCTTCCCGAGACGCGGGCAACGAGCCTTCGCCGCGTTCTCATACGGGACATGGTGGTGCCGGCCGAGATCGGCGCCTTCCGGCACGAGCGCGGCATCCGACAGCGGGTGCGGATCAACGTCGAGCTTCTCGCCGAGGAGGACGCCCGTCCCATCGACGACGATCTTCGCAACGTGGTCGACTACGACGAGATCGTGCGCGGCATCCGCGCGCTCGTCGGCGCCGGTCACGTGAACCTCGTCGAGACTCTCGCCGAACGGGTTGCTACGCTCTGTTTCGCCGACTGGCGCGTCCGTTCCGCCAAGGTCCGCATCGAGAAACTCGATGTCTATGAAGACGTCGACGCGGTCGGCGTCGAGATCGAACGTCGACGCTGAGTTAAGCGCCGGAATCTTGGGCAAGAATCGAACATTGATGGAGCGCGGGTTTTACACAGGGCCTCGGCGCCGCGCCGTCTGGCGCTCCAAAACGGTTCTGTTACCGACCGTTTACCGTCAGTTTACGCTTGACACCGCCAAAACATCGCATAATCAATGCGTTAGACAAATCGCCTATTTTTTGTGCAACAAGGTGAAAGTCACTGACTCGCTGGCGAGTCGGGCTTCACGCCCAGGATTGCCCACAAACTTATCCACAGAAGCGGTGGATACCTTGACGCGAACCCCGCCTCTTCGCACTTCCGCTCTTGATGAACGACGCTGAGCTTTCAGCCGAGGCGCGCCCGGGGCGCCTCGAGCAGGGCGTCGAGGTGATCCGCACGGCCCTGAAGACACTGCCGCAGACACCGGGCGTCTATCGCATGCTGAGCGGCAAGGGCGAAGCGCTCTACGTCGGCAAGGCGCGCAGCCTCAGAGCGCGCGTCGCAAACTACACGCATCTCGCGGGGCTCTCGAATCGGCTTCGGCGCATGGTGGCGGAAACCGCCGCCGTGGAAGTCGTCCTCACGCACACCGAGGTCGAGGCGCTCCTGCTCGAGAGCAATCTGATCAAGACGCTGCGTCCGCGCTACAACGTGTTGCTGCGGGACGACAAATCGTTCCCTTTCATCCACCTCACGGGCGACCACGACTTCCCGCAGCTCGTGAAGCACCGCGGCGCGCGCAATGCGCCCGGACAGTATTACGGCCCCTTCGCCTCCGCCGGCTCGGTCAACCGCACCATCGTCGCCCTCCAGAAGGCTTTTCTTCTCCGCTCCTGCTCAGATTCCGTCTTCTCGGCCCGGACGCGCCCATGCCTGCTCTACCAGATCAAGCGCTGCAGCGCGCCCTGCGTCGGCCGCATCGCCCGCGAGGACTACGCGCGACTGGTGGCCGAGGCGCAGCGCTTTCTCGAGGGCGGCACGAACGAGGTGCAGCGCCGGCTCGCGGCACAAATGCAGGAAGCGGCCGAACGCCTCGATTTCGAGACGGCGGCGCTCCTGCGCGATCGCATCCGTGCGCTGACCCATGTCCAGGGCCATCAGGACATCAACGTCGAGGGCGTGGGCGACGCCGACGTCGTCGCCGCCCACCAGGCGGGCGGCCATACCTGCATCCAGGTGTTCTTTTTCCGCGGCGGGCAGAACTGGGGCAACCGCGCCTACTTCCCGAGCCACGACAAGCAGCTCGACGTCGAGGAGGTTCTCTCCTCGTTCATCGGTCAGTTCTATTCGGACAAGCCGCCACCGCGCTGCCTTCTCCTCAGCCACGAGCTCCCCGAGGCGGCCCTTCTCGCTGAAGCGCTTTCCGTTTCCGCCGGGCGGCGAGTCGAGCTCGTGGTTCCGCGGCGGGGCGACAAAGCGAAGCTCGTCGAGCATGCGCTGATCAATGCGCGGGAGGCGCTCGCCCGCCGGCTCGCCGAGAGCGAGACGCAGCAGAAGCTGCTGGAGGGGGTTGCCGCCGCATTCGGGCTCGAGGCGCCGCCGGAGCGGATCGAGGTCTACGACAACAGCCACATCCAGGGCACCAACCCGGTCGGGGCGATGATCGTCGCGGGACCCGAAGGCTTTCGGAAGAGCGCCTACCGCAAGTTCAACATGCGCGAGGCCGCGGGCGGCGACGACTTCGCCATGATGCGCGAAATGCTCGGCCGGCGCTTCGCCCGGCAGCTCAAGGAGGATCCCGACCGCGATTCCGGCAACTGGCCCGATCTCGTCCTCATCGACGGCGGCGAGGCGCAGCTAACAGCAGCGCGGGCCGTTCTCGATGAGCTCGGGCTCGAGGACATCCCGGTCGTCGCGATCGCCAAAGGCCCCGATCGGGACGCCGGGCGCGAACGCTTCTTCCTGCCGGGACGTCCTCCGCTCGGGTTCGAGCCGCGCGATCCGGTCCTCTACTTCCTTCAGCGGCTGAGGGACGAGGCGCATCGATTCGCAATCGGCAGCCACCGCGCGCGGCGCACCAAGGCGATCGGCGTCTCGCCTCTCGACGAGGTGCCCGGAATCGGCGCCAAGCGGAAAAAGGCGCTGCTGCATCATTTCGGCTCGGCGCGCGGCGTCTCCCGTGCCGGTCTCGCCGACCTCGAGGCGGTCCCGGGAATCAGCCGTGCCGTAGCGAAGAAGGTCTACGACCACTTCCACCCCGAGGGTTAGGCGCAGCCCCGAGCGGCTCCACCGGATGGGGGCCAAACGATTCGACTCGGCCCGAAAGGGCCTTAGAATGCGTGCCGCCGCCTTTGAAGGGATGATGACCAGCCTTCCGAATCTTCTGACGATCTCTCGCATCGTAGCGATTCCGCTGGTGATCGCGGCGTTCTACCTGCCGCCGATGGTTCCGGAGCATTGGGCGCGCTGGGGCGCTTGCGTCGTGTTCTCGGCGGCCGGCCTCACGGACTGGCTCGACGGGCACCTCGCCCGGCGCTGGCAGCAGCAGAGCGATTTCGGCCGTTTTCTCGATCCGATCGCCGACAAGCTCCTGGTCGCGGCGACGCTTCTGATGCTCGCGGCGTTCGACCAGCTGTCGCGCTGGGCGCTCATCCCGGGGCTCGTGATCCTGGCGCGCGAAATTCTCGTCTCGGGCCTGCGCGAGCATCTGGCGCTGATCCGCGTCGGCGTGCCCGTGACGCGCATGGCCAAGTGGAAGACGGTCATCCAGATGGTGGCGATCGGCGTCCTTCTCGTCGGCGACTCGGGGCCCGCCTCCCTGCCGGTCCAGGCGATCGGAGAGGCCCTCCTCTGGATCGCCGGCTTCCTCACCTGCGTCACCGGCTACGACTATCTGCGTGCCGGGCTGGTTCACATGAACACGGAGCCCGTGAAACCGGTGCCGAGGGCAAAACCCAGCCGCGTGCTCTGAGATTGCAATCGCGCCCGCGGCGACGCACCTTCGAGCAATGCGGATTTTCGGCCTCGCCGGCTGGAGCGGCAGCGGCAAGACGACGCTCATGACGCAGCTGATCCCCGAGCTGCGCCGGCGGGGGCTGTCGGTCTCGACGCTGAAGCATGCCCATCACAGCTTCGATATCGACCAGCCGGGCAAGGACTCCTACGAGCATCGTCGCGCGGGGGCCGCCGAGGTGATGGTCGCCTCGGCAACGCGATGGGCCCTGATACACGAGCATCGCGGCGCACCCGAGCCGGGGCTCGCCGAGCTTCTGCAGCGCCTCAGTCCGGTCGACCTCGTCCTCGTCGAAGGCTTCAAGCGCGAGAAGCACCCGAAGCTCGAAGTGCATCGGCCGGGTCTCGGCAAGCCGCTTCTCTGCCGCGAGGACGCGATGATCAAGGGCGTCGCGACCGACGTGCCGGTGCCGGACCTGCCGGTGCCGCGCCTCGCGCTCGACGACGTGCCGGCGATCGCCGCCTTCGTGCTGGAGCATGCCGCGCCGTGGCCCAGCTGAGCGACGACTGCTTCGCCTTCGGCGGTAGGCTCATGACCGGCGCCGAGGCGCTCGCGATTATCGCCGAGCGCGTGGTCGCGCTGCCGGAAACGGAGGAGGTCGCGCTCCAGGAGGCAGCGCGGCGCGTCCTCGCCCGGGATCTCGTCGCGCCGCGTTCGGTGCCGCCGCACGACAACGCGGCCGTCGACGGCTACGCCGTCTTCTTCGACGATCTCGCGCCGGGAGCCGAGACCGTTCTGCCGGTCACCGGCCGCGCCGCGGCCGGGCACCCGCTCGGCCGGCCGGCGCGCCGGGGCGAGGCGATCCGGATCTTTACCGGCGCGCCGATGCCGGAGGGGCTCGACACCGTCTACATGCAGGAGGACGTGCGGCTCGAGGGCGGCCGCGTGCATCTGCCGCCTGGTCTGAAGCGCGGCGCCAACCGCCGCTTCGCCGGCGAGGACGTCCGGGAAGGCTCGGTCGCGCTCGCGGCCGGCACCCGGCTTCGGCCGCAGGAGGTGGGGCTCGCCGCCGCGCTGGGCTTCGCGAGGCTCCCGGTCTATCGGCGCCTTCGCGTGGCGCTCCTCTCGACCGGCGACGAAGTACGCGAGCCGGGAACGCCCCTTCCCTCCGGCGCGATCTACGACGCCAACCGCTATACGCTCTTTGCCCTCCTGCAGTCGCTCGGCATGTCGGTCACCGATCTCGGGATCGTGCCGGACGATGCCCAGGCGGTCCGGACCGCGCTCGCCGAAGCGGCCGCTGCGCACGACGTGATTCTCACTTCCGGCGGCATGTCGACCGGCGAGGAGGATCACGTGAAGGCGGCGGTCGAGGCGCAGGGCACGCTTCATCTCTGGCGGCTCGCGATCAAGCCGGGCCGTCCGGTTGCGCTGGGGCAGGTCGGGCGCGTCCCCTTCATCGGGCTTCCCGGCAACCCGGTCGCGGTCATGGTCACCTTCCTCGCCCTCGCCCGGCCGCTTCTGCTTCGCCTCGCCGGGGCGAGGTTCACCGAGCCGCGCAGCTTCAAGGTCGAGTCGGGCTTCGCCTACAAGAAGAAGCCGGAGCGGCGCGAGTATGTACGCGTGCGCCTCGAGGGGAGCGTTGCGCGGAAGTTCCCCCGCGACGGCGCCGGCATCCTCTCCTCGATGGTCGAAAGCGACGGGCTCGTCGTGCTCGACGAGGCGACGACGAGCGTCGCCCCCGGCGATCCGGTGACGTTCCTTCCGTTCGGCGAGCTCTTATATTGAGGCGATGAGGCTCCTCTATTTCGCCTGGATCCGCCAGCGCATCGGCCGTCACGAGGAGACGGTCGAGCGGCCGCCCGAGGTGACGGACGTGGACTCGCTGATCGCCTGGCTGCGGAATCGAGGGCCCGGCTACGCGGAGGCCCTGAAGGATGCTTCCGCAGTGCGCGTCGCTGTCAACCAGGAGTATGTCCCGCTGAAGCACCCCGTCCGCGACGGCGACGAGGTCGCGCTTTTTCCACCGGTGACAGGCGGCTAGCGATGATTCGGGTACAGCGCGAGGATTTCGATTGCGGCCGCGAGATGGCGGCGCTGACGCGCGGCAACACCCGGATCGGTGGACTTGCGACCTTCGTCGGCCTCGTGCGCGAGGTGCCAATGACGCTCGAGCACTATCCGGGCATGACCGAGAGGAAGCTTGCCGAGATCGAGGACGAGGCGCGGCGGCGCTGGCGCCTCGAAGCGAGCCTCATCATCCATCGCTACGGAAGGCTCGAGCCGGGCGAGCAGATCGTCCTCGTCGCCACGGCTGCCGAGCACCGGGCAGCCGCACTCGAGAGTTGCGCGTTTCTCATCGATTGGCTGAAGACCAAGGCCCCGTTCTGGAAGCTCGAGGAAACGGCTTCCGGTCCTCGCTGGGTCGAGGCCCGCGCGAGCGACGACGAAGCGGCGGCGCGCTGGTGAGCCCGCCACCCCTGGCCCGCCCCGAGCGGGTGCGGGGTCGGGGCTCGTCACCCTTTTTCAGAGAAGCCACCATCCCAAGGCGGCGGCTGTCGGGCGCAACTGGACCGGACGAGGGGCGGCACGCGCTCTCGCACGGTCCCTCGGGCGAAAGCGTCCGAGGCTGTGGTATATGAACCGCCCTCATTCCTGAGCGAGCGAAAGATGGCCCTCCTCGACGAGACCGCCCGCGGTGTCTACATCATCTCGGCAACCCCGTTCACCGATACCGGGGCAATGGACTGGGCGTCCACGGACCGGCTCGTCGACTTCTATCTCGAATGCGGAGTCGACGGGATCACGATCTTGGGCGTCATGGGCGAGGCACCCAAGCTCACGGCCGAGGAATCGACGGCCTTCGTCGAACGTGTTGTTAAGCGGGCGGCCGGGCGCGCGCAGATCGTCGTCGGCGTGTCCAATCCCGGCCTGCCTCAGCTCGGCGACTTTGCGCGCCGCGCGATGGATCTCGGCGCCGCCGGGGTCATGGTCTCGCCGGTCCCTGGGCTGAAGACCGAGGAGCAGATCTGGGCATATCTCGAGAGCGTCGCTGCCGAGCTGGGCGAGATTCCCGTCGTGCTCCAGGATTACCCGCAGCTGACGCAGGTGTTCATGTCGGCAGGGCTTCTCAACAGGGCGTTCGCGACCTTCCCGACCTTTAAGATGCTGAAGCACGAGGAAGCGCCGGGCTTGCGAAAGCTCTCGCGGGTGCGTGCCGCGGAGGCCACCGGAGAGCGGCGTCGGCGCATCTCCATTCTCGTCGGCAACGGCGGCATCCATCTCTGCCAGGAGCTGGCGCGCGGGGCCGACGGGGCGATGACCGGGTTCGCGTTCCCCGAAATGCTGGTCGAGGTCTGCCGGCTTTGGGCGGCGGGCGAGAAGGAACGCGCCGAAGACATCTACGACGCCTACCTTCCGGTCGTGCGTCACGAGCAGCAACCGGGCATCGGCCTCGCCCTCCGCAAGGAGACGCTGCGCCGCCGCGGCATCATCGCGAGCGCCAAAACGAGAGCGCCCGGCCCCACGCTCGACGACGACGACAGGGCCGAGCTCACGCATCTTCTCGACCGGCTCGCGCGCGCTATCCGCTCGCTCGGACTGGCGTCGCCCGCGCCGCAGCGCATCGCGGGCGAGTGAAGATCACGGTCTTCGGTGCGGGTGCCGTCGGCGGCCTCCTTGCCGCCAGGATGGCGCTCGCCGGTCTCCCGGTCGCAGTCGTAGCGCGCGGACCGCATCTCGCGGCCATTCGCGAAAGGGGACTGCGTCTGCGCGCCCGCGGGAGCGACCGGACGGTGAGGATCGAGGCGACTGATCGCCCCGAGGAGCTCGGCCGGCAGGATCTCGTGATCGTTGCGACCAAGGGGCATGCGTTGCCTGGCGCCGCCCCCGGCATCGCCCGTCTCCTCGGCCCCGACACCGTCCTCGTGCCGGCGCAGAACGGAATTCCATGGTGGTATTTCCACCGCGCGGGACCGCCCTTCGACGGCGAGGCAGTGCGCGCGGTCGATCCCGACGGAACACTGCTCGCGCTGCTGCCGCCCCCGCACGTCGTCGGATGCGTCGTCTATGTCGGCGCAGCGGTTCCGGCGCCCGGCGTCATCGACCACTCCTCGGGCGAGCGCTTCGTCTTCGGCGAGCCCGACGGCACGATGAGCGATCGCCTGGAGCGCGTCGCGACGATTTTTCGCAAGGCCGGCTTCGAGGTTGAGACGACGCCGCGTATCCGCGATGCCATATGGCTGAAGCTCTGGGGCAATCTCTCGGTCAATCCGGTCAGCGTGCTGACCCAGGCGACGACCGACCGCCTCCTGGCGGACCCCGACGTGCGGCGCCTGCTGCGGCTCCTGATGGAGGAAGCCGCCCAAGTTGCCTCTGCGTTGGGGGTCCGCTTCGAGACGACCGCCGAGGAGAGGCTGAGGCTTGCCGAGCAATTGGGGGCGTTCAAGACATCGATGCTGCAAGACCTCGAGGCGGGCCGTTCGCTCGAAACTGCGCCGCTGCTCGGCGCCGTCGCCGAGCTCGGGCGGAAAGTCGGCGTGGCGACGCCGACGCTCGACACCATAGAAGCACTGGTGCGGCTGCGAGGAGCGGCACAGTGACGAACCCGCACGTCGCTTTCGAAAACGTCGAGAAGAGCTACGACGGGCTGAGCTATGCCGTCCGCCATCTCGACCTCGAGATCAGGCGCGGCGAGTTCCTCACGCTGCTTGGCCCGTCGGGCTCGGGCAAGACGACGACGCTCATGATGCTCGCCGGATTCGAGACGCCGACGGCCGGCACGATCAGGATGAACGGGCATCCGATCGACCACCTGCCCCCGCATCGGCGGGAGCTCGGGATCGTTTTCCAGTCCTACGCCCTCTTCCCGCACATGACCGTCGGCGAGAACATCGCGTTTCCCCTCTCCGTGCGCCGCCGGCCGCGTGCGGAGATCGAAGCCCGGGTGAAGCGGGCGCTCGCCACGGTGCGGCTCGAAGGCTATGCCGATCGGCGGCCGGCCCAGCTCTCCGGCGGCCAGCAGCAGCGGGTCGCGCTCGCCCGCGCCATGGTTTTCGAGCCGCAGCTCGTCCTCATGGACGAGCCCCTCGGTGCCCTCGACAAAAAGTTGCGCGAGCATATGCAGATCGAGCTGAAGCGCCTGCATGCCGAGGTGGGTCTCACCGTCGTCTACGTGACCCACGATCAGGGCGAGGCTCTCACGATGTCGGACCGCGTCGCGGTGTTCAACAACGGCATGCTTCAGCAGGTCGATACGCCGGCCGCGCTCTACGAGAACCCCGCAAACGCCTTCGTCGCCGAGTTCATCGGCGACAACAACCTGCTCGCGGCGACAGTCGAAGCCAACGGGGGCGGCTTCTGCGCCGCGCGCCTTGCCGGCGGCACCGAAATCCGGGCGCGGGTCCGGCACCCCGCCGAACCCGGGGAAGCGGTCGTGCTGTCGCTGCGCCCCGAGCATATTCGCCTCGGAGGAGGCGACGGGAACATCCTCGTCGGAACCGTGAACGACGCCATCTACTACGGCGACCACGTTCGCCTTCTCGTCACGGGCCCCGACTCTGGCGAGATCGTCGTGAAGCTGCCGGGGCGCGTTGCCACGCCGCCGCCGGGGAGCGCCGTCACGCTCGCCTTTCGAGCCGAGGATTGCCTCGCCCTGCCGCAACCGGTTCAATAGCGCATCAACTCAGCATCAGGGAGAAGATCAATGTTGCGAAAACCGCTTCTGCTGGCGGCCGCCGCGATGCTTGCGGCCGCCGGGGGCGCATCGGCACGCGACCTTACGGTCGTTTCCTGGGGCGGCGCCTACCAGGACGCACAGAGACAGGTCTATTTCGAGCCGTTCCGGAAGACCGGCACGAAGATGGTCGACGAATCCTGGGACGGCGGCATCGGCGTCCTGCGCACCAAGGTGCAGGCCGGCAACGCCAACTGGGACGTCGTCCAGGTCGAGGCGGAAGAGCTCGTCCTCGGCTGCGAGGAGGGCCTCTTCGAGAAGATGGACTTCTCGAAGATCGGCGGGAAGGACCAGTATCTTCCTGCCGGCGTTCACGACTGCGGCGTCGGCGCGATCGTCTACGACTTCATCCTCGCCTACGACGGGGACAAGCTGAAGGACGGGCCGAAGTCGTGGAAGGACTTCTGGGACGTCAAGAAATTCCCCGGCAAGCGCGGGCTGCGCCAGGGCCCGAAGTCGAACCTCGAGTTCGCGCTCATGGCGGACGGCGTGCCGCCGGCCGACGTCTACAAGGTGCTCGCCACCGAGGCGGGCGTGGACCGCGCCTTCAAGAAGCTCGACGAGCTCCGGGACCACCTCATCTTCTGGAAGGCGGGCGCGCAGCCGCCGCAGCTCCTCGCCTCGGGCGAGGTGGTGATGACCTCGGCCTACAACGGCCGCATCAGCGCCGCCAATGAGAAGGACAAGAAGAACTTCAAGATCGGCTGGGACGGCGCCCTCTTCACGATCGACTCCTGGGTGATCCTCAAGGGCACCCCGAACAAGGACGCCGCCTACAAGTTCCTCGACTTCGTCGGCCGCGCCGAGAACCAGGCGAAGCTGCCCGACTTCATCGCCTACGGCGTCACCAACAAGAAGGCCATCGACCTCATCAGCGCCAAGGCGATGCCGGATCTGCCGACCAATCCGAAGAACATGGCGAACGCGATCGAGCTCGACGCGCAGTTCTGGATCGACAACATCGACCGCCTGACCGAACGCTTCAACAAGTGGGCCGCGAAGTAGGTCAGGCGTCGTCTCCTCCGGCGTCCTCCGCGGTTTCCTCGGGGAGGGCGCTGAGGAGGCGCCTCGCAGCGATCGAGCGACGGCGGCGCTGGCGGACCGTACCACTGGCGCTGCCTCTCCTCGTGTTCCTCGTCGCGCTCTTCCTCTACCCGCTCGCCGAGATGCTGTGGAAGAGCGTCGCCGATAGGGAGGTCCGCGAGGCGCTGCCGCAGACGGCGGCAGCGCTCGCGCGCGGCGCCACGGTCGACGACGCGCTTTGCGCGACTTTGGCGCAGGAGCTCGTCCGATCGCGTGCCGACGGCACGCTCGCCGCCGCCGCGCGCCGCCTCAACTACGACGTCGGCGGCATGCGCCCTCTCCTGATCGGGTCGGCGCGGCGCCTCGCGGCCGATCCCGCGCGCGATTGCGCGGCGCTGGCCGCGGTCGATCCTCGCTGGAACGAAGAAGAGGTCTGGGCCGCGATCCGGCGCGCCGCCGGACCGCTCACCGAGTTCTACCTTCTCAGCGCGGTGGACCTTCATCGGAACGCCGCGGGGGAGATCGTGCCCGTGCCGGAGAACGAAGCGATTTACCGCGAGGTTCTCTGGCGTACCTTCACGACCTCGGCCGTGGTGACGATCGCGTGCCTCGCGCTCGGATTTCCCGTCGCATACCTCATCGCCGGGCTGCCCGCCTCACGCGCTGGCCCGCTCCTCGCGCTCGTGCTGCTGCCGTTCTGGACCCCGATCCTCGTGCGCACCGCCGCCTGGGTGGTCCTCCTCCAGAACGAAGGGCTCATCAACTCGGCGCTCGTGGCGCTGGGCATCCTGGAGCGGCCGGTCCAGCTCGTCTACAACCGCATCGGCGTCTACGTCGCCATGACGCACGTGCTGCTCCCGTTCATGATCCTTCCGCTCTACAGCGTGATGCGGTCGATCCCGCCCGCCTACATGCGGGCCGCGCTCAGCCTCGGCGCCCGGCCTGCCGAGGCGTTCCTCCGCGTCTATCTGCCACAGGCGATGCCTGGTGTCGCGGCGGGCTCGCTCCTCACCTTCATCCTCGCGATCGGCTACTACATCACCCCGGCGCTGATCGGCGGCGCAGGCGACCAGATGATCGCGTATTTCATCGCCTTCAACGTCACCGACACCGGCAACTGGGGTCTCGCCGCCGCGCTCGGCGCCGTGCTCCTCGCCGCGACGCTGGTCCTCTACGTGCTTTACGCCCGGCTCGTCGGCACCCGCGGGATGCGACTGGGATGATCGCGCGCCCGCTCTTTCTTCTCTGGTGCGGCCTCGTCTTCTTTTTTCTCGTCGCCCCGGTGGTGGCGATCGTGCCGCTGTCGTTCAGTGCCGGCGCCTTTCTCACCTATCCGATCCCCGGCTTCTCGCTCCGCTGGTACGAGGCGGTGCTGGGATCGGAGCGCTGGATGGTCGCCCTGCGAAACAGCTTCATCGTCGGCCTCTCCGCGACGCTTCTCGCAACGCTTCTCGG
>JADGGZ010000355.1 GCA_019689675.1 Rhodospirillales bacterium | reverse complement strand
TCGATCGACGCCGAGACGGTTCTTCTCGACGCCGAGACGACGCAGTCCCGAATTCGCGTGACGCAGGCCGCGCGGCTTCGGGTCTCGATCAACGGGGAGTCCTCGCGCGCGGAGCGCCGGACCTTCGCGGAGCCGGCCCGGATCGGGCAGGAGATCGCGCTCGAC
This sequence comes from Rhodospirillales bacterium, assembly GCA_019689675.1. Classification (GTDB taxonomy): domain Bacteria; phylum Pseudomonadota; class Alphaproteobacteria; order ATCC43930; family CGMCC-115725; genus JADGGZ01. The sequence goes on along the minus strand of JADGGZ010000355.1, from coordinate 2,684 downwards.
CTCTCCGCCGGCGATCGGGTCGATGTGGAGAAGATCGTCGCGCTCTACAGCTCGCGCGACCTCGCGATCTCCGATCCTCGGACCGAGGCGCGCGACGCCGTCGCGCGCGCCGGCCGCTTCGACGATCTCCTGCGCAGCCATGCTCTCGCCTGGGCGCAGCTGTGGCGGCGCTGCGACATGAGCATGGACGTCGAGGCGGAAAACAACGCGTCGCACGATGCGCAGCTCATCGTCCGGCTGCATATCTTCCACCTGCTCCAGACCGTGTCCTGGCACACGATGGAGGTCGATTCGGGCGTGCCCGCCCGCGGGTGGCATGGCGAAGGCTATCGCGGCCACATCTTCTGGGACGAGCTCTTCATCTTTCCGTTCCTGAGCCTTCGCCTGCCGATCCTGACGCGCTCGCTCCTTCTCTATCGGCACCGTCGCCTGCCGGCGGCACGGCTCGCGGCGCGCGCGGCCGGGTATCGCGGCGCGATGTTTCCGTGGCAGAGCGGGAGCAACGGGCGCGAGGAGACGGACGTCATGTTCCTCAACCCGCGTTCGGGAAACTGGATCGAGGACCATACGCATCTTCAGCGGCATGTCGGCGCCGCCGTCGCCTACAACGTGTGGCAGTACCATCAGGCGACCGCCGACTTCCAGTTCCTCTACATCTACGGGGCCGAGCTCCTGTTCGAGATCGCGCGGTTCTGGGCGAGCATCGCCGAGTGGAACGCGGCGCGCGGGCGGTACGACATCCGCGGCGTGATGGGGCCCGACGAGTTTCACGACCGGTATCCGGACCGCCGAACGCCGGGGCTCGACAACAACGCCTACACGAACGTGATGGCGTCATGGTGCATCGCGCGCGCGCTCGAGCTCTTCGCGCTCCTTCCCCGCGAGCGCTGCCGGGAGCTCTGCGAGAAGCTCTGCCTCGAGGAGGAGGAGCTCGAGCGCTGGAACGACGTCAGCCGGAAGCTCTACCTGCCGTTCCACGACGGCGGCATCCTCAGCCAGTTCGAAGGCTACGAGGCGCTCGAGGAGTTCGACTGGGAGGCCTACCGCGAGAAGTACGGCAACATCATGCGGCTCGATCTCATCCTCGAGCAGGAAGGCGACACGCCGAACCGCTACAAGCTCTCGAAGCAGGCGGACGTGCTCATGCTCTTCTACCTCTTCTCGGCGGAGGAGCTGGCCGAAATCTTCGCCCGCCTGGGCTACGCCTTCGACAGCGCCACGATCCCGAGGACCATCGACTACTATCTCCGCCGGACCTCGAACGGCTCCACGCTGAGCGGGATCGTGCATGCGTGGGTGCTGGCGCGCTCCTGCCGGCGCCGGTCCTGGACGCTCTTCACCGAAGCCCTGCGCAGCGACATCGACGACATCCAGGGCGGCACCACGCCGGAGGGAATTCACCTCGGCGCGATGGCCGGAACGGTCGATCTTCTCCAGCGGTGCTACATGGGGCTCGAGCTGCGCGGCGACTGCCTCCACTTCCATCCGGCGCTCCCCGAAAGGCTCGACCGACTCTCGTTCCGTCTGCGCTACCGCAAGCACTCGCTGCGCATCGAGGTGACGCCGACGACGCTCGCCGTGGCGAGCAACCATGCGAGCGCGAACCCGATAACGATTGTCGTCGACCAGAAGACGGTCGTCCTGAACCCCGGCGCAGAAGAGCGCATCCCGCTCTCGCCGCCGCGAACGCCCGAGCAAGCCCCTGATCGGCTGGCGGGTCTTGCGCCTGGAGCATCGGTCCCATGAAGACGGTCGGCGACGCATTTCTGCAACATTCAGCTCGTCCGGCGCGTTTCAACATCATGCTTCATGTCGCCGGCATCCGGCCCGGATGCACTCTTTTGCCTGCCAAATCCGTCGCCGTTTCGGAACGAAGCGATCGTGCGCTTCGTCGGATGAGTGCGCGCCAATCCCCGGAATCAACCCAAGAAGGCCAAAGAGGCGCCCAGCGAAAAGGGCGCCCGCGATACGCGAGGTTCACGCAGGCAGTAGCGCGACCGGGCGGGACCGGCGCCGCAACCAACAGGACGGGCCTCCGAACATGCGCCGCAAGATACTCGTGATGGGTCTGCCCGGTGCCGGGAAGACGACATTGGCAAGGCTTCTCGTGCCGCGGCTCAATGCAGTGCACTTCAACGCCGATGAAGTCCGAAAGCACATCAACCGGGATCTCGGATTTTCCGAGGAGGATCGTGTCGAGCAAGCACGGCGGATGGGCTGGCTCTGCGACCAAGTCGTAAAGGCCGGCGGCTTCGCGGTCGCGGATTTCGTCTGTCCGACGGAAGATGCGCGTGCGGCGTTCTGCGCCGGCGGGGAGGCGTTCGTCGTCTGGCTCGATCGAATCGAGGCGTCCAGGTACGAGGACACCAACCGTCTCTTCACGCCGCCCCGACGTTACGATCTTCGGATCCCGCCGGAGGGCAGCGCCGAATTCTGGGCAGAGCGGATCGTCGCTGAACTGCGGCCCGTCTTCGACCCGAAGAAGCCGACCGCGCTCTTCGTCGGACGGTATCAGCCGTTCCATGAGGGACACCGTGCCTTGATCGTCGAGGGGCTACGCCGGGTCGGACAAGTCTGCATCGCAGTGCGCGACACGAACGGCGTCGGCGGCGAGAACCCTTTCGGCTTCGAGGTCGTGCGTGCCCGGATCGAGCACGCGCTCCGTCATTTCGAAGGACGTTTCG
>JADGGZ010000354.1 GCA_019689675.1 Rhodospirillales bacterium | reverse complement strand
GGGTCCGTGCAGCCCGAGGTCCTGCTGAGATCGAGGTTCCAGGATTCGAGCGTCTTGTCGATCTCGCGCGTCTTCGTGAAGGCGTCGAGAACGCGGCCCACTTCCCTGCCGAAGGTCACGAGGCCGAGCGGGTCCGGGCCCTTCGCCCAGGCCGAGCGGTCCTGCATGAAACGGTTGGTGGCGCCGAGCGGCATGCGCTTCTTGACGGCGACGACGGCCTGGGTCCCGGCGATCGGCCAGTTGCGCGCCGCCGGCCGGATCGGCCGCGCCAGCTCCTCGATGATGCGGCGTCCTTCGGAGTAGGTGGGTATGCTCATTTGAACGTTCTTTCGCTCTCGGCATGAAGATGAATCCGCTCGATCCACGATCGAGCGGCGCCGGGGTTTATCCCGACCGCCGGTTGCCGAGTGTGACGGAGAGCACAGACGTTTCGGGCGCCCGAAGCGGGCGCCCGCACGCTAAGCCTTTTTCACCGGGGGCAGGTCGAGCTTGATGTGGAGCTCTTTCAGGCGTTCCGGCGGCACCGGCGCCGGCGCCTGCATGAGCAGGTCCTGGGCCTGCTGATTCATCGGGAAGGCGACGACCTCGCGCAGGTTCGGCGTGTCGGCGAGCAGCATGACGATGCGGTCGATGCCCGGCGCCGAGCCGCCATGCGGCGGAGCGCCGTACTTGAACGCGTTGAGCATGCCGCCGAACCGCGCCTCGACCTCCGAGGCGGAATAGCCGGCGATCTCGAACGCCTTGTACATGATCTCGGGAAGGTGGTTGCGGATCGCGCCCGAGGAAAGCTCCACCCCGTTGCAGACGATGTCGTACTGGTACGCCTTGATCTCGAGCGGATCCTTCGTCAGCAGCGCCTCGAGACCTCCCTGCGGCATCGAGAACGGGTTGTGGCTGAACTCGATCTTTCCGGTTTCCTCGTTCAGCTCGTACATCGGGAAATCGACGATCCAGCAGAAGCGGAACTCGCGCTTGGCGACAAGGTCGAGCTCGGCGCCGATGCGCTGGCGCGCCGCGCCGGCGAGCTTCGTCGCGGCGCCCTTCTCGCCGGCAGCGAAGAAGACCGCATCGCCGTTGCCCACGCCGGTGACCTCGCGCAGCTTCGCGAGACGGTCCGCATCGAGGAACTTCGCGATCGGCCCCTTCGCCTCGCCCTTGTCGAAGACGATGTAGCCGAGCCCCGGCGCGCCCTCGCCCCGCGCCCAGTCGTTCAACCGGTCGAACCAGGAGCGCGGTCGGGCGGCGGCACCCGGCGCCGGGATCGCCCGCACGATCCCGCCCTTCTCGAGCGTCTGCGCGAAGACCGCGAAGCCGGAGCCGCGGAAGACCTCGCCCGCATCGGCGTTGACGATCGGATTGCGCAGGTCGGGCTTGTCGCTGCCGTATTTCAGCAACGCCTCCTCGTAGGGAATGCGCGGGAAAGGCGGCCTCGTCACCGTGCGGCCGCCGCCGAACTCCTCGAACACGCCCGCGAGCACCGGCTCGATCGCGGCGAAGACGTCGTCCTGGGTGACGAAGCTCATCTCGAAGTCGAGCTGATAGAACTCGCCGGGGCTGCGATCCGCCCGGCTCGCCTCGTCCCGGAAGCACGGCGCGATCTGGAAGTAGCGGTCGAAGCCGGCCACCATGAGAAGCTGCTTGAACTGCTGCGGCGCCTGCGGCAGGGCGTAGAACGTCCCCGGATGAAGCCGGCTCGGGACGAGATAGTCGCGGGCACCCTCGGGGCTGGACGCGGTCAGGATCGGGGTCTGGAACTCGGTGAAGCCCTGCTCGATCATCCGCCGCCGGATCGAGGCGATCACGTTCGAGCGCAGGATGATGTTCTTATGCATCGCCTCGCGGCGAAGGTCGAGGAAGCGGTACTTGAGCCGTATTTCCTCCGGATAGTCGGCGTCGGTGTTGACCGGAAACGGCAGCGTCTCGGCCTGGGACAGGACGACCATGTCTGCGATCGCGAGCTCGACCTCGCCCGTCGGCAGCTTGGGGTTCACCGTCTCGGGCGCGCGCTTCTTCACCTCGCCGGTGAAGGTCACGACGCTCTCGAGTCGGAGGGCGTCGACCTCGTGGAAGATCGGGCTGGAGCTGTCGATGACGCATTGCGTCAGCCCGTAGTGGTCGCGCAGGTCGACGAAGAGAAGCTGGCCGTGGTCTCGCTTGCGGTGCACCCAGCCGGAGAGTCGGGCCGTGGTGCCGGCGTCCGCGGCGCGGAGCTGACCGCAGGTATGGGTCCTGTATTGGTGCATGGCCGCGCAAAGGCCATGCCCCGAGCCGGGTTGTCAACGACCGCGGGCGAAACCTGACGCGCCGCCGCCCCTCGCCGGCACTTTCCAGGCCCCGGGACCCAGCGCGGCGGCCTCGGCCGCCGGGACCTGCCCCACGACGGCGCGATGGAAAAGCCTTCCCGCGACGGTCGCCGGGACCACCCGCGCGCCGAGCGAAGCATGGCGCCCTGCCGCGCGCTCGGCGGCCGACGACCAGGAAAGCCGCGAACGGCGCGGGATCCTCGACCGGAATCGCTGGATCCGGGACAGGATCGGATGCAGATCGGCCTGCCCTCGGGCAGCCCAGCGATGATCTCGCAGTCCCAGGCCGTCGCGACCGAAATCCCGTGGTCGGCCATCATCTTTCCTGCGACGGCATAGCTCGCCCCATCGGCGGCATAGGTCGCGAAGGCGAGCGCCGGCGGCCCGCAGGCGGCGAGCGCGGGCGACACGGCGAGGAGGAGGACCCGGTTCATCGCACAAGCCGCGCCCGTTTCGCACAGGTCGCGACAAGCCGTTCCGCGCCGTTGTAATAGGACGCCCGATGCTCATTGCCGATACCAAGACGCTCGAAGCCTTCTGCGCGCGTCAGCGCGGAG
>JADGGZ010000353.1 GCA_019689675.1 Rhodospirillales bacterium | reverse complement strand
AACATGCGGACGGTCGACGCGGCCCGGCCGTCGCACCGGCGACGCCGGGCTCGCCTTTTCTTTAGTTGGGACGGGTTCGCCCGCTGTCTACCGCCCCTTCCTCCGCTGGTAATGCCGGTGCGCCTTGGCGCGGTTGCCGCAAGCGCTCATCGAGCACCACCTTCTGTTGCCGCTCTTGCTCTCGTCGAGAAAGACCCAGAGGCACTTCTCGTTCGCGCAGAGCCGGACACGCGGGAGGAGCGGCGAGGCGAGGAGATCGACCGCGGACCAGGCGACAGGCGCGAGCGGCGCCGCCTCGAGCGAGCCCACGTCCCAGACGTAGCCCTGCCCGGTCCAGGCGAGGCGCCGCCTCGGCGGCGCCGATTCGAGCGCGCGCCCGAGAAGCGCGAGGTCCTCCGGCGCCGGGTCCGCCTTCGCCGCGGCGGCAGCGAGGAGACGGTAGATCGCCTCGCGCAGCTGGATGGCCGCGGCGAACATCTCCTCGCTCCATTCCGTCTCGGGGAGGCCCGCCTTGCGGCACCAGGCGGCGAGATCCTGCGGACTCCGCAGTTCCTCCGAGGCGGGCTCGCTGCCGCGCCAGCTCCTGGTGTTGACGAAAGCGATGGCGAGCTCCGGCCCGGTCATGGAGCGATTGTAACCCGTTTGCCGGTTGACTCCGTCCGCGATCGCGATATAACCATCATGCTGGTTAGATAAGGAGGAAGCCGTGTTCGACCATATTTCAATCGGCGTCCGCGACCTCGACCGCACCCGCCGCTTCTACGACGCGGCGCTGAAGCCGCTCGGCTATCGCTGCCTTTCGGCGAGCGAAGGCTCGCTCGGCTACGGCGCCGACACGCCGCGGTTCTGGATTTCCCGGAGCGACCGGCCGGTGCCGGCGGATACGGAGTCGGGGCTTCATTTCTGCTTCGCCGCGCCGTCGCCGGCCGAGGTCGACGCATTCCACAAGGCGGCGATCGCCGCCGGCGGGCGCGACAACGGCAAGCCGGGCATCCGCGCCGAATACGCGCCGGACTACTACGCGGCCTTCGTCGTCGATCCCGACGGCTACCGGATCGAGGCCTACTGCGCCCGCGCGTAGCCGAAGAGACGCCGCGCCTCCTCTTCGGTGTAGTAGCCGCGTGCGAGGTCGCGCTCGACGAGGCCACGTTCGCGCGTCATCGGGTCGCCGTAGCCGCCGCCGCCCGGCGTCGACACGGTGACCCGGTCGCCCTCGCGGATGAGGATGCCCTGATCCTTGGAAAGATGCGGCGGGACGTAGTCCGCGCCGTTGACGCGGACGACGACCTTGTTGGTGCCGCCGTCGCGGCCGCCGAGCACGCCCTGCGGCCCGACGCGCCCGTGATCCATGACGAAGGAGGCGCGCGCCTCGCCGCGGCGGAGCCGCACCGTGTAGCGGACGCCGAAGCCGCCGCGCCTCCGGCCGGCGCCGCCCGTGCCTTCGGCGAGCGCGTATTCCTCGAAGAGCACGGGGTAGCGCTGCTCGATCACCTCGAGGGGCGTCGTCTTCGAGATGCCGATCGTCGAGCAGCCGTTCGAGATCCCGTCGAGTTCGCGGCTGCCGCCGTAGCCGCCCCCCGAGATGAGGTACATGACGTAGTCGCGCCCGGTGGCGGGATCGCGGCCGCCGAGCGCGAAATTGCCGCTCGTTCCTGCCGGCGCGGCGAAGAGGAGATCGGGGATCGCCTCGGTCAGCGCGGCGAACACGGCCTCGGCGATACGCTGCGAGACTTCCGCCGCGCAGCCGGACACGGGGCGCGGGTACTTCGCGTAGAGGAAGGTCCCCTCGGGCTCGAGGACGTGAAGCGGCTTGAAGGTGCCGGCATTGATCGGGACCTCGGGGAAGACGTGCTTCACGGCGAGATAGACCGAGGACTTGGTCGTCGCGATGACCGAGTTCATCGGGCCCCGGCACGGAGGCGATGATTTCGAGAAGTCGAAGAAGAGCTCCTCGCCCTTCTTCGTGAGCGTGAGGTCGATCTCGAGCGGCCGGTCCTCGACGCCGTCGGAATCGACGATGCTGCGGCCGCGATAGACGCCGTCGGGGATCGCCGCGATCTTGGCGCGCATCTGCTGCTCGGCGCGGCGCTCCAGCTCCTCGATCGCGGTCTCGACCACGTCCTCGCCGTAGCGGTCGAGAAGCGCGGTGAGGCGCCGCTCGCCGATGCCGAGCGCGGCAGCCTGCGCCTTGATGTCGCCGATGCGCTGGTCGGCGATACGGATGTTCGACTGGATGATGGCGACGATCTCGGGATCGAGCGCGCCCTCCTTGTAGAGCCGCACCGGCGGAAGGCGCAGCCCCTCCTGCTCGACCTCGGTCGCGTTCGCCGAGAAGCCGCCCGGCACGGCGCCGCCCATGTCGGGCCAGTGCCCGGTGTTGGCGAGCCAGGCGAAGAGGCGGCCGCGGTAGAAGAACGGCTTCACGAACTTCACGTCCATGAGGTGCGTGCCGCCGAGATAGGGGTCGTTGACGATCCAGATGTCGCCGGGCCTCGGATTCTTCGCGACGCGGATCACCGCCTCGGTCGAGAACTGCATCGTGCCGACGAACACGGGAAGCCCGAGATCGCCTTGCGCGATGAGCGCGCCCGTCGAGCGGTGGTAGATCCCGTCCGAGCGGTCGAGCGCCTCGGAGATCACCGGCGAGAACGCCGCGCGCACGAAGGCGAGGTCCATCTCGTTGCAGACCTGGACGAGGCCGTTCTGGATGACGGCGAGGGTGACGGGATCGAGCGTCATGCGCCCCTCCCTTCTCCGACCATGACGACGAGGTTGCCGAGACCGTCGACGCGCACCTTGTTGCCCGGCTCGATGACCGTCGTGGCGTCGAGCTGCTCGATGATGGCGGGACCGTCGAACTCCGCCCCTAACGGGAGCTCCTCG
>JADGGZ010000073.1 GCA_019689675.1 Rhodospirillales bacterium | reverse complement strand
CCGCGGCCGAGCGTGAAGACGGTCGCCTCGAAGCGCTGGCTCATAGCCTGCGCGGGCGGCTGACCCTTGTAGGTCGCAACGGTGAGCGTCACTGCCATGGAACTTCGCAGATTGTCGGGACGCCCCCGATCAAGTCAACCTTACGGGTTCCCCGCTCTTCGCGGCCGAAGCAGAAACCGCTTCGAAGGCGGCGATTCCCGCTACGACCTCGTCGAGCGGCACGGGATAGGGCGCTTTGCCGGCGACAGCTACGGCAAACGCTTCGAGCTCCTCCCGCTCGATGTCGATCGACGGGAAACGCTGCGTCTCGACGACGCCGTCCGCGAAGCAAAGCATCATCGTGTCCTGGTCCGGAAGATGCGCCCAGCCTTTCGTACCGTGCACCGAGAGCCGCCAGGCGCGCGGCGTCGCGGCGAGCGTGCCGAGATAGGCGCTCATGCCGCTGCGGAAGCGGAAGAGAATCGCCGTCGTGTCGTCGATCGGCACCGTGACGGCCTGACGGAAGCTGAGGCAGCGCGTCTCGGCGATCGGACCGAAGAGCCAGACATAGGTGTCGATGAGGTGGATGCCCATTCCCGCGAGCCCCCCTGCCGGGCTCTCGTTCGGATCGGCGCGCCACATCTCGGGGCCGTAGCTCAGCGCCGAAGATCCGGAGAAATTGCCCTCCGCATGGAGGATGCGGCCGAGGGCGCCGTCACGGACGAGCTCGTGGAGCTGCCGCAGCGACGGCAGGAAGCGTCGGTTGTGGCCCGCCGCGAGCACCACGCCCGCCTTCTGGCACGCGGCGACCGCGCCTTCCGCGGAGGCGCGGGTGAGCGTCACGGGCTTCTCGACGAAGACGTGCTTGCCGGCCGCGGCCGCGGCCGCGATCTGGTCGGCGTGCTGCGAATGCGGCGTCGCCAGCACCACGGCCTCGACGGCGGGATCGGCGAGCGCCGCCGCGTAGTCGCTGCCGAGCGACAGGCCGTGGCGGGCCGCGAAGGCCTCGACCTTGGCGGGCGTGCGCGCGACCGCGCGGACGAACCGGATGCGCTCGGAGTCCGCGACCGACTCCACGAGTCGCTGACCCCATCTCCCGAGCCCGACAATCGCGGCCTTCAGCATCGGACACCTCCGGTCATCGCAGCGAAAATCCCCATCTCAACGGATCCTTCTCTTCGAACACGAACTTGGCTTCGCCGGTGAAATAAGCGTTGCCGCCGACTTCGACGGTCACCGCCGGGTGCGGGCCCACGCGGGCCGCGCGGAGCGCGCGGCCGGTGAAGGCTTCCCCGGTGACGCCGGAGAAAACGCGCTCCTCGCCGAGACGGACGAGCCGGCGCGCCGTCTGGAGCGCGATCCGCGCCGAAACCCCGCTTCCCGTCGGCGAGCGATCGATCTGCCGCCCGGCGAAGACGCACACGTTGCGGCTTTCCGCACCGTCGCCGTCGGTGAAGATGGTGCCGTAGAGAAAGCCGAGATCGGCTGCGTCCGGGTGCTCGAGCGGAATCGCCGCGGCCGCCGCTTCGGTGATCTGTGCGCCCGCCTCGGCGAGCGTCGCGACCGGCGTCGTGCGGACGTCGAGCCCGATCTCATCGGCCGCGAGCACGGCGTAGAACGCGCCGCCGTAACCGATGTCGAGCGTGACCGGTCCCCATTCGCGCGTCGGCACGACGGCATCGAGCCGATAGGCGAAGGACGGCACGCTCTCGAAGCGCACCGCATTCTGGCCGATCTCGACGCGAACGAGCCCGCAGGGGCATTGAAGGCGCAGCTCGTTCCCGGCGACGAGTCCGCTCTCCTTCGCCCAGCGGCCGAGCGCGATCGTCGCGTGTCCGCACATCGTGCTCCAGCCCTCGTTGTGCATGAAGAGCACGGCAAGATCCGCCTCGGGATGGTCGGGCTCGACGACGAGCGCCCCGTACATGCCCTCGTGCCCGCGCGGCTCCAGCATGAGACCGCGCCGAAGATGGTCCCATCGCGCTTTCGCCTCGCGCCGCTTGTCGAGGAGCGTCGCGCCCTCGAGCCGGGGCCAGCCGGCCACGACGATGCGGGTCGGCTCGCCGGCGGTGTGCATCTCGACGGTTTCGAGAACGATGCGCGTCATGCGAAATAGCGTATAGCAATTCGGTGCCGCGCAGACTCTTTCGCTTCGCCCTGCTCCTTTTCGGCACGGTCGTGCTTCTCTGGACGGCCTGCCTCGTCGTCTATCGGTGGGCCGATCCGCCAATCACCCCCTTGATGGTGATCCGCTTCTTCGTCGAAGGACGGATCGAGCATCGACCGGTGCCGCTCGACAGAATCGCGCCGGCGCTGCGCCGCGCCGTGATCGCGTCGGAGGACCAAGCCTTCTGCCTTCACGCCGGCGTCGACTGGAACGCCGTCGTCGACGTTCTCGAGGAGTACGAGAGCCGCGGCCGGCTGCGCGGCGCCAGCACGATCACGATGCAGACCGCGCGTAATCTCTTCCTGTGGCCGGGCGGCGGCTTCTTCCGCAAGGCGGTCGAAGTTCCGCTCGCCTACGCCATGGAGCTCGTGCTTTCGAAGCGGCGCATCATGGAGCTCTATCTCTCGATCGCGGAATGGGGGCACGGCGTCTACGGCGCCGAGGCCGCCGCACGCGCGCATTTCGGCAAGAGCGCCGCCCGGCTCACGACGCGCGAGGCGGCGCTTCTCGCCGCGGTGCTCCCGAACCCTCGACGTTTCGATGCCGGGCGCCCCACCGCCTATGTCGAGCGCCGCGCCGCCGCGATCGTCGCCCGGATGAACCGGCTCGGCGGCCTCGACGACTGCGTGCTCGGATGAGCGGGAGAGAGTTGCGGGGCGCCGACTCTCACGCCGGCGCGGTCGCGGCCCCCTCGAGCCGCGCGGCGTAGACGGCCAGCGCCGGCGCGAATTGCGGCAGCGCCGACGCGCGGACGGCGTCGAGAGCCTCTGCCGTGTGCACTCGGTCGCCGCCTTGCAGCGCGGCGAAAAGGTCGATCTGCATCGCTCTCAGGCGCACGAAGCCGTCGCTTTGAGCGAGCGTTTCATCGCCGAGGAGGGCGTGAAGGGCGATGGGCTGCGCCCTTCCGCGCACCCGGACGATATCGAGCGGCAGGGTCGCGAAGCCCGGCAGGAGCTCGGCCGCGGCCGGGCCGAGCATGATCGGAAGCCCCCAGGTCTTGGTTTCTTCCTGAAGACGCGCCGCGACGTTCACCGCGTCGCCCATCGCGGAATAGTCGAAGCGCCGCATGGTGCCGAAATTGCCGACCACCGCCTTTCCGGTGTTGATCGAAACGCCGATCTCGAGCGGGAACGGCAGCTCGTCCCTGAAGCGCGCATTGACGTCCGGCAGCGTTTCCAGCATCGCGAGCGCCGCGCGCGCTGCGAGCTCGGCATGACGCGGCTCCGCGACCGGCGCGTTCCAGAATGCGAAGAATCCGTCGCCGGTGAACTTGGCGATGGTTCCGCCGTGCTCGAGCACCACATCGCTGAGCGGCGTCAGCACGCCGTTCAGCACGCGAGTGAGCCGCTCCGGGTCGAGACGCTCGCCGAGCGTGGTCGAGCCGCGCAGATCGCAGAACATGACCGTGAGCTCGCGCAAATCGCCGCCGAGGCGAAGCCCGTCCGGCTGCGCCAGGAGGCGTTCGATCATTTTCGGCGCGAGGTAGCGCGAAAAGGCGGCCCGCACGGAACGATGCTCGCGGTCGAGAAGCAGATGGCGATAGAGCGCCGCGACGAGATAGGCGGCGCTCATGGCCACGCCCGGCAGCACGACGAAGAACCAGAGCCCCGCGCGGACGAGAAGGAAATGGCCGGCGCCGAAAAGGGCGCAGAGAATCGCGACGGCGGCGAGCGCCGACCCCGTGATCGAAAAGTACGCCACGGCGAGTCCGACCGCGAGGACGCCGATCACGATCGCGAGCGCTTCCACGAGCGGCGCCCCGGTCGGGCGACGGAGCGTGTCGCCGCGGAGAATCGAGTCGACGATGTTGGCGATCCGCTCGACCCCGGGAAGCACCGAGGTGAACGGCGTCTCGACGAGGTCGCGGGCGCCGAAGAGATTGGCGCCGACGAGAACGATCCGGTCGCGCAGAGCGCCGGGTGGTATCCTCCCCTCGAGAACGTCGACGAGCGGATAGCTCGGATATGTTCCCGCGGGCCCGCGGTAGTTCACGGCGAAACGCATCAACCCGTCGGTCGGGACGTAGGTCTCGCCGATCGCGATCCCGCGCCCGAGCTCGACCCGCACCTCCTCCCAGGGGACGCCTAGGTAAAGCTGCGCGATCCGGACCCCTATCGACGGCAGATACTCGAGATCGTGCTCCAGGACCGGATAGTCGAAGCGCGGCGCCCCGTCGACATCGAAGGCGATGAGCGCGTGACCGAGCCCTCCCGCCGCGTCTGCAAGTGGGGCGACCGGCGCCACGACGCCGGTCGGATGGAGCGGAGAACGCACCTCGCGCGTCCCAGCGCGGACGGAGGCGTAGGCTGTGCCGGAAGGAAGCGTGTTCTGCGGCCCTCCTGTGTCGAACCGGAAGGTGAAGGGAAGCGCCACCTTCCCGTGCGCCGCCATCGCCGCGGCGAAGCGCGCATCGACAGTGCCCCGGAATTGCTGCATCGCCGCCGCGAGCTCGTCGCGGAGGGGGCGGTCGAGCCGCCGTGCCGCCTCCTCCAGGAGCGTTCCGACTTCCGGAGGAAGCGGCGGCTCGGGCTCGGCGAAGAGAATGTCGAAGGCGACGACGCGCGCCCCTTCCTGCCGCAGCCGCTCGACAAGCTCGGCGTATCGCGCGCGAGAGAGAGGCCAACGCCCGAGCGCGGCGAGCGACTTCTCGTCGATGACAACGAGAGCGATCTCGGGGCCGGGCGGCAGCGTTCCGCGTAGGCGGAGCTGCAGATCGAAGACCGTCGTTTCGAGCTCGCGCAGCGGCAGCAGCGTCGCTCCGCCGAGATGGAGCGCGGCGAAGAGCGGCGCGAGGATCGCGCAAAGCGGCAGAACGCCGAGCCGCCGGCGGCGACGCGCCGGCATGCGCCTAGTCCTCGAAGCTGGCGCGCGCGAGCGTCGCGGCGAAGCGCGCCGCGCCCCAGCGGCTCGGCGGGGTCGGCGCGGCCCCGGCCCGCACGTCCGTTCCCTCTCCCGGCTCGTCGAGCGCGACCTCGCCGCCCGCGCCTCCCCGCGCCCGCACCGCGACCACGCCGCTCAGGAGCGCGACCGCGGTATGACCGGGCATCGCCTCGACGAGCCAGCGCGTGCCGCGCACGGCGGCGACGGCAGTCTCGGTCTCGACCTCGAAGCGGCTCGAGTCGAGCGCGCGCCGGAAGAGGAAGCCCAAGGCCCCGCGCTCGGCGCCGACGCGCGTCAGATACCCGTTGGCGCTGCTCTGGTACTGCGCGATGACGAGCCTTGCGCTCTCGCCGACCGAGATGATCGTCCCGTCGTTCAGGAGAAGCTTCGCCTTCGATCCCTCGCCGGTGACGACGACGTCCCCGGCCGAGAGCGGCGTTCCCTTGGCTGCGGGCTCCCGCCCCCGTCCCGTTTCGAGGAACACGGCCCCCTTCGTCGCGAGCACCTGCCCCACCGGCGCTGCCGCTGCGAGGACGGCGGTCCCGGAAAGGATCGTGAGCCCCGCCACGACGGCGCGGCGCGTGAGACGGGTCGGAGCGAGTCGATCGAGGAGCATTCGATTGCCTTTATCGATCGAGGCGCCGCATGGGTGTGAGCCCGCTCACAGGGTTTCGAGAGCGTCAGCCGCGGCCGACGAACGGCATCTTCGTCGCCATCACCGTCATGAAGAGGACGTTCGCGTCGAGCGGCAGGCTCGCCATGTGCACGACCGCGTTGGCGACGTGGCGAACATCCATGCGCGGCTCCGGACGCGTCGAGCCGTCAGGTTGCAGCACGCCCGCGACCATCCGCTCGGTCATCGGCGTCACCGCGTTGCCGATGTCGATCTGGCCGACCGCGATGTCGTAGCGGCGCCCGTCGAGCGAGGCCGACTTCGTGAGGCCGGTGATGGCGTGCTTGGTCGCCGTATAAGGGGCCGAGAACGGCCGCGGCGCGTGCGCGGAGATCGAGCCGTTGTTGATGATGCGTCCGCCGCGCGGATTCTGGTCCTTCATGATCCGGAACGCCTCCTGGGTGCAGAGGAAGGCGCCCGTGAGGTTGGCGTCGACGACCTGCTTCCACTGCTCGTAGGAGAGGTCCTCCAGTGGAATCGCGGGCGCGCCCATCCCGGCGTTGTTGAAGAGGAGATCGAGGCGGCCGAACGTCTCCTTCGTTTTCACGAAGAGCGCGCGGACCGATTGGGGGTCGCCGACGTCGGTCGGGACGACGAGCGTGCGCGTGCCGAAGCGCGCCCCCTCCGCCGCGGTCTCCTCGAGCTTCTCCCTGCGGCGGCCTGCCAGAACGACCGCGTAGCCCGCCTCCATGAGGCCAAGCGACACCGCCCGGCCGATCCCCGACCCGGCGCCCGTCACGAGCGCGACCTTGATTGCTGCGGCCATGGCTTCCTCCTCCCGTCGTTACTTGCCGGAAGCCTAGAGCAGGAACCGGGGCCGAGGGAATTCCGCGCGCGTCCGGGCCGACATCGCTCCCATGCGTCCAAGCGAGCGGAGCCATGCAGGGGACGCACGGGCCCATGCTTCAAGGCTACAAAGCTTGACCGCGGGGGCTTTGCCGTGACGTGCTTTCGCCCGTGACCGGACGCCACAGCTTCCACCATCCCTCGCTCACGACGGCGCAGAGCCTTTCGATCCTCGCCGGCGCCGCTGTGATGCTTTCGCTCTCGATGGGCATGCGGCAGAGCCTCGGCCTCTTCATGAGGCCGATGACGCAGGACATCGGCATCTCCGCGGCCGATTTCGCGTTCGCGCTCGCCGTGCAGAACATCGTCTGGGGCGTGACGCAGCCGGTCGCCGGCGCGCTCGTCGACCGTTTCGGGACGCGCTGGATCGCCTTGGCGGGCGGGCTCATCTACGCCGCCGGCCTGGTGCTCACCGCCTACGGCGACTCCGTTCTCGCGGTGACGCTCGGCGCCGGCGTCCTCATCGGCATTGCGCTTTCCTGCACGACGTCGGGAATTGCGGCGAAGATCGCCGCGCGCGTGGTGCGGCCGGAGCGACGCAGCCTCGCCTTCGGGCTCGTCTCTGCCGCCGGCTCGATCGGAACCTTCTTCGCGGCCCCGCTCGCCCAAGGCGTCATTGCGAGCGACGGCTGGCGCATGGCCCTCGTCGCCTTCATGGCGCTCGCGGCGGCGATGCTGCCGGCGGCGCTCGTCGGCGGCCGCGCCGACCGGATTCCGACGATCGGGGGCAGCAGCGGCGGGCAGCAGACGTTGCGCGACGCGCTCGCCGAGGCGGGGCGGCACAGCGGCTATGTCGTGATGGCGAGCGCCTTCTTCGTCTGCGGCCTCCAGCTCGTCTTCCTGACGACGCATCTGCCGACCTATCTCGCGATTTGCGGCATAGACCCGATGGTGGGCGCCCAGGCGCTCGCGACAATCGGCGCCTTCAACGTGCTCGGCTCCTGGCTCTTCGGCTGGCTCGGCGACCGCTATCCGAAGCGCTATCTCCTCGGCTTCATCTATCTCCTGCGCTCGGCCTTCATCGCCGCCTATTTCATCCTGCCGCCGAGCCAGCTCTCGACCCTCCTCTTCGCGGCCGCGATGGGGCTTCTCTGGCTCGGCGTCATTCCGCTCGTGAACGGGCTCGTCACCGAGATCTTCGGCGTGAAGTTCCTTGCGACGCTGACAGGGGTCGCCTTCTTCAGCCACCAGGTCGGCTCGTTCCTCGGCGCCTGGGCGGGCGGCGTCATCTACGACGCGCTCGGCTCCTACGACCTCGCCTGGCAGCTCGCCGTCATGATCGGCGTCGTCGCGGGGGCGGTGCAGCTCTTCATGAACGACCGCCCGACCGCCCGCGTCGCCGCGACCGCCCCCGCCTGACGGAAGACGGCGCCGGGCCGGAGCGGCGCCGGCCTACTCCGCGGCCTGCCGCGCGGCGTTGGGCTCCAGCGCCGCCTCGAGCGCATCTTCGACGCGCTCGAGCCAAACGAAGCGGATCTTGTCCTTCGCCGCCTGCGGGATGTCGTCGAAGTCGCGCTTGTTCCGCGCCGGCAGCAGGACCGTCTCGATGCCCGCGGCGAGCGCCGCCGTCACCTTCTCCTTGATCCCGCCGACGGGGAGGACGAGGCCGCGCAGGCTGATCTCGCCGGTCATGGCCGTGTCGCCGCGAACGGTGCGGCCGGTCAGCAGCGAGGCGAGCGCGATGAACATCGCGATGCCCGCCGACGGCCCGTCCTTCGGGATCGCACCGGCCGGAACGTGGACGTGGATGTCGCTCTTCTCGAAGATTGCCTCGTCGACGCCGAGCTGACGCGCGCGGCTCTTCACGAGCGACAGCGCCGCCTGCGCGCTCTCCTTCATCACGTCGCCGAGCTGGCCGGTAAGGATGAGCTGACCCTTGCCGGGCGTGCGCGTCGCCTCGATGAAGAGGATGTCGCCGCCGACCGGAGTCCAGGCGAGGCCGGTCGCGACGCCGGGCACGCTCGTGCGGAGCGCGACCTCGTTCTCGAAGCGCGGCGGGCCGAGAATCGCCGGCAGGTCCCCTTCGTCGATGCGGATCGACGTCGCGCTCCCTTCGGCGATCTGCACCGCGCCGTGGCGAAGCACGGCGCCGATCTCGCGCTCGAGGTTGCGCACCCCGGCCTCGCGCGTCCACTGCCGGATGATGGCGCGAATCGCGTCGTCGGTGATCTCCGCCTGCTCGGGCGTGAGGCCGTTCGCCTCCAGCTGACGGGCGACGAGGTAGCGCCGCGCGATCTGCAGCTTCTCCTCCTCCGTGTAGCCGGAGAGCTGGATCACCTCCATGCGGTCGCGCAGCGGCCCGGGGATGGTGTCGAGCATGTTGGCGGTGGCGATGAACATCACCCTCGAGAGATCGAAGGGAACGCCGAGGTAGTTGTCCCGGAACGTGTGGTTCTGCTCGGGATCGAGCACCTCGAGGAGCGCCGAGCTCGGATCGCCCTGGATGCCGCGCCCGAGCTTGTCGATCTCGTCGAGCATCATCACGCAGTCTCGCGCGCCCGCCTTGCGCAGCGCTTGAATGATGTTCCCGGGAAGCGCGCCGATATAGGTGCGGCGGTGGCCGCGGATCTCGGCCTCGTCGTGGACGCCGCCCAAGGCGACGCGGACGAACTTCCGCCCGGTGGCACGGGCGATGCTCTGCCCGAGCGAGGTCTTGCCGACGCCCGGCGGGCCGACGAAGCAGAGAATCGGGCTCTTGCCCGTCTTCTTGAGCTTGCGGATGGCAAGGAACTCGAGGATGCGACGCTTGATCTTCTCGAGGCCGAAATGATCCTCGTCGAGGACGCGCCTCGCCTCCTCGATGTCGATCTCGTGCGCGCTCTCGACCGACCACGGAAGCTCCGCGATCCACTCGAGATAGGTGCGCACCATGCCCGCCTCGGCGGCGCCCTCGGGCATGCGCTCGAGCCGCTTCAGCTCCTTGCGCGCTTGCTTCTCCACCTCCTCCGGGAGCTTCGCCTCGGCGAGCGCCTTCTCGAGCTCCGCGATCTCCGCGCTCTTCTCGTCGGCCTCGCCGAGCTCCTTCTGGATCGCCTTCAGCTGCTCGCGCAGCATGTACTCGCGCTGGCGCCCCTCCATGGTCTCGCGAGTCTGGCGCCCGATGTCGCGCGACAGGCGCAGTACCTCGATGCGGTAGGCGAGGAGCCACAGGATCTTGTCGAGCCGGGAGCGCAGGTCGAGCGTCTCGAGCACGCCCTGCTTCTCCTCCGGCTTGAGGTCCATGAAGGCGGCGACCATGTCGGCGAGCTGGCCGGGATTGGTCGCGCCCCGGACCGTAGCGGCGAGCTCGGGTGGCGCATCCGGGAGAAGCTCGATCGCCTCCACGGCGCGCGCCTTCAGCTGGTGGAAACGCGCCTCGATCTCCGCCCCGCCGACGCTCTCGGGCTCGGCCAGGCGCTCCACCCGCGCGACCAGGAACGGCCATCCTTCGAGCCATTCGAGGACCCGGAACCGCTCCTGTCCCTGCGCGACGATATGATGGCCGCCATCCTGTGCGGTGAGGTACCGCAGGATCGCCGCCTTGGTGCCGATCTCGTAGAGGTCGGCGCCGGAAGGAAGCGCGATCTCGGGGTCACGCTGGAGGATGAGGCCGATCGGACGCTCCGACCGCGCAGCCTCCTGGGCCGCCGCGACCGAGCGCTCGCGGCCGAGCGACACCGGCAGAACAATTCCAGGGAAAAGAACGAGGTTGCGGACCGGAATGACGATGAGCGCGTCCTCGGGAACCGGTGCGAAGGTCCGTTCTTCAGCCATCAGCCGAGCTTCTCCAGGCTCAGGAAAAGGCAGCCGTCCACGAGATCGCGCGTTCCGAGCTGGAACCGTCCGGGCGGGAGCTCGATCCGGCGCTCGAACCGCCCGTGCGGAATCTCGAGCCGATACAGCACCGCGGCACGCCCCTGCACAGGCAGCCGCCGCTCTCCGGCGACCACGATCGACGCGCCGTCGAGCCGAATCTCGATCTGCTCCGCGCCGACACCGGGCAGCGCGACGACGATCCAGAGCGCCGCCGCGGTCTCGAAAACGTCTACCGGGGGCTCCCACGCCGGACGTGCGACGGCGCTGCCGGGCCGGAAGAACTGGCGCTGCAGCCGCTCGGCACGGTCGAGCAGCTCGCAGGCTTCGGCCCACATCCACATCGGGGGACGGCGTGAGGACATGGACCGCAAATGGTCCACGCCGCGCAAAAATCAAGCCGCTCGCCGCCGCGCCCGGTCAGCGCGGCGACGCGGGCTCGTTGACGAGGTCGAGCGGATAGATCGGCCGTCGGACGTTCCTGAACGCGAGCTGCCCGTAATCGGAGGTGCAGACGCCCGTCCCGGCGCACTCGATGACCGCCTTGGCGATCGGCTTGAAGCCGGCCCGCCAATGGACCCTGCTCTTCAGCATGAGATAACGCTTTCGAGCGGGGTCGATGCCGAGGCTGAGAAAGCAGCCGAGGTCGTTCGGCTCGAGATGACGCGAAATGACGGCGATCTCGACCTTTCCCGTGTCGAAGACGACGCTCGGCCCCATGTCCATGAGCACACCGGTCGACATCGGGCCACGATTGCGGAATCGTCCGTCGGAGATCAGCTTGACGCGGCCGGTAACGGCGAGCGGCTCGCCTTTGCGGCCGATCGCCGGCATGTCAATCTTGCCCCCGAGCGGCAGTGTCAGCGTCGCGCCGATTCCGGCCTCGATCATGCGGCGGACCGCTTCCGGGTCGCAGATCGCGAAGGCGGCGACGTCGTCGAGGCCGGCTTCGATGATCGCGCCGAGCACGGTCATGGTGTCCATCGTGCCGCCCGAGGCGCAGTTGTCGTAGTGATCGAGAAGGACGACCGGCCCCTCGGTGATCGCGCGCGCGCGGCGGAGCGAATCCTCGAGCTTCTCGATCTTGTAGACGAAGGCCTCGCGCGCATCCCAGGCGGCGTCGAGAAGCTCGTCGCGCAGCCTTTCCGCCTTCTTCAGGTCGCCGTCGGTGACGACGACCGCGCTGAGGCCCGCGTTCCGGATGTCGGCATGCGGGAAGCCGACGAAGAGAGTGGCCGCGAGCGCCTCGCCGGTCTCCTCCATCTCGCGCGCCCGCGCCTGCAGCGCCTTGTTCGGGAAATCGTCCGTGCCCTGGCGCATGACGTGCGGCAGCATCGGGCGATTTCCCCAAGCCATTACCGGCTTCACCTCGCCCTTCAGCATGCGGAAGAGCGCGCGCCCTGCCCTGAGGCCGGTCTCGTAGACATCGACATGCGGGTAGGTCTGGTAGCCCGCGACGACGTCGGCGTTCTCGACCATCTCCGGATAGAGATTCGTATGCATGTCGAAGGCGGCGGCGATCGGAACGCCCGGCGCGAGCGTCCTCAGCCGCTTCAGGAGCGCGCCCTCGCCGTCCTCCAGAGTCTCGGTCACCATCGCGCCGTGGAGATCGAGAAGGATGGCATCGCAGCCGCTCGCCACCGCCTCGCAGATCGCGTCGGTGATGGTGCGGTACGCACGGTCCTCAACCGGGCCGCTCGGCCACGCGTTGGCAGCGATCGGAATGACGATCTCGGCGCCCTCGGCTTCGGCGAGGTCGATGAAGGCGGCGATCGCGCTCCCGGTGCCCTTGAACGCCTCGTAGGCGGCGCGGCCGCGAGGCGGCTCCTCCGTCCCGGCGGCGAAGCGGGCGAGCGGCGTCGGCACGGGCGAGAACGTGTTCGTCTCGTGCTTCATCATCGCGATGACGACCCGCATCGGGCGAGCCTCACTTCAGCTTCGAGTACGACGTCGGCGCGAGAATGGTGTTGGAGACGCGCGCCACGAGAGGCCCGTTCTTCTCCGTCTCCTCGCGTGCTTGGAGCCAGTCCGGATCCTTCATGAACGCGTTCCAGACGCGCTCGCGTTCGGCGAGATCCGTCCACTCCAGGAGATAGTAGAGCGCCTGGTTGTTCTCGCCGATGAGCACGGTCCAGAACCCGACCTGCCGGATGCCGTGCTTCTGCCAAAGCTTCAACGTGATCGTGTCGAAGCGCCGGTTGAGATCCGGCAGGCGGCCCGGCATGCAGTGGTAGACCCTGAGCTCGTAAATCATCGCCGTTTCCTCCCCTTTTCGCCCGGTCGCGCGCCCGGCTGCGAAAGCCTAGCCTGCTTCCCGCGGGACGAGTAGCCGGCACGCGTGCAGCCCTCTCGGAAGCGAACCCGAAGCGCGTCGTTCAGGGGCCGAACTTCTGATGCGAGAGGACGGTGCCCCATTCGGCCGGACGCGGGCGGGCCCCCTGATGCGTGCGGCGGAACTTCGCGGCCGACCGGCGCTGACGGTCGCGATCGTCCGAGACGACCTGCGGCGGCGTGTGGGCGGACGGTCCGCTCGCCGTTTCCGGCGCTTCATCGACCGCCAAGGCGGCGAGGCCGGACGCCATGAAAGAGGCCGCCGCTTCGGCGATCCCCCGGTTGTCCGGCCGACTGTCCTCGCAAATTACCGCAAAGGCGTCGACCATCTCCCCGTCGATCTCGACGCGCCGCGACTCCTCGCGGCAAGCTGACGTCCCGAGCGCACCCGCCTGCTTCGGGCGCGCAGGGGCACCGCCCGGCAGGGCGAGGTAGAGAACGGCTGTGATCGGAGCGAGAAGAAGAGCCACCGCCGCGGCCGCGAAGAGGCGTCGGCGTAGCGAAGTTTGCGTCGCGCCCGGCATCGCAGAACGGGGAACGCCGAAACGGGAGAAAAATCACCGTCGCCGACGCCCGGGGTTCCCGGAAGCCCCTGCCCACCGATCCGGCACGCCCCCTACCGATAGCGGATCACCACCAGCCGGTCGGTTCCGGATTCGGCGCCCCAGACTTCGCCGGCGCGGCCGAGGAGCTGCCGTACGGCAGCGTTCGGACGGTCGCTCGGAAAGCTTTCGAAGCGCTCCGTCGCCGGGTCGAAGCGCACGAGCGCGTTGGCGCCGAAATCGCTGACCCACACCTTGTCCTCGTCGTCGACATAGACCGCGTAGACGCGCGGACGTTCCCCGGGAAGGCGCCAGCTTCGCCATTCGCCGGAAGCCGGGTCGTAGCGGCTGACCTGCCCAGAGTTCCATTCGCTGACCCAGATCCGCCCCCGCGAGTCCGACCAGACCCGCCGGGCACCCTGCCCCTTGGTCGGCGGCTCGATCACCGTGGCCTCGCCTGATCCGGGCTCGATCCTGGCAATGTGGCTGCCCGCGAGCGAGGCGTAGTAGACGACCCCTTTCGGAGTGGCCGCGATGCCGTACGGTCCCCTTCCTCGCGGCGCGTCGCGAACCTCGAGCGCGCCGGACCGAGGATCGAGCCGGCCGTAGATGCCGTTCTGGCCAGTGAACCAGAGCACGCCCTCGCCGTCGAACGCGGCCGTGTTGAGGTTGGCGTAACCGCGGGTCCGCGGGAGCGGAAACGCCGTCACCGCCTTCGTCGCCGGATCGAGGCGGACGATCGCGTTGAGGCCGCCGTCGGTCACCCAGGCGGCGCCCTCCGGTCCGACGATCACCCCGTGCGGCGCCGAGCCCTCTCCGAGCGGAATCTGCTCGACAGCGCCTGTGCGGGGATCGAGACGTCCGAGCGCACCCTGACCTTGCGCCGTGTACCAGACGCTTCCATCCGGCGCCGGCGCGACATCGTGCGGCCCGGCCCCGTCCGGCACCTGGTAGTAGCGAATCTCGGCAGCGGAGGCCGCGATGGCGGCGAGCACGAGCGGGAGTGAGAGGAGAAGGTGGGCAAGGCTGCTCACGGGGGACACCTCCTGACCGGCCCGCGAAGCTTACCCGAGCGGCAGCGGCGCTTGCAGGCATCCGTTGTGGTGCCCCTCGAATCGCCGTCTCATTGCCCCGGCGGTGCGTTCGGCGCCCGACACCAAAAGGAGAGAACTCGATGCGCGCCTACCAGGGGCAGCGTTCCGACAATGTCCCGATCAAGCGCGACGCCGCGGCCAAGCGCGCCCAGTTGCAGAAGCTTCGCGAGCGCCTCGCCGCCATGCGCTCGCACGAAAGCCCCTCGCTCAGGGATTCGATCGAGAGCAGCATCAAGCGGCTCGAGGCCGAGCTCGCCGGGGAGCGCCGCTAACCGAAAGCCCGGGAGAGCCTCGGCCGTCGTCGCCGGGATCGGCGCCCCCTTCCCCATCGCAAGGAAGGGGGCGATCGAACG
Source organism: Rhodospirillales bacterium (assembly GCA_019689675.1). Classification (GTDB taxonomy): domain Bacteria; phylum Pseudomonadota; class Alphaproteobacteria; order ATCC43930; family CGMCC-115725; genus JADGGZ01. The sequence goes on along the minus strand of JADGGZ010000073.1, from coordinate 2,616 downwards.
GCCGGCTAGGTCCTCAGCTGCTCCCCGATGGGCAGGCGGCGGATGCGCTTGCCCGTGGCGGCGAAGATCGCGTTCGCGAGCGCCGGCGCGAAGGGCGGCACGCCCGGCTCGCCGACGCCGCCCGGCGGCACGTCGTAGCCGTGCGGAACGATGTGCACGTTGGTGACGCGCGGCGCCTCGTCCATGCGCGTGACGTCATAGTCGTCGAAATTTCCCTGCACGACCCGCCCGCGCTTGAACGTGATCTCGCCCTTCGTCGCGAGGGCGAGTCCCATGATGCAGGCGCCCTCGATCTGCTTTCGAACGCCGTCCGGGTTGACCGTCGGGCCGCAATCGACGGCGACCTCGACGCGGGGCACGGTCAGCGTTCCGTCCTCGGCGACGGCCGCCTCGACGACCGTCGCGATGTAGGAGACGAAGCTGCGGTGGACGGCGATGCCGAGCCCGTGCCGCGGCGGCAATTGCCGACCCCAGCCTGCCTTCTCCGCGGCGAGCTCGACGACGCGGCGGAGCCGCTCCGTGTCGATCGTGTAGATCGCCGGATCCTCGCCGTTGTTCCAGTAGGCCTCCGTGGTCGAGCTGGAGAGATCGAGGACGCGCCCGGTACCGATCAGCTCGAGGAGGTAGTCCTTCGGATCGCGCCCGGCAGCGGCGGCGAGCTCCGCCGCGAAGGACTGGACCGCGAAGGCGTGCGGGATGTTCGAGACGGAGCGGAACCAGCCGATCCGCGTCATCGCCTGCGCCTCGCCGTTCTCGATCCGGACGTTCGGAATCTGGAACGGCATGTCGACGAGCCCCATGCCGAGCTCGAGCGGCGCCTCGTGCTTCGGATCGGGACCGAAAAGCGAGAAGATCGACGGCGCGACGCTGTTGTGCCGCCATGCGATTGGCTTTCCCTTCTCGTCGAGGCCCGCCTCGATGCGCTCGGCCGACACCGTGTGATAGAAGCCGTGCCGGATCTCGTCCTCGCGAGTCCAAACCACCTTCACAGGCGCGCCGCCCATCTCTTTCGACAGGAGCGCCGCCTCGACCGCGAAGTCGGGTTTGGACTTGCGGCCGAAGCCGCCGCCGAGAAGCGTCACGTTGACGGTGACGTCGTCGGGCGAAAGGCCGAGATGCTTGGCGACGAGATCGCGCGTGCCTTGCGGGCTCTGGACGCAGGCCCAAACCTCGCATTTCCCGTCGACGATGCGCGCCGTCGCCGCGGGCGGTTCCATCGTCGCGTGCGCGAGATGCGGCACGTAGTAGTCGGCCGCGATCTTCCTCGCCGCCTTTTCGTAGGCCGCGTCGAAGTCGCCGTCCTTGCGCGCGACCTTGCCCGGCTTCCGCGAGGTCTCGACGAGCTGCTTCTCGTATTGCGCGGAGTCGTACTCGACGTTGGGGCCATCCTCCCAGGCGATCTGGAGCGCCTCGCGCGCCTTCATCGCGGCCCAGGTGTTGGCCGCGATAACGGCGACGCCGCCGAGAGGGCTAAAGCCCGAAGGCGGCGGCGTTCCTTCGATCTGCACGATCTTTTCGACGCCGGGAACCGCCATCGCTGCAGCGGAATCGACCGACTGCGCCTTGCCGCCGTAGACCGGCGGGCGCGCGACGACGGCGTATTTCATTCCGGGAAGCCGGACATCCTGGGCGTAGACGGCGCGCCCCGTCGTGATGTCGAACGCATCGACATTCGGCAGCCCCTTTCCGATGTAGCGGAACTGCGCCGGATCCTTGAGGCGGAGCCGGTCCTGCGCCGGGACGGGCATCGCAGCCGCATCCTCCGCGAGCTCGCCGTAGCCGAGCTTCCGCCCCGAGGGCTTGTGCAGCACGGCGTGGTTCTCGGCCGCGACCTCGCTCGCCGGCACGCCCCAGCGTTTTGCCGCGGCGGCTTCGAGCATCATGCGCGCGGCGGCGCCGGTTTCGCGCATCGGACGAAGGAAGTGCCGCGTCGAGCGCGATCCGTCGGTGTCCTGGTTGCCGTAGCGCGCCTCGTCGCCCGGAGCCTGCGCGATCTTCACGCGCGCCCAGTCGGCCTCGAGCTCGTCGGCGACGATCATGGGGATGCCCGTGCGCACGCCTTGGCCCATCTCGGAGCGATGGCAGACGATCGTCACCGTGCCGTCTTTCGCGATCGAGACGAAGACGCGCGGGTCGTTCACGGTGCCGTGCGGCATGGCGTCGGCCCCGTATTTCTTCGCTTCCTGCGCCACTGCGCGCAGCGGCACGATCTGCGCCGCGAGCACGAGGCCGCCTGTCGCGGCGACGCCGGCGAGGAATCTGCGGCGGCTGACGTTCTCGATGATGACGGTCTGCATCTCACGCCTCCTTCGCCGCGGCCTTGATCGCCGCACGGATCCGCTGATAGGTGCCGCAGCGGCAGATATTCCCCGCCATGGCGGTGTCGATCTCGTCGTCGGTCGGATTCCGCGCCTCCTTGAGCAGCGCGGCGGCCTGCACGATCTGCCCGGCCTGGCAGTAGCCGCATTGCGGCACGTCCGCGGCGCGCCAGGCACGCTGGACTGGATGGTTCCCCTGCGGGTCGAGGCCCTCGATCGTCACGACGACCTTGCCTTCGACGTCGGCCATCGTCGTCGTGCAGGCACGGGCGGCCTCGCCGTCGAGATGCACGGTGCA
>JADGGZ010000072.1 GCA_019689675.1 Rhodospirillales bacterium | reverse complement strand
TCTTCTCCTCGGCGGCCTCGCCTTCGCCGCGCCCGGCAATATCGGCCTCGGTCTCAACCACATCGAGACGTCGCTGATCGGGCTCGCGCTCGCGGCGCCCGCGCTCGCCTATATCCGCGTCGCCTCGCGGCGGCGGGCGCTCGCGCCCGAAGCGGCCTGAGATGAAGGTGACGCTTCTCGGAACCGGATGCCCGCAGGTCGATACCGGCCGCTACGGACCTGCCAATCTGGTCCGGCACGGCGATGCCGCGTTTCTCGTCGATTGCGGCTCGGGCGTGACGCAGCGCCTCGCGGCGGCCGGCGTTTCGGGGCGCGCGCTCGATGCGGTCTTCCTCACGCATCTTCACTCCGATCACGTCGTCGATCTCTTCCAGCTCGTGATCTCGTCCTGGCACCAGGGGCGCGACCGCAAGCAGCGGATCTTCGGGCCGAAGGGGACACGCAGCTTCGTCGACGGGCTGATGCGGCTCTGGGAACCGGAGCTTCGGCAGCGCATCGCGCACGAGCTGCGCGCTTCGACGGTGGCGCTCGAGGTCGAGACGGTCGAGTTCGATGACGGCTGGAGCTTCGAGGAGAAGGGCGTGAGGGTCACCGCCTTCGCGGTCGCGCATCAGCCGGTGAAGTACGCCTTCGGCTTTTCCTTCGAGGCGGCGGGGCGTCGCGCCGTGTTCAGCGGCGACACGCGGCGTTGCGCGGCCGTGGTCGCGGCGGCGCGCGGCGCCGACCTCCTCGTCCACGAATGCTTCATCCACCGCGAGATGAAGCCGGGGCCGGGGCGGACGCCCGAAGGCCTCGCGAACGTCGCTTCCTACCACACGCTCTCGGACGAGGTGGGGAAGGTCGCGGCGGAGGCCGGCGCGAAATGCCTTCTCCTCAACCATTTCGTCCCGGTGCGCTTCGACAAGGAGGCGCTCCTCGCCGAGGTCGCGCGCGACTATCCGGGGCCGATCCTCGTCGGCGAGGATTTGATGAGCGTCGATCTCGCGACCGGCATCATCGAGCACGCCGGCGCGGTCTTTCGCTGCGCCGCGCTAGGCGCGAATGTCGGCGAAGCAGCCTGACTTCCGCTCCACGGCTGCCGTCACCGCCTTCCTGATCTCTTCCCTGATCGCCGCTTCGACCGCATCGCGCTGCTCGGCGCTTCGCCGGAGCGGAACTTGCCAGGCGGGAAACGCTTAGCGACGCAGCTTCAGGGCGGTTTCCCGCTCCGCGCCCTGGGTGCGAGTGTCGATTTCGCGGACGATCGCGTGCTATCCCTCGCGCCCTTTGGTCACGAGGGTGCTATGTCGCGGTGGATGGCGGAGCTTGTCGATCTCTGGCGCCTGGCGGTGCCGGTCATCGTCGCGCGCGCCGGCATCATGACGATGGCGCTCGTCGACACCGTGATGGTGGGACGCTTCAGCGCCGAGGAGCTCGCCTTCCAGAGCATCGCGAACGCCGTCACCGGGGCGCTCCTGACGACGCTTCTCGGCCTCCTTCTCGGCACGCTCGTGATGACGGCGCGGATGTTCGGCGCAGGCGAGCACCAGGAGTGCGGCGCGGTCTGGCGCCGCGCCGTCCTCTACGCTTTCACGCTCGGGCTTGCCGGCGGCGCCCTCTGCACGCTCGGCGAGGGGCTCCTTCTCGCCTTCGGTCAGTCGCCGGAGATCGCGGCCGGCGGCGGCGCGGTCATGACGGTCTTCGGTCTCGCGCTGCCCCCGGCCCTCGTCGGCATCGCGACAACGTTTTTCCTCGAAGGGATTCGCCGTCCGCTGCCGGGCATGATCGTGGCGGTCCTCGCCAACCTGCTCAACGTCTTCCTCAACTGGGTCTTCGTGTGGGGAAATCTCGGCGCGCCGGCCCTCGGCGCCGTGGGTGCGGCTGTCGCCACCGCCCTCGTGCGCACGGCGATGATGCTCGCGCTCGTCGCCTATGTTTGGTGGATGGCGGACCACGAGCGGTTCGGCGTCCGCCGCCGGCGGGCCTGGCGCTGGGAGGCCGGCGCCGAGCAGCGCCGGGTCGGCTACGGCGCCTCCGTCAGCATCGGCGTGGAGACGACCGCGTTCGGCGGGTTGAGCATCTTCGCCGGCTGGCTCGGCGTCCTGCCGCTCGCGGCGACTTCGATCGCCTTCAACGTCGTCGCGACGATCTTCATGGTGGCTCTCGGGCTCGCCTCGGCGACCGGCGTGCGGGTCGGCATCGCTGCGGGCCGGCGCGACCCGGACGGAATCGCCCGCGCCGGCTGGACCGGGCTCGGCGCCGTGGCGAGCGTGATGGCGCTGATCGGGGTCGTGCTCGCGCTTTTCCCCGAGACGATCGCCGGCTTCTACACCGGCGAGGCGGCGCTGCTCGCGACCGCGGCGCCGCTCATCGCGCTCTGCGCGCTTCTCCTCGCCCCCGACGGCGGCCAGGTCGTGATGGCGCACGCGCTGCGCGGGCGCGGCGACAATCTCGGCCCGACGCTTCTCCACATCTGCTCCTATCTCCTCCTGATGTTGCCCCTGAGCTGGGCCCTTGCGTTCCCGGCAGGGCGCGGCGTCGCCGGGCTCTGGGAAGGCGCCATCGCGGCGAGCGTGTTTTCGGTCGCGGTTCTCTCCTTCCGGTTCCGGCATCTGAACAGGGAGAGCCGGCGGTGGTTAACCGGGAGGCAGGCTTTCGCGAAGGAAACCGGGCATGGCGGAAAAGAGGAGCGAGGATCTGGAGCGCAGGAGGCGTGATCCCGAGACGCGAACCGGCCCCGATCCGGCCGCCGCCGCTGCCGAGCCCGCGATGCCTGGCGCGGGCGAGGAGGGGATGGGTCGCCGCCTCGACCCGACGTCTCTCGTCCTCGTCCTCGTGGTCGTCGCGCTTCTCGCGCTCCTCGCTTACGTCCTTTTCGCCACCCACGGAGGGGGCTGAGCGCGCGGACACGGGCGCCCCGCGAGCGCCGGCGCCGCGGCCTGACCCGAGCCTCGCCTACTCGGCCGCCTCCGCCTTCTCCGAGCCCTCCGGGCGCCAGCGCAGAACGGGCTTCCGCGCGGCCGCGGTCTCGTCGAGGCGCCGGCGGGGGGTGAGACGGGGCGCTCCCTTGAAGTGCTCGGCGTCGCCCGCCTTGGCGCGGCGGGCGAGCGCCAGCACCACGTCGGCGAACCGGTCGAGCGAATCCTTGCTCTCGGTCTCGGTCGGCTCGACGAGGAGCGCGCCGTGCACGACGAGCGGGAAATACATCGTCATCGGATGGTACCCCTCGTCGATGAGCGCCTTGGCGAAGTCGAGCGTCTGCACGCCCGTATCCTTGAGGAAGCGGTCGTCGAAGAGGACCTCGTGCATGCAGGGGCCCTCGAACGCCGGGGTGAGCTCGCCGCGGAGCCGCGCGAGGAGATAGTTCGCGTTGAGCACGGCATCGCCCGACACCTGCCACAGCCCGTCCGCGCCGTGGCTCATGATGTAGGCGAGCGCGCGCACGAACATGCCCATCTGGCCGTGGAAGCCCTTGAGGCGGCCGAGGCTTTTCTTGTCCTTCTCGACGAGCTCGAACCCCTTCTTGCCGTGCACGACCCAGGGCACCGGCGCGAAAGGCGCGAGCGCCTCGGAGAGCACCACCGGCCCCGCACCCGGCCCGCCGCCGCCGTGCGGCGTCGAGAAGGTCTTGTGCAGGTTGATGTGCATGGCGTCGATGCCGAGATCGGCGGGCCGCACGCGGCCGACGATCGCGTTGAAGTTGGCGCCGTCGCAATAGAAGAAGGCGCCGACGCGGTGCACCGCCTCCGCGATCCTCAGAATGTCCGGCTCGAAGAGGCCGCACGTGTTGGGATTCGTCAGCATGATGGCGGCGACGTCGGGCGCGAGCTTCGCCTCGAGCGCGGCGAGGTCGACCCGCCCGCGCGGGTCGGCCGGAATCGCCTCGACCGCGTAGCCGCATGCGGCGGCGGTCGCCGGGTTGGTGCCGTGCGCCGAGTCGGGCACGAGGATCTTCTGCCGGCGCTCGCCGCGCGCCTCGATCGCCGCGCGGATCGTCATGATGCCGCAAAGCTCGCCGTGCGCGCCGGCCGCGGGACTCATCGCCACCGCCGGCATCCCGGTGAGCGCCTTCAGCCACCACGCGAGCCGATCGATGAGCTCGAGCGCGCCCTGCACGGTCGAGACCGGCTGCAGCGGATGGATGTCGGCGAAGCCCGGCAGCCGCGCCAGCTTCTCGTTGAGGCGCGGGTTGTGCTTCATCGTGCACGAGCCGAGCGGGTAGAGGCCGGTGTCGATCGAATAGTTCTTCTGCGACAGGCGCGTGAAGTGACGCACGACCTGCGGCTCGGAGACGCCGGGAAGGCCGATGCGGCCCTTGCGGCGCACCGCGCCGATCCGCTCGCGGACCTTGGGCGGCTCGGGGAGGTCGACGCCCGACCGGCCGCCGTAGTCCTTCTCGAAGAGGAGATTCTCCTCGATCTGGAGTCCGCGGTTGCCGCTGATCGTCTCGGCGGCCGCGCCCGAGGCGCGGAACCCGCTCACCGCCTGGCTCCACTCGCTCATCTGAGCGCCTCCGTCAGCTTCGTCGCGAAGATCTCGATGTCGTCCTCGGTCGTGGTCTCGGTCGCGGCGACGAGGAGAAGGTCCTTCGCCTTCGGATAAAAGCGCGACACCGGCACGCCCGCGAGCACCCTCTTCTTCGCCAGCCGCTCGACGATCGGCGCTGCCGGCTTGGCGAGCCGCACCGTGAACTCGTTGAAGAAGGTCTCGTTCAGCACCGTCGCGCCAGGCACCGTCGCGAGGCGGTCGGCGAGCTGCACCGCGCGGGCGTGGTTGAGCTCGGCCAGACGCGTGAAGCCGGCCTCGCCGAGAAGCGCCATGTGGATCGTGAAGGCGAGCGCGCAGAGGCCGGAATTGGTGCAGATGTTGGAGGTCGCCTTCTCGCGCCTGATGTGCTGCTCGCGCGTGGAGAGCGTCAGCACCCAGCCGCGGCGGCCGTCGGCGTCGACCGTCTCGCCTGCGACGCGCCCCGGCATCTGGCGCACGAACTTCTCGCGCGTCGCGAAGAGGCCGACATAGGGGCCGCCGAAATTGAGCCCGACGCCGATCCCCTGGCCCTCGGCCGCGACGATGTCGGCGCCCATCTCGCCGGGCGGCGTGATGATGCCGAGCGAGACCGGCTCCGTCACGGCGACGACGAGAAGGGCGCCTGCGCGATGGCACGCCTCGGCGAGCGCGCCGTAGTCGCGCACATGGCCGAAGAAGTCGGGATTCTGCACGACGACGCAGGACGTGTTCGCGTCGACGAGGCCCATGAGGTCCTCGCCGCCCTCGGGCGCGGCGGGCGCCAGCACGGTCTCGAACCCGACGAAGCGGCCGTGCGTCGCGGTGATCTCGCGGTAGTGCGGATGGAGCCCGCCGGAGAGAATCGCCTTGCCGCGCCGGGTCAGCCGGTTCGCCATCATGACCGCTTCCGCGGTCGCGGTCGCTCCGTCGTACATGGAGGCGTTCGCCACCTCCATCCCGGTGATGAGCGCGACCTGGGTCTGGAACTCGAAGAGCGCCTGCAGCGTGCCCTGGCTCACCTCGGGCTGGTAGGGCGTATAGGAGGTGAGGAACTCGCCGCGCTGGATGAGATGGTCGACCGCGGCCGGCACGTGGTGGCGATAGGCGCCGGCGCCGCAGAAGAAGGGAACCGACCCTGCGGGCGTGTTCTTCGCCGCCATCGCCGCGAGGGCGCGCTCGACCTCGAGCTCGCCCATCGCCTTGGGGAGATCGAGGGGCCCCGAGAGCCGCGCCTCTTCGGGCACGTCGCGGAACAGAGCTTCGACCGAAGGCGCGCCGATCATCTGCAGCATCTGCCGCCGCTCGGCGTCGGTGAGCGGGAGATAGCGCATCAGGAAAGTCCCGCGACGTAGTCCTTGTACGCCGCCTCGTCCATCAGCTCCTCGAGCTCGCCGGGGTTCGACATCCGGATCTTGAGGAACCAGCCTTCGCCCATCGGGTCGGCGTTGACCTTCGCAGGCTCGCCCGCGAGCGCCTCGTTCACCGCCACGACCTCGCCCGACACCGGGGCGTAGACCTCGCTCGCCGCCTTCACCGACTCGACGACGGCGGCCTCCTTTCCCTTCTCGACCTTCTTGCCGATCTCGGGCAGCTCGACATAGACGACGTCGCCGAGCTGGCCCTGGGCGTAATCGGTGATGCCGACGACCGCGATGTCGCCGTCCCGGCGTACCCATTCGTGATCCTTGCTGAACCTCAGCATCTCGCCTCTCCTATCCCCGGTAGTAGCGATGCGGGACGAACGGCAGCGGCGCCACCCGCGCCGGCCTCGGCGTCCCGCGTACCATGAGCTCGAGCGCGGCTCCGGCGCGCGCCGCCGCGGTCGCGACGTATCCCATCGCGATCGGCGTTCCGACAGTCGGCCCGTAGCCGCCGCTCGTGATGCTGCCGATCTTCTTCCCGCCGCTCAGGATCTCGGCGCCTTCGCGCGCCGGGGCGCGGCCCTCGGGCTGGATCCCGACGCGCCGTCGCGGCGGCCCCTCGGCGAGCTGGCGAAGGATGATTTCGGCGCCCGGAAAGCTCGCCTCCTCGCGGCGCCGCTTCGCGATCGTCCAGCCGAGATCGGCCTCGATCGGCGTCGTCGTTTCGTCGATGTCGTGGCCGTAGAGGCAGAGCCCGGCCTCGAGGCGCAGCGAGTCGCGCGCGCCGAGCCCGATCGGCATGACCTCGGGCTGATCGAGGAGGAGGGTCGCGACCTTCTCCGCCGCGTCGGCGGGCACCGAGATCTCGAAGCCGTCCTCGCCGGTGTAGCCGGAGCGCGTCGCGAAGCACGGGATCCCGGCGAGGCGGCACTGCCCTGCGCCCATGAAACGCAGCGACAGGAGCTCCGGGGCGAGCCGGCCCATGACGGCGGCCGCGGCGGGCCCCTGCAGCGCCAGGAGCGCGCGGTCCTCGAGCAGCTCCGCGTCGAGCGTCTTCTGCAGATGCGCGATGTCGGCGTGCTTGCGCGCGGCGTTCACGACGACGAAGAGGTGGTCGCCGGCATTCGTCACCATGAGGTCGTCGAGGATGCCGCCCGTCTCGTCGAGGAGCAGCGTGTAGCGCTGCCTCATCGGGCCGAGCCCGACGATGTCGCCCGGCACGAGCTTCTCGAACGCCGCTGCGGCCGCGCTCGGGATGCGGACCTGACCCATGTGCGAGACGTCGAAGAGCCCGGCCTTGGCGCGCGTATGGAAATGCTCGGCCATGATTCCGGGCGGGTACTGCACCGGCATCTCGTAGCCGGCGAACGGCACCATCTTGGCGCCTTGCGCGAGGTGAAGCGCGTGAAGCGGGGTGCGGGCGAGGCTTTCTTCCATGCGGACGACGGCTCCCAGCGGCCGCGCCCTTCGCGCGGCGGAAGCCCCCTCTGTCCGGAAACCTGAAAGAATCTCCGCCCCGGTCGCCCGGAACGGTTTACCTCGTCGGTGAGGCGGCGGCGTCTCGTCGCTGCCGGCGCCTGCTTTCCAGAGTCGTCCTCCCCCCGCGGTCCTTTTGCCTGAGAGTTTCCGGGGCGGTTGCTCCTTCGGCGCCGGCCGAAGCCGGTCTCTCCCGCTGGGCTCGACGGACGCGAGCGAGCATGGGCGGCGGGGGCGCGGATGTCAACGGCGCGCTCCGCCTCTATGCTGCGGGCGATGGCGCGACGCGCACTGCCCGTCGATCTCGCTCCTGCGCTCGAGGCGACGATGGCCGATCTCGTGCTGCGGCCGTGGTTCGACCGCGTCGCCCTGCACGCGATCGTGCACTGGTACTTCCCGCTCTCGCGGGCCTGGGCGGCGGCGGTCGATTCCGCCGATCTCGACGGGTTCCTCGCCGCGGTCGGTCCGCTGCGCGTGCCCCGGGACCGCGCGGCTTCCGTGCGCGCCTACGTCGCCGAGCGCCAGCGCCGCTACGAGCGGGCGGCCGCCGCCTGGGAGGAGGCGTTCTTCGGCCCGTCCCGTCCCGCGCCGGCCGAGCTCGCTTCGATCGAGGAGACGCGGCTTTCGAGGGCGCATGCGGCGATGGCGGCACGCGCGGCCTTCGTGCCGTTCCATCTCGCGCGAAGGCTGCCGCCGCTCCGCTGGGAGATCGCGAGCCCCGCCGTCGTCGAGGCGCGGCACGGGCACCGGTTCGCCGATCCGTTCCCGGCGCCGCGCGAGGCGTCGATCGAGCACTCGCATGCGATGCCGGGGCCGGCCGAGTCGGTGCATTGGCTGCGCTTTCCGAGCGGCGACGACACCGCCTGGGCGCGCGTCACCACCCCGTCGGCAGTCCGCGATCCACCGACCCTCGTGTTCCTGCACGGCATTGCGATGGAGACCGAGTTCTGGCGTGGCGACGGGCGCCTCATGCTGCGCGGGCTCGTCGAGTCCGGCGTGCGCCTCGTTCTGCCCGAGGGGCCCTGGCACGGACGGCGGAGGAAGCCCGGGTGGTTCGGCGGCGAGCCGGCGATGGCGCAGGGAGTGCTCGGGATGCTCGACCTTTTCGAGCGCTGGATCGCCGAGATCGCGCAGCTCGTCGCCTGGGCGCGCTCGACGAGCCGCGGCCGGGTCGCAATCGGCGGCGTCAGCCTCGGCGCGCTCACGAGCCAGCTTGCCGCGGTCGCCGCCGCACGCTGGCCGGAGCTTATGCGGCCCGATGCGCTGTTCCTCGTCGCCACGAGCGGAGACGTGATCGATGCCGCGCTCGAGGGCCGCATGGGGCGGGCGCTCGGCGCGCCGGCGCAGCTCGCCGCTGCGGGCTGGACCCAGCCTCTCATCGAGCGCTGGCGCCCGCTCCTCGACCCGGTCGGCGCCCCCGCGCTCGATCCAGAGCGCATCGTGATCGTTCTCGGAGCGGAAGACGTGGTGACGCCCTTCAAGGGCGGCACCGCGCTCGCGTCGCGCTGGGGCGTGCCGCGCCGCAACGTCTTCGTGCGGCCGCAGGGGCATTTCTCGGTCGCGCTCGGGCTCGGCCGGCGGGCCGACCCGCTGTGCCGGCTCGTCGAGATGCTGCGCTAGCCGGCCTCGGCGGGGTTTGCTAGATGAAGGCGGAATTTTGGTACGGCTGCTTGGTGACGTTTTTCGTCGTGCCTGTCTTCAAGCTTTCGGACCGGATTCAAATCACCGGCGCAATCGTTCCGACGGTTCGGGCGCCCCGAGCAGTTCCAATGACACGTCATTTCGAACAATCCGGCAGAAGTGCGGAAACTGACGGCAGCAGAAGGTTTGCCAAATGCGGCTGATCGAGCGGCTCGAGCGCGAAGGAGCGTTCCTTTTCAGGTGGCGAAGCTTTCTGCCTTTGGTGGTTGTTCCGGCCGCGGTGCCGGCTCTTTACGAGGCAGCCCGCTTCGAGGCGGTCTGGGGACCGACAGCGCATCATGCGTGGGTCTACGCCTGCATGGCGCTCTCCTTCGTGGGACTCGGGATCCGGTGGATGACCGTCGGTTTTGTTCCGGCTGGGACATCGGGACGCAGGACCCGGTCGCAACAGGCCGAGGTGCTCAACACGACCGGCATGTACTCGATCGTCCGCAATCCGCTCTATCTCGGGAACTTCCTGGCGATCCTCGGCCTTGCTCTCTCGACCGAGGATTGGCGATTCGTATTGCTCGTGTGCTCGGCGTACTGGCTCTACATCGAGCGCGTGATTGCCGCAGAAGAGCGGTTCTTGGCCGGGAAGTTCGGCGCTCGGTACGAGGAGTGGGCGCGCGACACCCCGGCATTCATTCCGAGCTTTTCTCGATGGCGATCGCCGGCGGAAGCCTTCTCCCTCCGGACCGTGCTGCGCCGTGAATACAATGGGGTCCTTGCCGTCGCCGCTTCATATTTCGTGCTGGAGGCAATCACCGACCTCGTGATCGAGGGCGAGGCTTTCTCGGGCTGGTTGGACGAGGACCGTGTCTGGGTCTGGCTCTTTGTCGCCTCGACGATTGTTTTCGCCAGCCTGCGGACGCTCAAGAAGCACACGCACCTTCTCCACGTCCCGGGTCGGTAGTCCTTCCCACGAGAACCCCGCTCGTCGAAGACGATTTCGAGACCGCGGTCTATATCGAGAGCGGTTTGGCAGAGCGCGGCCCGCACCGTCGATCATGTCGCGGACGGTCGCGATGACCTGTTCCTCGCCGGCCCGCCGTTCCAAACGCCTGCGCGCCTTCGATCCGGCAAATCACAAGGACCGAGACCTCGTCGACGAGCTCGAGCACCTTCCGACGCATCGCCGCGCGCTACCTTCGCACCCCCGCGCCTGCTCGCGGTGCTCGGCCTCACCGCCCATCGTCACCCTCTGAACCTGAAAGTCGCTTCGCCCCTAGCGCCGCCGCCGGCGGTTGTCCGACAGTTCCTCGGGCGTGAGCTGGAAGCCGACCAGGATGCTGTAGGCGCCAGGGTCGCTTCCGGCGGGAAGCGGAATGCGCTGAGACAGCTCCTCGGCGCTGCCGGTGCGGTTCCGGTTCGCGAAGTCGAGCCGCGTCCGGAACGTCTCCTTGGCGAGGATTTCGTCTCCCGGACCGGTCACCGCGACGAAGTATTCGACCTCCGCCTCGTCCGGGCGGGTCATCGCCGGGCCGCGATCGGCGACGATCGAGACCCGCATATCGACATTCGCGCTCGTCTTGTCCAAGCGGCAGCTCCCGACGACGTCGCCGAGCCGCGCGCTGAACACCTGGTCGGTCACATCGCGTCCACCGCCGGCGCGATAGCGGACGAGCTCCGCCGCGTCGGCGATGACGCCGAGCCGCGGGCAGGCGCGCGGATCCTTCGGAGACGAGGAGCAGGACGCGAGGACCAGCGCCAGCGCGAGGGGCGCCAAAAACCGTTTCATAGGCGGTTGTGCGAGCCGTCGCAGAACGGCTTGGTGGCCGTCGCCTTGCAGCCGCAGAACCAGAGCTCCTCCGTCTTCTCGGCCTTGAACATGACGGGCGCGAGGCCGGTCCCTTTGTGCGATCCGTCGCAGAACGGCTGCGTCTTGGAGCGGCCGCATGCGCACCAGAAATAGCTCTTTCCCGCCTCGACCTTCACTCCGTAGGGGCCGCGCTGGGCGACGACCGGTTTCTCCATGCTCTCCTCTTCCGCGGGGGCCGGCGGCACTCTACAGTCGCGCGCGCATGGCGGTCTACACGGACGTCTCCGACGATGAGCTGCGCGCCTTCATGGCCGCCTACGATCTCGGCGAGGTGATCTCCTGCAAGGGAATCGCCGAGGGCGTCGAGAACTCGAACTTCCTGCTGCGCACCGAGCGGGGCACCTTCATCCTGACGCTCTACGAGAAGCGTGTCGCGCCCGCCGATCTGCCTTTCTTCATCGCGCTCATGGAGCATCTCGCGCGCGAGGGGATCCCGTGCCCGACGCCCGTGCGGGCGCGCGACGGCGAGGCGCTGCGGCAGCTCTGCGGGCGGCCCGCGGCGATCGTCACCTTCCTCGACGGGATGTGGCCGCGCCGGATCCAGCCTTTCCACTGCGCGGGCGTCGGCGGCGCGCTCGCGCGCTTCCATGCTGCCGGGGCGTCGTTCGGCATGACGCGGCCGAACGATCTGTCGGTCGCCGGCTGGCGCCGGCTCTTCGAGGCGTGCCGTGCGCGGGCGGACGAGGTGAAGCCGGGGCTTGCCGAGGAGCTCGGGGCAGAGCTGGAGCGTCTCGAGCGGAACTGGCCGAGCGATCTGCCGCGCGGCGTCATCCACGCCGATCTCTTCCCGGACAACGTCTTCTTTCGCGGCGAGCAGGTCTCCGGTCTCATCGACTTCTACTTCGCCTGCACCGACTTCCTCGCCTACGACATCGCGATCTGCCTCAACGCCTGGTGCTTCGAGCCGGACGGGGCCTTCAACGTCACGAAGGCGCGGCTTCTTCTCGGCGCCTACCGTGCGGTACGCCCGCTCGGCGCCGCCGAGCTCGACGCGCTGCCGCTCTTCGCGCGCGGCAGCGCGCTGCGCTTCCTCCTCACCCGGCTGTACGACTGGCTCAATCAGCCCGAGGGCGCGCTCGTGCGTCCCAAGGATCCGCTCGAGTACTTGAAGAAGCTGCGCTTCCACCGCGACATCGCCGGCCCGGGCGCCTACGGCTTGTGATGGCGCTGCCCGAGGTCGACCTCTTCACCGACGGCGCGTGCAGCGGCAACCCGGGGCCGGGCGGCTGGGGCGCGATCCTGCGCTACGGCGACGTCGAGCGGGAGCTTTCCGGCGCGGAAGCGGTCACCACGAACAACCGGATGGAGCTCACCGCGGCGATCGAAGGACTCGCCGCGCTGAAGCGGCCGTGCCGGGTCCGCATCCACACCGATTCCATCTACCTGCGCGACGGCATCACGAAGTGGATCCACGCCTGGAAGCAGAAGGGGTGGAAGACCGCCGGGAAGGAGCCGGTCAAGAACGTCGACCTGTGGCAGCGCCTCGAGGCGGCGATGGCGCCGCACGACGTGACCTGGCACTGGGTCCGGGGACATGCCGGGCATCCCGAGAACGAGCGCGCCGACGCGCTCGCCAGGGCGGCGATCAAGACGCTGCGAAAGTCTCCGGAACGCTGAGGTCCTCCGCGGCGCGCGGCGGGCGCAGCACGCGCAGGCCGCGCAGCACGCTGCCGATAAGCTTCGGGCGGCTCCCGGGTACGAAGCGGAATGCGATCAGCTTCTCCGCGGTGCCGCGCGGCGCCGCGGCGACGGCGAGGAACCAGGCGACAAGAGCCGCCTTCGAAGCGGCGCCATCGCGCAGCTTCGCCGCGGCGCGGATCGCCCGCGACACGACATCGGCACGCGTTTCGCCCGCGATCGGATGGTCCTCGGGCCGCAGCACCAGCGAGGCGAGGCGGTATTGGAGGTGGAGAATCGCGCGGTCGAGCGGGTCGCCGTCGATGCTGACACCGAGCGCGGCGGCGTGGCGGCGCAGGAACTCGACGCGGCTCTGGTCGTGCCGGATGAAGCGCGCGAACTTTTCCGGCGCGAGCGTCTGCTGCGCGCCGTCGTTCTGTCCGTGCACGCGGTACCAAGCAAGGGGGCGGTTGATGGTGACGACGTCGCCGTAGAGCGGCGCCACGGTGTTGATCGGGCCGTCGGCCCCGCACGGGACTTTGGGGAGCGGCATCACGCGCTCGAGGAAGCTGCGCGTGTAGGCGTTGCCGCTCGTCGGCGGGCAGGGATAGAGGGCGCTGCGCAGCGCCTCGTCCCGGATTTCGGCCGGCGCGAGGCCCGCCGGAAAATTGGGGAAGATGTTGCCGAGGAACCGGCCGCGGGCATCGACGGTGGCGAGCGCGAACTGGACCTTCGAGACGCCGGGCCGCACGTGGCGCACGGCCTCGGCCGCGGCCTCCGGATGGAGCGCGTCGTCGCTGTCGAGGAAGATGACGATGTCGCCCCGCGACGCCGCGAAGCCGGTATTGAAGGCGGCGCTCTGACCGCCGTTCTCCTGGCGGATCGCGCGGATGCGGTCGCCGAAGCCGGCGATGATCGACCACGACCCGTCGGTCGAGCCGTCGTCGACGACGATCACCTCGAGCGGCTCGTAGCTCTGGGCGAGAGCGCTCCGGATCGCCGCGCCGACGAAGCGGCCGTAGTTGTAGTTGTCGATGACGATCGAAACGAGCGGGCGGGTCACGCCGGGGTGAACGGACCCGGCGGTGCGGGCGTTCCCCGGCGCTTTCAGCGCGGCAGATGGATGCGCGCGCGGAGCCCGCCCTGCGGCGAGGTCTCGAGCAGGAGGTCGCCGCCGTGGCCGCGCGCCACGTCGCGGGCGATGGTGAGGCCGAGCCCGACCCCGCCGGTCGCCGGGTTGCGCGACGGATCGAGCCGGAAGAACGGCCGGAAGACGGCCTCGCGCTGCTCCGGCGGGATGCCCGGACCGTCGTCGTCGACGAGGACGTCGACATGGTCCGGCATCGCGACGGCGCTGAGCCAGACGTGCCTTCCATGCCGCAGCGCGTTGCCGACGAGATTGGTGATGCAGCGCTTCAGCGCGTGCGGGCGGACGCTCAGCACGCAGTCCTCGGGCGCGGTGAGGAGGAGCGAGGCCCCGTCGCGCCGGGCATCGGCCGCGACCTCCTCGAGGAGAAGGCCGATATCGGTCTCGACCTGGTCCTCGGCGCCCTCGCCGCGGGCGAAGTCGAGATAGCCCTGCACCATGCGCTCCATCTCGGCGACGTCCGCGCGGAGCTCCTCGACAGGCACCTCGTCGAAGGCGAGCGCGAGCTTCATGCGCGTGAGCGGCGTCCGCAGATCATGGCTGACGCCGGCGAGCATTTCGGTGCGCTGCGTGATCTGGCGCTGGATGCGGTCGCGCATCGCCATGAACGCGGCGCCCGCCTGGCGGATCTCGGTCGCGCCCTCGAGCTTGAAGTCGGGCGGCGAGCGGCCCTTGCCGAAGGCGTCCGCGGCGGCGGCGAGGCGGCGCAGCGCGCGGATCTGGTTGCGCATGAACAGGATCGCGACGCAGAAGAAGATGATCGACGAGCCGATCATCCAGATGATGACGAGGTTCGTCGTATAGGTGGTGAGGCGCTTCCTGGGGGTCGCGGCGTCGAGCACGCCGTCGTCGAGCTGGACGCTGATGAGGACGTCCTTCGGATCCTCGCCGGGGCCGATCGTGAACGGGCGCCCGACCAGCTCGCGCATGGAGACGACGATCGGCGTCTCGTCCTCCGGCTCGCTTCCTTCCAGCCGCGCGCCGGGCCGCAGCCTGAAATCGATCTCGGTCGCGCTCGACATCGTCGCGAAGAGCCTGTAGCGGTCGAGGTCGGTCTCGGTTCTGTCGAGGACGTCGATGACGACGGCGATCTCGCCGGCGACGCTGTTGGCGAGGCGGCGCGAGACGGTGTCCCAGTGCCGGTCGTAGAAGACCCAGGTCGCGACCACCTGCACCAGGATCAGCGGCATCACGATGATGAGGACCGAGCGGCCGAGCAGCGTGCTCGGCACCAGCCGCTTCAGCGACAGGCGCGGCGAGGCGAATCGGACGAGGCCGACGTCAGTCGGGCTTGAGGACATAGCCGGTCCCCCGCACGGTCTGGATGTAGCGCGGGAACTTCGGGTCGCGCTCGATCTTGCGCCGCAGCCGCGTCATCTGCACGTCGACGGTGCGGACATTGCCGCCGACCTGCGCCTCCTCGGCGAGCGCCTCGCGCGACAAGGCCTCGCCCGGGCGTCGCGCGAGCGCGGCGAGAAGCGCCGTCTCGGCCGCCGTGAGGTGCACGGGCTCGGCGCCGCGGAAGAGCTCGGCGCGCTGCAGGTCGAAGCGGCAGGCGCCGAGCCGCAGCTCGCGCGGCGCCTCCGTGCGCTCGCGCGGCGCGCCGCGCTGCAGGACGTTGCGGATCCGGAGCACCAGCTCGCGCGGCTCGAACGGCTTGACGAGATAGTCGTCGGCCCCGTCCTCGAGGCCTCCGATCCGGTCCTCGGGCTCGGCCATCGCGGTGAGGAGGAGGATCGGCACGGGCCGGGTCCGCTTCAGATCGGCGGTGAGCGCGCGCCCGCTCTCGCCCGGCATCATCACGTCGAGGACGAGGCAGTCGAAATCGAGCCCCGCGAGCTTCTGCCGCGCCTCCGCGGCGTCGGCGGCCGTCGTCACCCGGAAGCCGCTCGTGCGCAGATAGCGGCTCAGGAGCTCGCGGATGCGCGCGTCGTCGTCGACGACGAGGAGATGGGGCTCGGCCTTGCTCATGGCCTTCTCACCGACGCTCGAACCGCTTGCGGTCGGCCTCGTCGGAGATGATGCCGATCATCACCCGGCGAAATCCCTCGACCGCGGCGGCGCCCGCCTCGCGATAGGCGCGGGCGATCCTCTGGCGCTGGTTCTCGGAGAGCCGCCGCTCGAGCTCGATGCCCTTCTCGGTGAGCTCGAGGAGCCGTCGGCGGCGGTCGGTCTCGCCGGCGCGCTGGGTGATGAAGCCCTGCTCGATGAGCTGCGAGAGGACGCGCGAGAGGCTCTGCTTCGTGATCTTGAGGATGCCGAGGAGCTCCGAGACGGAAAGCCCCGCATGACGGCCGACGAAATAGATGACGCGGTGATGCGCCCGCCCGAAGCCGTACTCGGCCAGCATCTCGTCCGGCTCGGAGGTGAAGTCGCGGTAGGCGAAGAAGAGGAGCTCGATCGCTTGCCGCAGCTCCTCCTCGCGCAGGAAGAGCAGGTTTGCGCCGGATTTAAGGTCAGACATGTTGACTTATTTTGGATGCAATGTTATCGGTCTCGCGCCATGTGCGACATAAAATGTCGCACTTGTCCAGAAACCGCGCAGTGATAGGGTCTCGCAATGTCCCTCGTTCCTTTCGACGACCGTGACGGTCAGATCTGGCACGACGGCCGCCTGGTGCCGTGGCGCGAGGCCAAGATCCACGTCCTGACCCATGCTCTCCATTATGCGAGCTGCGTCTTCGAGGGGGAACGGGTCTACAACGGCAAGGTCTTCAAGCTCGCCGAGCATTCCCAGCGGCTCATCGACTCCGGCCGCATCCTCGGCTTCGAGATTCCCTGGAGCCGCGCCGAGATCGACGCCGCGACCGAGGCGGTGGTGAAGGCGAACGGGATCGTCGACGGCTACGTCCGGCCGGTCGCTTGGCGCGGCGCCGAGCAAATGGGGGTCTCGGCGCAGCAGACGAAGATCCACATGGCGATCGCCACCTGGGAGTGGCCGGCCTATTTCTCGCCCGAGGCCCGCATGCGCGGCATCCGCCTCCAGATTGCGAAATACGCCCGGCCCGCGCCCAACACCGCGCCGACGAAGTCGAAGGCGGCCGGGCTCTACATGATCTGCACGCTCTCGAAGCACGCCGCCGAGGCCGAGGGCTACGAGGACGCGCTGATGCTCGACTGGCGCGGCCAGGTCGCCGAGGCGACCGGCGCCAACGTCTTCTTCGTCATGGACGGCAAGCTCCACACGCCGACGCCGGACTGCTTCCTCGACGGAATCACGCGGCGCACCGTGATCGACCTCGCCAGGAAGCGCGGGCTCGAGGTCGTCGAGCGCGCGATCATGCCGGACGAGCTGACGAAGGCGAACGAGGCCTTTCTCACCGGCACCGCGGCGGAGGTGACGCCGGTGCGCGAGATCGGGCCCTATCATTTCCAGCCGGGCCAGATCACACGCGTGCTGATGGACGACTACGACGCGGCCGTCGGCAAGACCAAGGCGTAGCGCGGCCCGAGGCCGCGCCGCGTCTCGCGCGATTAGGCCCGACGGCCTGTAAATCACCTGTTATTTCAGGCAAGCACACCCGGACTCGGGTCCGAAACGGACACGACATCTAGCGGGTCCATGCCCGGGTCGCCGGCGCGGGCTGGCGGCCGCTGAGCACCCGCCCTTCGGGTGGGGTGCTCAGTCGATGGCGTCTCCGACGGCGTCGAACGGCGCCGCCACGGGGTCGCCGATCACGGGCACGATCCGCGCCACGTCGGCGGTGACGCGGAAGGGGAGGGCCACGGCGCCGCAG
>JADGGZ010000352.1 GCA_019689675.1 Rhodospirillales bacterium | reverse complement strand
GGCCGACGCCGCGCGTGTAATGCCACATCGCCTTGACGTAGGACGGCGCCGTCGCGGGCTCGGGGAGCGCCAGCATGCTCTCCGGCGTCCCGAACTGGGCGTGCGCGAAATAGGCGGCCGCCATCATCGGCTGCACCATCGGAATCGCCGCCGCGGTCTCGGGGCTGATGATGGCGCTCAGCTTCTCCGCCGCGGCGAGCGCCGTCGGCGCATCGCCCGCCATCCTCGCCGACACGAGAACGAAGTGGACGTTGTGCGGATAGTAGGCGAGCGGGTAAGGCCCTTCCGGCTGCACCTCGGCGATGTAGGCCTCGTCGACCGCGGCCGCCGTCTTGTTCGTCGCGAGCGTGTCGAGGTAGCGGCCGACGCGATAGTAGATGTGGCTCGGCATGTGCACGAGATGACCCGCGCCGGGCACCAGCGCGGCGAGCTTCTCCGCCGCCTTCTCCGCCCGATCGGGCCGGTCGGAGGCCTCGACCGTGTGGATGTAGAAATGAATCGCGCCGGGATGCTCGGGCGCGGCGGCCAACGCGTGCTCGAGCTCGTCGACGATCTGCGCCGTTCGCCCCTTCGGCGTCTTCCCGCCGTCGGCCCAGTAGTCCCACGGCTGAAGGTCCATCATCGCCTCGGCGTGGAGGACGCGAAGCTCGACGTCGTCGGGGTACTGCGCCGCGACGCCGCCGAGCGCGTCCGCCCAGGCCTCGTCGAGCGCGGCGCGCTCGGCGCTCGGGTCCGCCGAGTACCGCTTCGAGAGCGCGGCGATGAGCGCCTGCTCCTTGGGTGACGCCCCGGCGGCAAGTGCCTCGGCGCGCGCGAGCGCCTCGAGCGCCGGCGCATTCGCCGAAGGATCCATCGGCATGTTGATGTTGGGCCCGAGCACGAACGCTTCGCCCCAGAAGCACATCGCGCAGGAAGGATCGAGGCGCTGCGCCTCGCGGAAGGCGCGCCGCGCCTCCGCGTGGTTGAAGCCGTAAGCGAGGCG
Organism: Rhodospirillales bacterium; assembly: GCA_019689675.1. Taxonomy (GTDB): domain Bacteria; phylum Pseudomonadota; class Alphaproteobacteria; order ATCC43930; family CGMCC-115725; genus JADGGZ01. The sequence continues at coordinate 1,925 of JADGGZ010000352.1, read as the reverse complement.
AAGACCCTGGTCGAAATACTGCTGCGCCTCCGGGCTCGCGGTGGTGATCTGCCAATGGTGCTTGCCGAGATTGCCGAAAAACGGCGGCGCCGCCTCCGCATAGCCGCCTTTGGCGGGCGCCGCCTGGTGATGAAGCGCGTGCGAGAAGGGAGCGACTTCGGTCTTCGTGCCGCTCTGCGCTGCGGCGCTGGTGACGAACGCCAGCGCGCCTGCGATGACGAGCGAGGCGGATCCGATCGAGCGGGCGATGTCGGAATTCATGGGCGACCTCCGGCGAGGAAGAAAGCCGCCCGTCCCTCTCGCCGGGCGGGCGGCGGACGCGTGCTCTCCGTCATCGCGCGGAGGAAACGCGCTGCCTGTGCGCCGCGTCACAGGCGGCGATCACGCTTGCGAGAGCGCCTTCGCCGATGATCGGAAAGCGCGCCCGCGCCGCTCGAATTTCTCTTTCGGCGGTGACGGCGCTCAGCCGGCGCCGGCGCTCGCGAGCGCGCGCTCGATGGCTTTTGCGAGCTCGTGCTTCCGGAACGGCTTCTGCAGCACCTCTTCCGTCGGCTGCGCGGCCTTCAACGCGCGCACCCGCTCGGCGAATCCCGTCGCGTAGACCACGGGCAGGTCGGGACGGATCTCGCGCGCCCGCTCGGCGAGCGTGACGCCGTCGAGGCCCGGCATCTCGATGTCGGTGAAGAGAAGATCGATTCCGGGGATCGTCTCGACGAGCGCGAGCCCGGCGAGCCCGTCCCCGGCCTCGAGCACCTCGAACCCCATCTCCGACAGGATGAGGCTCGCGATCTCGCGAATGTCGGGATCATCCTCGACAAGGAGAACGACTTTGCGCTCCATCGCTGCTCGAAACGCCCGGAGACGAACCTCGTCCCTCGGCGCCGCTGCGGCGGAGATCACGCCGGAATCGTGCGCGGCGGAACCGTGTGACACGCCTCGCCCATGTACTCCGCGACCGCTCTGCCGACGTCCTTGAGGAACGCGTAGGGGCCGGGCTCGATGCCGTCGAGCGGTCCGTCCGCCTCGGCTTCGATCACGAAGCCCTCCGCCTCCTGGCGGACGAACCCGGCCGGAGAGACCGAAACATTCGGTATCGTCACCGCGCCGCCGTCATCCGCCCTCGCGAGATCCGCAGGATAGATCTCGGCCGCAATACCATTGCGTCGCTTCTCGTCGCCTTCCGCTATCTGGACCAAGGCCCAGCTCATTCCCAAGCCTCCCCTGGATCGTCCGGTGATTTCGGGGGAACGAGCGAGGCGCGGCTGCGTTCCGATTTTCGAGGAGGCTCGATGGCGAAAACCGAAGGTCCGGCGAGTTCGCAGGCGTTCGGGCGCGCCGAGACGATCGGCGATCCGCCCGGATTCATCGTCGAGGAGACGCCGGCCGCGGATGCGACGCCGGAGGCCTGGCGCGCCTATCTCGCCTGGCTTCGCACCTTGCCGGAAGACGCGGAGCTCCGCGCCCAGCGCATCTCCGACGCCGAAGCCAAGCTCCGCGAGCTCGAGGGCCGGCCGGCCGCGCCGCGCCCTCGGTGAAGGGGGAACGGGCGCCCCTGCCGATTGTTCAGCGGAGGCTGCGTCGAGGAAGCGCGGCCCGACATGGAGCAAGCCAGTGAAGAGGATCTCGGAACTCGTCTCGATCGCCGCCGCGGCAATCACGCTCGCGGCCTGCGGCAGCACCGACGCGGGCAGGCCGTCGACGACGGCGTCCGCCCCGCCCGCGGCTTCGACGCCGATGAGCGGCTCGTCGGCCGCACCCGCGTCCGACCGCCACACCGGCTCGTCCGCGCCCGTATCCGACCGCCGCACCGGCTCCGGCCAGACCGCCGCCGACGGGAACCGGGCGACGAAGGCGCTCAACTTGCTGGTGAGCAGCGGCTACGGCAGCTTCACCGAGTTCCAGCCGCATGGGAAGGACTTCACGGC
>JADGGZ010000071.1 GCA_019689675.1 Rhodospirillales bacterium | reverse complement strand
CGGATGGTGGTGGACCTCCGCCGGATCGGCGAGCGCCTCGCGCGAAAGAGCAAGGATCGAGCGCGCTAGGCCGGGCGTCGTCTCGCCTCAACCGGCACGATGCGGAGCAAGGCGGACAAGTGAGCGAGGTAGAACTCGTCTCGGGTCGAGAGCCGATCCGCCGCATTGACGCCAGGGCGTGCGTGAGCCCATCTGCGTCGAGCCATCTTCCGCAACCGGACCCCCTCATGCCTCAGCCCGACCATATCTCCGCCCTTCCCGTGCCGCCGGTCGAGACTCTCGACGAGGACATCCACGCCGTCTTCGCCAAGGCCACGGAGAAGCTCGGCTTCATTCCGAACGTCCTTCGCGCCTACAGCTTCCGGCCGCAGAAGCTGCGCAACTTCATGGCGATGTACAACGAGCTGATGCTCGCGCCCTCGGGCCTCTCGAAGCTCGAGCGCGAAATGGTCGCCGTCGTCGTCTCGAGCGCCAACCGCTGCTACTACTGCCTCGTCGCGCACGGCCAAGCGGTGCGCCGCCTTTCCGGCGACCCGGAGCTCGGCGAGATGATGGTGATGAACTGGCGCGTCGCGAAGCTCGAGCCGCGCCAGCGCGCCATGCTCGAATTCGCCTGGAAGCTGACGCTGACGCCCTATCTCGTCGGCGACGAGGACCGCGCCGCGCTGCGCGCCGTCGGGCTCGGCGACGAGGAGATCTTCGATCTCTCCGAAACGGTCGCCTTCTTCAACCTCTCGAACCGCATGGCGAGCGGCGTCGACATGATGCCGAACCGCGAGTACCACAAGCTCGACCGCTAGTCCCGCGCGGCGGGCACGCCGCCTGGTCGACGAGGACTATTCTCCCGACCCGGCGGCGCGCTTTCCTCGCTCATCGCCTCGACGGCACGTCGGCGAGCGCGGCGAGGTACTCGCGCTCGAGCCGGTCGACGAGCTCGGGCACGCTCGGCACGTCGTCAATCGAGCCGATGCCCTGGCCGGCCGACCAGACGTGCTTCCACGCCTTCTGCTCGTCGCCGACCTTCGCCTTGTAGCCCTGGCCCTGGGTCGGGAGATTGTCGGGATCGAGCCCGACGCTGCGGATGCTCTCCTTGAGAAAGCTGCCGTGGATTCCCGAGATCGCCGGCGTGTAGACGACATCCGCCGCGTTGCCGGCGAGAATCATCTCCTTGAAGCCGTTGACGGCGAGGCTCTCCTTCGTCGCGATGAAGCGCGTGCCCATGTAAGCGAGGTCGGCGCCGAGCACGCGCGCGGCGGCCACCGATCGCCCGTCGGAGATGGCGCCGGCGAGGAGGACCGTCTTGTCGAAGAAGCGGCGGATCTCGGGAAGGAAGGCGAAGGGGCTGTACGTGCCGGCATGGCCGCCCGCGCCCGCGCAGACGAGGATGAGCCCGTCGACTCCCGCCTCCGCGGCCTTCTCGGCATGCCGGCGATTGATGACGTCGTGGAACACGACGCCGCCGTAGCCGTGCACCTCCTTGACGAGATCGGCGACCGCGCCGAGCGACGTGATCACGACAGGCACCTTGTGCTTGACGCAGAGCGCGAGGTCCGCGTCGACGCGGGGATTGGTGCGATGGACGATGAGGTTGACGCCGTAGGGCGCCGCGCTCGGCACCGCAGCGAGCGCGCTTCCGATCTCGGCGAGCCAGTCGTCGAACCCGGCGCTGGAGCGCTGATTGAGGGCCGGGAACGTGCCGAGCACCCCGGCCTTGCACGCGGAAACGACCAGAGCCGGCCCTGAGACGAGAAACATCGGGGCGGCGACGACCGGGATGCGGAGGCGGCCCTCAAGGTTCGGCGGGAGCGGCATTCGATAATCCTCGTTGGTTGTCCCTTGCTAAGGCAGCATCGCCGCGGGGCCGGCGTCCAGTCCCAATCCGCCGCAGGGAAGCGGGCGCGGGGCTACTTGAACCGCGGCTGATAGCCCTCGAGGGATCTGTACTGATTCGGCCAGCGGAGATCGTAGCCCTGCTCGAAAGCGGCGTGGCGCGTCCAGTAAGGATCCCAGAGATGCGCGCGCGCGAGGACGCAGAGATCGGCACGGCCGGCGACGAGGATCGAGTTGACGTCGGCATAGGAGGAGATGCCGCCGACGGTCATGGTCGGGATTCTCGCCTCGTGGCGAACGCGGTCGGCATAGGGCGTCTGATAGAGGCGCCCGTAGCGCGGCTGCGAGGCGGGATCGGTCTGCCCGGTCGAGACGTCCACGATGTCGCAGCCGAGGGATTTCAGCGCCTTCGCCAAGGCGACGGCGTCGGCCGCTTCGAACCCGCCCGGGATCCAGTCCGTCCCCGATATCCGCACGCTCATCGGCTTCGGCTGCGGCCAGACGGCGCGAACCGCGGCGAAGACCTCGAGCGGGAAGCGCATCCGGTTCTCCAGGATGCCGCCGTACTCGTCGCGGCGCCGATTCGTGACCGGCGAAAGGAAGCTCGCAAGGAGATAGCCGTGCGCCATGTGGAGCTCGATGAGGTCGAACCCCGCTTTGTCGGCGTAGAGCGCGGCGCGGACGAAATCGTCCCGCACGCGGTCCATGTCGGCCCGCGTCATCTCACGCGGCACCTGGCTGTGCGGAAGGTACGGAACGGGCGACGGCGCGATGATCGGCCAGGCCCCCTCCTCCAGCGGCTCGTCCATTCCTTCCCAGAGGAGCTTCGTCGCCCCCTTGCGCCCGGCATGGGCGAGCTGGACGCCGATCTTCGCGGGCCCGGAGGCATGCACGAAATCGACGACGCGCTTCCAGGCCGCCGCATGCGCTTCGGACCAGAGCCCCGCGCAGCCCGGCGTGATCCGGGCGTCGGGAGCGATGTCGGTCATCTCGGTCATGATGAGCGCGGCGCCGCCGACGGCGCGGCTGCCCAGATGGACGAGGTGCCAGTCGTTCGGAAGCCCGTCCTCGGCCGAGTACATGCACATCGGCGAGACCACGATCCGGTTCGACACCACCATGTCGCGCAGGCGATAGGGCGTGAACATGGGGGGCGGAACGGGCTCGGCGGGCACGTTGACCCCGCTCTGGTTCGCGGCCCGGGAGGCGAACCATGAATCGAGCCGACGCACGAAGCGTGGGTCGCGCAGCTTCAGGTTCTCGTGCGTGATCCGCAGCGAGCGCGTGAGGAGCGAGGCGGCGAACTGGAGCGGCTCGAGCGTGCCGAAGTAGCGCTCCGTCTCCTCGAACCACTGGAGCGAGGTCTGCGCCGCGCGCTGGGTCGACTCCACGACGGGGCGCCGCTCGGACTCGTACGCCTCGAGCGCGTCGGGCACGCGTCCGTGCCGGGCGAGCGCATCGGCGAGCGCGATCGCGTCCTCCATGGCGAGCTTCGTCCCGGAGCCGATCGAGAAATGCGCGGTATGGCAGGCGTCGCCGAGGAGGACGATGTTCTCGTGCCGCCATCGCCCGCAGCGAACGATCGGAAAGCTCCGCCAGATCGCCTTGTTTCCGAGGAGCGGCGTGCCGCGGAGATTGTCGGCGAAGAGCCGCGTGCAGTAGGCGATGCTCTCTTCCTCGCTCGCCTTGTCGAGCCCCGCGTTCCGCCACGTCGTCTCGGTCGCCTCGACGATGAAGGTCGCATGCGTGCGGTCGAAGTCGTAAGCGTGGGCGCGCCAGAGCCCGTGCTCGTTCTCCTTGAAGAGGAAGGTGAAGGCCCCGAAGCGATGCGTCGTCCCGAGCCAGATGAAGCGGTTCGGCCGGAAATCGATCTCCGGCCGGAAGGCGTCCGCGTGAAGCTCGCGCACGCGGCTGTTGACCCCGTCGGCGCCGACGACGAGATCGGCGGAACGAAAGGATTCGATCGCGGCGACCTCGGTCTCGAAACGCAGCTCGACGCCGAGCTCGCGCGCCCTTTCCTGCAGGATTTCGAGAAGCTTGACGCGGGAGAGGCCGGAAAACCCGTGCCCGGTCGAGGTCAGGACCTCGCCTTGGTAGTGGATGTCGATGTCGTCCCAGTGGGCGAAGGCCTCGGTAATCCGCTTAAAGCTCGGCGGGTCGGCGGCCGCGATGTTGCCCATCGTCTCGTCCGAGAAGACGACGCCCCATCCGAAGGTGTCGCGCGGCCGGTTGCGCTCCAGCACGGTCACACGGCACGACGGCTGCCGCTGCTTCATCAGGATGCCGAAGAAGAGCCCGGCAGGCCCGCCGCCGACGCTGACGATCTCCATTTTGGCGCCTCGGAACCGACGATGTCGGGACTCTAGATACCCGGCGCGCGGCAGGCAAACTTCAACCCGACGGGTCCTGTCTTTCGGTCCCGGTGCTCATCCGCTGATAGAACCCGAGCACGGCGACGAGAGCGCCCACGACCGCGAGGAGGGCGGCAGGGTAGACGAGCTTCGTCATGTCCTCCTTGCCCGCCTGGAACACGAACACGACCGATTCGAGGCTCACCACGATGATGACGATGGTGAGGAACTTCGTCAGGGTCTTGCGCGCCTCCTCCGCCGAGCGGAGCTCACGGTCCCGCAGGAGCTCCTCTTCGATGAGGTATTTCGCGACGTCGAACACGGCGACCGCGACGATCACCATCCCGATTGCCTCGAGCATCGCGCCCACGTTGGCCGCGCCGCGAGCGACGTCGGATCCGACGCGGAAGACGGCGAGAGCGATGAAGGCGAGCGCGAGAGCCGCGAGCGCGGCAGCGACGATGCCGTAGAGGATAACGCCGCAGACCCGGAAAACACGCTCCATCGTGCCTCGGCGAACGACGGAGCGGGTGGAGAATTCCTCTCGAACGGAACCTCTAGTCGAGCGTCTCGCGGTAGGATCGAACCGCGATGACGCCAACGATCAGCGTGAAGAGGACCATCGGCCAGAGATGCGGCGCCACGTCGAGCATCCCGTTTCCCTTCAGCAGTATGCCGCGCACGAGGCGCAGCATATGGGTCAAGGGCAGCGCCTCGCCGAGCGCCTGCGCCCACCCCGGCATGCCGCGGAACGGAAACATGAAGCCGGAAAGAAGGATCGACGGCAGGATGAAGAAGACCGCCATCTGCATCGCCTGGAGCTGATTGGCGGCGATCGTCGAGAAGGCGAAGCCGACGGCGAGGTTGGCGGCGATGAAGAAGCCCAATCCGACGACGAGCGGAAGGAGGCTCCCCCGAACGGGAATCCCGAAGACGGCGACCGAGACCGCGAGGATCAGCGCCGTCTGCACATAGCCCAAGAGCACATAGGGCACGATCTTGCCCAGCATCACCTCGAGCGGCCGGACCGGCGTCGCCAGGAGATTTTCCATCGTGCCGCGCTCGCGCTCGCGCGTCACCGCGAGGGAGGTGACGACCACCATGGTGAAGGTGAGGATGGTCCCGACGAGTCCCGGGACGATGTTGTACGCGGTGATCCCCTCGGGGTTGTAGCGACGCTGCACGCGAACCTCGAACGGCGGAGGCGCCGCCGCATCGCGGCGCAGCCATTCCGGGACGTCCCGCTCGAGCACCGTCGCGTTGAGTGCATTGAGGGCGGCGACCGCGTTGCCGATCGCCGTCGGGTCGCTGCCGTCCGCTTCGAGCAGGATCGCCGGCCGCTCGCCGCGGTCGATCGCGCGCGCGAAATCGGTGGGCAGGCTCAGCACGAACTGCGCCTCGCCGCGGTCGAGGGCGCGGCTCGCCTCGGCCTCGCTGACGAGATCCGGCGCGAGCTCGAAATATCGGGTGTGCGCGAGCGCGGCGAGGAGGGTTCTCTCGTAACGCGAGTTGTCGCCGCCGACGACCAGCGTCGGCAGGTGCTTGGGGTCGGCATTGATCGCGTAGCCGAAGAGAAAGAGCTGGATGAGGGGCATCCCTACGGTGAGCGCGATGGTGAACGGGTCGCGCCGCATCTGCAGGAATTCCTTGCGCAGCATTGCCCCGAACCTGCCGAGGGAAAAGCTCACGGGGCTGCCCCCGGCCTTTCGCGCTCGCTCTCGTCGAGAAGGTGGATGAAGACGTCCTCGAGCGTGGGTTCGGCCCGCGCCCACGCCAAATCCTCGCGACCGCGCCAGGGAGCGAGCGCCGCGTCGAGCGCCGCCTCGTCGGTGCCCGAAACGTGCAGCGCCGCCCCGAACACCGCGAGAGACTCGACGCCCGGCGCCGCGCGCAGCGCCTGCGCCGCCGCCTCGATTCCCGGACCCCTCGCATTCCAGGTGACGAGCCCCGCGCCGCGGATCACCTCCTCGGCGGTGCCGTCGACGACGAGCCTGCCTTGCGAAAGATAGACGATACGATGGCAGCGCTCGGCCTCGTCCATGTAATGGGTCGAGACGAGCACGGTCAGCCCGCGGGTCGCCATCCCATGGATGAGATCCCAGAACTCGCGCCGCGCCTTCGGATCGACGCCGGCGGTCGGCTCGTCGAGGAGAAGCAGCCGCGGCTCGTGCAGAACGCAGGCGGCGAGCGCGAGGCGCTGCTTCCAGCCACCGGAGAGCGTGCCGGCGAGCTGCTCCGATCTCGCCTCCAGCTCCATCTGCGCCATCACCCTCGCGAGGGCGGCGCGGCGGTCGCGGATCTCGTAGAGCCGCGCGACGAAGTCGAGGTTCTCGGCGACGGTCAGATCCTCGTAGAGGCTGAAGCGCTGCGTCATGTAGCCGACGTGGCGTCGGATCTCGAGGGGCTGGCGGAGGAGATCGAAACCGAGGCACGTGCCCTCCCCGCCGTCCGGCGTGAGAAGACCGCAAAGCATCCGGATCGTCGTCGTCTTGCCGCTCCCATTCGCGCCGAGAAAGCCGCAGATCTCTCCCCGGCCCACGCGAAGCGTCAGGTCCCGCACGACCTCCCGCGCGCCGAACCGCTTCCGCAGCCCACGCACGTCGATGACCACCGCGCCGTTCACTCGAGGATCCTCACGTCGACGGGCTGGCCCGGCTTCAGAACGCGCGCGCCGCCCTCGTCGGGCCGCGCCTCGATGAGAAAGACGAGCTTGCGGCGGCTCTCCTCGCTGTAGATCACGGGCGGCGTGAACTCGGCCTGTGGTGCGATGAAGCTCACCGTCGCCTCGAGGTCGGCCGGGCAGGAATCGCAGGCGAGCGCGACCCGGGCGCCGCGGCGCAGACGCGCGAGCTCGGTCTCTGGCACGAAGAAGCGAACGAAAAGGTTCTCCGGCGGAAGCAGGGAGACGACCGGCTGGCCTGCCGCGACATGCTCGCCGGGGCGGAAGATCGTGTCGGCGACGAGGCCGCCGACGGGCGCCGCCACGCGGCGCTGCCCGAGGCGCCACTCCGCCTGCGCGAGGATCGCGCGCGCCGCGGTGACCGCGGCACGCTGCGCCTCGATTTCGTCTGTGCGCGCAGCGGATTGGATCGTCTCGAGCCGCGCCTCGGCCGAGAGAAGGCGCGCCGCCGCCTGGCGGTCCGACATCGAGAGCTCGTCGAGGCGTTGGCGGGCGATGACCCGCTCGCGGAACAGCGCCTCCCCGCGCGCGAAGTCGGCGGCCGCCTTCTCGCGCGCTGCGCGCGCTTCGCGCACCTCGGCGCGCGCGGCTTCCACCTCCGAGGGTCGGCCCCCCTTCTCGAGATTGGCGAGGAGCGCCTCGGCCTGAGCGAGCTTCCCGGCCGCTTCCGCACGCGCCGACTTGTCAGGCGCGGAGTCCTGGGCGAAGAGGAAGTCGCCGGGCGCGACAATGTCGCCACGACGCACGGCAAGCTCGACGAGGGTGCCCGGCTGGGTCGGCGCCACTTTGACGTACTCGCCCTCCGCATAACCCTGGAACACCGGCGTTCCGCTCGAACGATCGACGTAGAGCCAGGCTCCGCTTGCCGCCGCCACGGCAGCCGCGAGGCCGACAAGAACGAGGACGCGACGCTTCATCGCCGCCGCTTCGCTGGTCGCTCTGCGGCGAGGCCGCGCAGCAAGAGCTCGGCGTGGCTTCGAAGAACGGCAGCGGAATCGAAGCGGATGTCGGCGTGCGGCGCCAGCGAATGCTTGAAAAGCGCCATCATCAGGAACGGCGCGATCATGGACGGGACGGTCGCATCGACATCGACGGCGCGGAACTCGCCGCTTTCGATGCCGCGCTCGACGATGCGGCGGAGAAGGGCGAGGCCGCGGCTCACGACGGTGTCGGCGTAGAAGCGAGCGAGCGACGGGAAATTGCCGGCCTCCGCGATGACCAGCTTCGGGACGGCGGCGACCTCGGTCTCGAGCATCGCCGCGAAATGCGCCATCACCTTGCCGAGGAGCGCCGCAGCGGAGCCCTCGTGCTCGGCAGCGATCCGCTCCGCCCGATCGAGGCTGATGACGACCGTCTCGCGGACGACCGCTTTGAAGAGTTCCTCCTTGTTGGCGAAGTAGAGGTAGAGGGTTCCCTTGGAAATCCCGGCGACGGCCGCGACGTCGTCGAGCCGCGTCGCCGCGTAACCGCGCTCGACGAAGAGCCGCAGCGCGGCCGCGCTGATCTCGCTCGGCCTCGCCTCCTTCCGGCGCTTCCAGGTCCGTCGCTTCATACTAACCGACCGGTCAGTTATTAATGCCGAAGCGACGACGGCGCAACCGGTTTCCGGGGAGCTATGATCCCGTGTCGTGACCGTCCTCGCCGCACGCTTCCGCGACCGCTTCCTGCTGCCGGAAGGCGTCGTCTATCTCGACGGCAATTCGTTGGGCCCGCTGCCGAAGGCGACGACGTCGCGGGTCGCCGAGGTGATTAAGGGCGAATGGGGACGAGACCTCGTCACGAGCTGGAACAAGCACGGCTGGATCGACCTGCCGCGCCGGGTCGGCGATAAGATCGCGCGTCTGATCGGCGCCGCGCCGGGCGAGGTCATGGTCGCCGACTCCACCTCGATCAACCTTTTCAAGCTGCTCGGCGCCGCGCTCGCTCTTCGCCCCGAGCGCCGCGTCCTCCTGTCCGAGCGCGGCAACTTTCCGACCGATCTCTACGTCGCCGAGGGCCTCGCCGCTCTTCTCGGACAGGGGCACGCGCTGAAGCTGGTCGAGGCGGACGAAATCGTCGCAGCGATCGACGACGACGTCGCCGTCGTCTTCCTGACCGAGGTCGACTACCGCACGGGACGGCTTCACGACATGGCCGCCGTTACCGCGGCGGCGCACGCGCGAGGGGCCGTCATGCTGTGGGATCTCGCGCACAGCGCCGGCGCTCTCCCCGTCGATCTGCACGCCGCCGGCGCCAACCTCGCGGTCGGCTGCGGCTACAAGTACCTCAACGGCGGTCCGGGGGCCCCCGCGTTCCTCTACGTGCGTCAGGATCTCCAGGAAGAGATCCGAATGCCTCTCACCGGCTGGCTCGGCCACGCAGCGCCGTTCGCATTCGAGTCCGGCTGGCGTGCGGCGCCGGGGATCGGACGCGCGCTCGTGGGAACGCCGCCGATTCTGAGCCTCGCCGCGCTCGAGGTCGGCGTCGATCTGCTGCTCGAGGCCGACATCGAAGAGCTGCGCCGCGCCTCGATCGCCCTCGCCGAACGCTTCATCGCGGGCGTGGAGGCGCGCTGCCCGGCACTCCGGCTCGTCTCGCCGCGCGAGCCGGCGCGGCGCGGCAGCCAGGTCTCGTTCGCGCATCCCGAAGGCTACGCCATCGTCCAGGCGCTCATCGCCCGCGGGGTGATCGGTGATTTCCGTGCCCCGGACATTCTCCGCTTCGGGATCGCGCCGCTTTTCATCGGCGAGGCGGAAATCGACGCCGCGATCGGGCATCTGAGCGCCGTGCTCGAGCGCCGCGAGTGGGACCGCCCCGAATACAGGAAGCGAGCCGCCGTGACATGAGCGGCGGCTCTTCGTCCGCCTTTCTCGGCAGGATCGTCACCGCCCTCGTCGCCGGCGGCCTCGGCCTCGTGCTCGGCGGTGCCGCCGCCTCCCGTCTCGGGATCGAGCGCGAGGCGGTGCCGTGGGTCGCGATCGCCGTCGCAATCGCGACCTTCCTCGGCGCCTGCGGCATCCTCTTCCGGCGCCGGCCTAGATCTCGGTCCTGACCTCCCAGAGCTCGGGAAAGAAGCGGATGCCGAGCGCTTTCCTCAGATAGGCGACGCCGGCGGTGCCGCCCGTGCCGGGCTTGGATCCGATGATGCGCTCGACCGTGGTGGCGTGGCGGAACCGCCATTGCTGAAACCAGTCCTCGAGATCGACCAGCTCCTCGGCGAGCTCGTAGAGCTCCCAATGGCGTGCCGTGTCGCGATAGACCGCGAGCCAGGCGGCACGCACGCTGGGATCGCCCGAATAGGGCTGCCGCACGTCGCGCTCGAGCACCGATTTGTCGATCGCGAAGCCGCGACGGGCGAGCAGCCTTATCGCCTCGTCGTAGAGCGACCGTGCGCGGAGCTCGGCTTCGAGCGCCTCGTGAAGATCGGGGCGGTGACGATGCGGGGCGAGCATCGCTTCCTGCTTGTTGCCGAGAAGAAACTCGACGAGCCGGTATTGCCAGGACTGGAAGCCGGAGGCTTGCCCGAGGAACGGGCGAAAGCTCGTGTAGTCCGCCGGAGTGAGCGTCGAGAGCACGTCCCAGGACTGGATGAGCTGCGCCTGGATGCGCGAGACGCGTGCGAGCGCCTTGAAGGCGGGCGGCAGCCGCTCGGCGCAGATCTCGGCGCGCGCGAGACGCAGCTCGTGCAGCGCGAGCTTCATCCAGAGCTCCGTCGTCTGGTGGATGACGATGAAGAGAAGCTCGTCGTGCCGGCCGGAAAGCGGCCGCTGCGCCGCAAGGATGGCATCGAGCTGCAGATAGTCGCCGTAGCTCATCGCGTCGCTGAAATCGGTGTGCGCGCCGTGCAGGTCGTTCGTCATGCGGCACTCTCCCTTCCGCGCGAGCGGAGCGCCGAGTCTACCGCGACCGGAGCATTACCTGGGACGTAATCGCTTCGCCGCCGCGCCGCGACGATCATGGCCGGCACCGAAGAGACAACGGGAGAATCGCATGTACCGATTTCCGCTCCTCCTCCGCCGGACGCTCATGTTCGACGCCGCAACCTGCGCCGCCGCCGGGCTCCTCCTGTTCATCGGCGCCGGCGTCCTGGACGCGGTGCTCGGCCTTCCGGCGGCGCTCCTGCGCTGGTCCGGCGGTGTCCTCCTCGCCTTCGCGGTGCTCCTGACGTATGTCGGGACGCGAAGCATCGTGCTCCGCGAATGGGTTGCCGCGATCATCGTCGCGAACCTCGCCTGGGCGGCCGCGAGCCTTCTCCTCCTCGTCAGCGGATGGGTGGCACCGACGACGCTCGGCTACGCCTTCGTGATCGCTCAGGCGCTCGCCGTCATCGTTCTGGCAGAGCTCGAATATCTCGGGCTCAGGAACGCAACCGAATCGCCCGCCTGAGAATCAGCCGAGCATCGGCAGCTTCAGCCCCTGCTCCTTCGCGCACTCGATCGCGAGCTCGTAACCGGCATCGGCGTGGCGCATCACGCCGGTGCCGGGATCGTTGGTGAGGACCCGCTCGAGGCGGCGGTCCGCCTCCTTCGTTCCGTCGCAGACGATCACCATTCCCGCATGCTGCGAGAAGCCGATCCCGACGCCACCGCCGTGGTGGATCGATACCCAGGTGGCGCCGGAAGCGACGTTGAGCATGGCATTGAGGAGCGGCCAGTCGGCGACTGCGTCGGAGCCGTCGCGCATCGCTTCGGTCTCTCGGTTGGGGCTCGCGACGCTGCCCGAGTCCAGATGGTCGCGGCCTATGACGATCGGCGCCGAGAGCTCGCCCTTCCTCACCATCTCGTTGAAGGCGAGGCCGAGCCGGGCGCGGTCGCCGAGGCCGACCCAGCAGATCCGCGCCGGCAATCCCTGGAAGCGGATCTTCTTCTTTGCCATGTCGAGCCAGTTGTGAAGATGCCGGTTCTCCGGCAGGAGCAGCTTCACCCGCTCGTCGGTGCGCCAGATGTCCTCGGGATCACCCGACAGCGCCGCCCAGCGGAAAGGCCCGATGCCGCGGCAGAAGAGCGGCCTGATGTACGCGGGCACGAAGCCCGGAAATTCGAACGCGTCGGCGACGCCCATCTCCTTCGCGAACTGCCGGATGTTGTTGCCGTAATCGAGCGTCGGCACGCCGCTGCGATAAAAGTCGAGCATCGCCCGCACGTGCACCGCCATCGATTCCTTGGCGGCGCGGACGACGCCCTCCGGATCGGTGCGGCGCCTCTCCTCCGCCTCCTCGAGCGTCCAGCCGGCGGGAAGATAGCCGTTGAGCGGATCGTGCGCCGACGTCTGATCGGTGACGATGTCGGGGCGGACTCCGCGCCGGACGAGCTCCGGGAAGATTTCCGCCGCATTCCCGAGGAGGCCGACCGATACCGGCTCCTTCTTTGCGCAAGCGGCCCGGATGATCTGCAGCGCCTCGTCGAGGCTCTTGGTCCAGGTATCGAGATAGCCCGTCTCGATCCGCTTCTCGATCCGGCTCGGCTGACATTCCACCGCGAGAAGCGAGGCGCCGGCCATCGTGGCGGCGAGCGGCTGCGCGCCGCCCATGCCACCGAGCCCGGCGGTCAGGATCCAGCGCCCGGCGAGATCGCCGCCGTAATGCTGTCGTCCGGCCTCGGCGAAGGTCTCGTAGGTGCCCTGCACGATGCCTTGGCTGCCGATGTAGATCCAGGACCCGGCGGTCATCTGGCCGTACATCATGAGACCCTTGCGATCGAGCTCGTGAAAATGCTCCCACGTCGCCCATCGCCCGACGAGGTTCGAGTTCGCGATGAGGACGCGCGGGGCGTCGGGATGGGTGCGGAAGATGCCGACCGGCTTTCCCGACTGGATCAGCAGCGTCTCGTCGTCTTCCAGTTCCTTCAGCGAAGCGACGATTCGGTCGAAGCACTGCCAATCGCGCGCCGCGCGTCCTATTCCGCCGTAGACGACCAGCTCTTGCGGCCTTTCCGCGACCTCGTCGTCGAGATTGTTCATGAGCATACGCAGCGCAGCTTCCGTCGCCCAGCTTTTGCAGCTCAGCTCGGGGCCGCGCGGCGCCTTGATCCGGCGCGCGTTATCGAGACGCTTGTTCATGCGATCGACCTCTTGTAGGCGGCGAAGATCCTCTCCTCGCTCTCGTGCCGTCCCTCGCGTACCACGAACCTGCCCCCGACCGCGACATCGCGCACCGGATTGCGGTTTCCGGCGAAGACGGCGGCGTCGAGAAGCGTTCCCTCCCGCTTTCCCCAGAGCGCGGGCAGATCCGCCCGCAGCACGACGAAGTCGGCGCGGCGGCCCGGCTCGAGCGCGCCGATCGGCCGGCCGAGCGCCCTCGCGCCGCCGGCGGCTGCGGCCTGCCAGAGCGCCGTGCCGCCGCCGACGACGCCGCGGCGCCTGTGCAGGAGACGCTGGCCGTATTCGAGCCAGCGCAGCTCCTCGAAGGGACTGACGGACACGTGGCTGTCGGAGCCGATGCCCCAGACGCCCTTGTAGTGCGCCATCGGGAAGAACCCGTCGCCGAGATTCGCCTCCGTCGTCGGGCAGAGCCCTGCGGCCGCGCCCGTGACGGCGAGGGCGCGAGTCTCCGCTTCCGTCATGTGCGTCGCGTGAACGAGGCACCAGCGATGGTCGACCTCGCAAGTCTCGAGCAGCCATTCGACGGAGCGTCGACCGCTCCACGCGAGGCACTCCTCGACCTCCCGCATCTGTTCGGCGATGTGGATGTGAACGAGGTCCTGCCCGGTCGCCACCTCCTTCAGCCCCTCCGGGGAGACGGCGCGGATCGAGTGCGGCGCGACTCCGATCACGATCTCCGGATGGCGGCGGCGCAGCTCGCCGACCATCGCCAGGAACTCGTCGACGCGGTTTATGAACCGCCTCTGCCCTTCCGAGGGCGGCGCACCGGCGAACCCACCCGTCTGGTAGAGCACCGGAAGGAGCGTGAGCCCGATCCCCGCCTCCTCGGCGGCGGCGAGGATCGCCTCGGACATCGTCTCCCTGTCGGCGTAAGGCTGCCCGTCCTTGTCGTGATGGACGTAATGGAACTCCGCGACCGCGGTGTAGCCCGCCTTCAGCATCTCGACGTAGAGCTGCGCCGCGATCGCGTGCAGCATCTCGGGGTCGAGGCGTTCGACGAAGCGGTACATCGTCCGGCGCCACGTCCAGAAGCTGTCGCCGCCTTCTTCCGTCTCGGCGAGCCCCGCCATCCCGCGCTGAAACGCGTGACTGTGGAGATTCGGCATTCCCGGAACGACCGGGCCCGCGGCACGCTCCGCCCCTTCGGGCGCGGCGTTCGGGACGGCGCCGGTGATGTATCCCGATGCGTCCCATTCGAGACGGACGTCGCGTGCCCAGCCTTCGGGCAGCAGAGCGGTTTCGGCGAAGAGAGCAGGCATGCGAAAATGAACTCTATGTGGGACAGCCTCTGGGTCAACGTGAACCTCGCGACCATGGCGGGACCCGGCTACGGCGCGATCGAGGACGGCGCGATCGCGATCGTCGGCGGGCGGATCGCCTGGGTCGGCAAGCGCAGCGACCTGCCGTCGGCGACGGCGCGCGAGACGCGCGACGGCAACGGCTTCTGGATGACGCCCGGGCTCATCGACTGCCATACCCATCTCGTCTTCGGCGGCGAGCGCTGGCGCGAGTTCGCCCTCCGGCTCGAAGGCGCCTCCTACGAAGAGATCGCGCGCGCCGGGGGCGGCATTCTCGCGACCGTCGCCGCGACCCGCGCCGCGGACGAGGAAAGCCTCTTCGCGAGCGCCGCCAAGCGGCTCCGCCCCTTTCTTGCCGAGGGCGTCACCACGGTCGAGGTGAAGTCGGGCTACGGCCTCGACCTCGAAAGCGAGCTCAAGATGCTGCGCGTCGCCCGGCGGCTCGGGCGCGAGCTGCCGGTGAGCGTGCGCACCACCTTCTTGGGCGCGCACGCGGTGCCGCCCGAATACAGGGGACGACAGGGCGACTACGTCGACCTCGTCGTGCGCGAAATGGTGCCCGCGGTCGCGGCCGAGGGGCTCGCCGACGCGGTCGACGCCTTCTGCGAGGGAATCGCCTTCACCGTGGAGGAGACCGAGCGCGTCTTCGCTGCGGCGAAGGCCGCAGGACTCCCGGTGAAGCTTCATGCCGACCAGCTCTCGGATTCGGGGGCCGCCGCACTCGCCGCGACGTACGAGGCGCTTTCGGCCGATCACCTCGAATGCACCACCGAGGCGGGGGTCGAGGCGATGGCCGCGGCCGGAACGGTGGCGGTCCTCCTGCCGGGGGCGAACTACTTCCTCCGCGAGACCCGGCGTCCGCCGGTCGAGCTCTTCCGGAAGCACGGCGTGCCGATGGCGATCGCGAGCAACTGCAATCCGGGCTCCTCGCCTGCGCTCTCGCTCCTCCTCATGCTGTCGATGGCCTGCACCCTCTTTCGCCTCACCCCGGAAGAAGCTCTCGCCGGCGTCACTTGCAACGCCGCGAAGGCGCTCGGCTTCGACGATCGCGGCGTGCTGACGCCCGGACGCCGCGCCGACCTCGTGCTCTGGGACGTGGCGCATCCCGCGGAGCTGTCGTACTGGATCGGCGGCAATCCCTGTCGCGAGGTCGTGAGGTCGCCCTGATGGAGCTCTATCGTTTCACACCCGGCGAGGCGCCGATCATCGTCTCGGCGCCGCATCCCGGCACCTACATTCCGGAAAAGATCGCCAAGCGCCTCACACCGGCGGCGCTCGCGACGCCCGACACGGACTGGCACATCGATCGGCTCTACGAATTCGCGCGCGAGCTCGGCGCCGCGACCTTCTTCGCCACGCACAGCCGCATCGTCGTCGACCTCAACCGCAATCCCGACGGGGCCCCGCTCTACCCCGGCGCCGACAACACCGAAACGTGCCCCCTTACGACGTTCCACAAGGAACCGATCTACGCGGGCGCGCCGCCCACGCCGGAGGAGGTCGCCGACCGCATCGCCGCCTATTGGCGTCCGTGGCATGCCGCGCTCCAGGCGGAGATCGCCAAGCTGCGCGAGCGGTACCGGACGATCGTGCTGTTCGACGCCCATTCGATCGCCTCGGTCCTGCCTCGCTTCTTCGAGGGCACGCTTCCCGTCTTCAATCTCGGGACCGCCGGCGGCTCCTCGTGCGATCCCGAGCTCGCCAAGCGTCTCATGGACGTTTTCGGAGCCGCCGAGGGCTACGACTCCGTGCTGAACGGCCGCTTCAAGGGCGGCTACATCACGCGCCGCTATGGAAGGCCGGCCGACGGCGTTCATGCCGTGCAGCTCGAAATGGCGCAGCGCGCCTACATGGACGAGGCGCCGCCCTACCGCTATCGTCCCGATCTGGCGAAGAAGCTCCTGCCTGTGTTGCGGCGCGCGATCGAGACGGCACGCGACTGGGCGCTCGAAAAGGGACGGTCGGCATGACGGCGGTATTGAAAGAGGTGCCTCAGACCGATCCGGTGCGTCAGGCACGGATCGACCTCACCGCGGCGCTGCGCTGGGCGGCGCGGCTCGGCTTCTCGGAGGGCGTCTGCAATCACTTCAGCCTGCGCGTGCCCGGAACCGAGGACCAGTTCCTCATCAACCCCAATCGGATGCATTGGAACGAGGTGCGGGCGTCCGATCTCGTGGTGATCGACCCCGACGGCAACCTCGTGAGCGGCGCCGGCGCGCCGGAGCCGACCGCCTTCTTCATTCACGCGGCGATCCACCGAAGCAATCCGCGCGCGGCCTGCGTGCTCCACACCCACATGCCGTACGCGACGGCCCTCACGGTGGTCCAGGGCGGCCGTGTCGAATGGATCAGCCAGAACGCGATGCGGTTCCTCGACGACATCGCCTACGACGATCTCTACAACGGGCTCGTGCTCGACCGGGAAGAGGGCGACCGCATCGCCGCGGCGCTCGGTGACAAGCGCGTGCTCTTCCTCGCCAATCACGGCGTCATCGTCGTCGGCGAGACGGTCGCCGAGGCGTTCGACGACCTCTACTACCTCGAGCGTACCTGCCAGCTTCAGGTTCTGGCGATGCAGACCGGCCGGCCGCTGCGGCGTATTCCGCGCGCCGTCGCGGAGGCGACGCATGCGCAATGCGCCGCCGAGCACCGCGAGTCCTCGGAGGCGCATTTCAGCGCCCTGAAGCGTCTCCTCGACAAGGAACGCTCCGACTACGCGGACTGAGGCGCCCGGCCCGGCGGAAGCGCGCGCCGCCGAAGCCGCCACGCGCTGCCGTCCCAAGCGCGGAACGGGCGTGTGCCGGCCATTTCGGGCGCGAATCCGTACCGGCCGGCGAGCACCGGAAATTCTTCCTCGCTGCCGTAGGCGTAGTTGAAGACGAGGAGCTCGCCGCCGTCCTCGAGGACGCGCGCCGCTTCGGCGAGATGAATCTCCGCGAGCCCGGCCTGGACGATATAAGGAAACGTATCGATCGCGAGCACCGCGTCGAAGGCCGCATCGGCGAAGGGAAGCTCGCGGCCCGAGCCGCGGACGAGGGGCGCCTTGGGGAGCCGCCTGCGCGCCTCGGCCAGCATGCCCCACGAGATGTCGAGCCCGACCGCGCCCGTCGCCTCGAGGAAGCGGCCGATCCCGCAGCCGAGCTC
>JADGGZ010000351.1 GCA_019689675.1 Rhodospirillales bacterium | reverse complement strand
GCCGGAAGAGGCGCAAGCGCGAACGCCGTCGCGAGCAAGGCGGCGGCGGGAAGAACGGGTCCTCGAATCACGAGCCTGACCATCGCGGGCGAATCGGGCAAAAAAAGGGCGCCCGCGGACGCCCCGGCGAGGCCGGAGCGTGCGAGCGCCTGCTTCCGCTGGCGGCGAGCCCGAAGCCCGCCGCGACAAGCTCAGTTGACGACCGTGACGGCGCGACGGTTCTGCGCCCAGGCCGACTCGTTGGAGCCGACGACCGCCGGACGCTCCTTGCCGTAGCTGATCGTGGTGATCCGGTTCGCCGGGATGCCGAGCGCGACGAGGACGTTCTTCGCGGCCGTGGCGCGACGCTCGCCGAGCGCGAGGTTGTACTCGCGCGTGCCGCGCTCGTCGCAATGCCCTTCGATGGTCACCGTCACGTTCGGATAGCGCTTCAGCCACTCGGCCTGCCGCTCGAGCGTACGCCGCGCCTCCGGCGTGATGTCCGACCTGTCGAACGCGAAGAACACCCTGTCGCCGACATTCGCGCGGAAGTCCTCCGCGGAGCCGGGGCGGATGCTGGACGTGGGGGCTGTCGTTGCCGTGCTGGCCGCCTGACCGCTGGTGTCGGGGGCCGTCTCGCACGCCGCCAGCAGCACCACGGCCGCAAGCAGGCTGAACATTCTCGAAGACATTCTTCTTCTCCCTCTACCTGGGATTGATTTCACGGATGCTACGGGACGACGCTGCCCCCAGCGGCAGCGTATTTGACCGTTTCGGGCATGGTTCCGGACACCGGGCACGAAACGGTCTGGACTATACTGCGATTCGTTATGGAATCAAGGGAGACCACGCAGGATCCGATGCATCTTGCGGGGTAATCACCTCGCGTTCGTTGTAACCTGTAAGATCGATCGAGTAAAGCCGAGTGGTCCCGCCGCCGCCGCGACTGTCGTAAGGCTGCTGGCGGAAGTACATCAGCACCCGCCCATTCGGTGCCCAGGTCGGCCCTTCGACGAGAAAGCTTTCGGTCAGGAGTCGCTCGCCGGAGCCGTCGGGACGCATGACGCCGATGTAGAACTTGCCGCCGTCGATCTTGGTGAAGGCGATGAGATCGCCGCGCGGGCTCCAGACGGGCGTGCCGTACCTGCTCCGGTTGTCGCCGAAGCTGATCCGCTTCTGATCCGAGCCGTCCGCGTTCATGACGTAGAGCTGCTGGGAGCCGCCGCGATCGGAGTTGAAGACGATGCGCTTGCCGTCCGGGGAATAGCTCGGCGAGGTGTCGATCGCGGGATCGTCGGTGAGCCGCACCGTGCGCTTGGTGCGCAGATCCATCGTATAGATGTCGGTGTTGCCGTTGCTGGCGAGGCTCATGATGACGGAGTTGCCGTCGGGCGAAAAGCGCGGCGCGAAGGTCATGCCGGGGAAGTCGCCCAGGATCTCCTGCTGCCCCGTGTCGATGTTGAAGAGGTAGACGCGCGGCACGCCCCTGCGGCCGCTGCCGTAGGAGAGATAGGTGATGTCGCGCGTCGAGGGCGAGAACCGCGGCGTCAGGACGAGGCTGCGCCCGTCGGTCAGATAGCGGTGGTTGGCGCCGTCCTGGTCCATGAGCGCGAGACGCTTGATGCGCCGGTCCGCCGGCCCCGACTCGGAGACGTAGACGATCTGCGTGTCGAAGTAGCCGCTCTCGCCGGTGAGGCGCTCGTAGATCTTGTCTGCCACGATGTGCGCGACCCGGCGCCAGGAGTTGGGCTGGGTCGTGTATTGGAACCCGGTGAGCTGCCGCTCGGCGTAGGTGTCCCAGAGACGGAACTCGACGCGGAGCCGCCCGTCGGGCTGCAGCGCGCTCGTTCCGGTGACGAGCGCCTGAGCGTTGATGATCCGCCAGTCGCCGAAGCGCGGCGTTGCGCCCATGCGCGCGGGATCCTCGATGAAGGCGCGCTGGTCGATCGGGTGGAACAGCCCCGAGCGCTCGAGGTCGGCGCTCACCACTTGCGCAATCTCGCGCCCGACCTGCTGCTCGTTCGGCTGCTGGCCGATGAAATTCGCGATCGCGATCGGCAGCGGCTCGACCCTGCCCCGGGTAATGTCGATGCGTAGCTCGCGCCCCGGCTGGGCGGGCGGCGCGGTCTGGGCGAGCGCGGGTGTCGCCAATGCCAGCGCGGCGGCGAGAAGGAGGTGGGCGAGCCGAATGGATCGGGTGGCGCTCATGTCAAATCCTTCGGAATGGGCACGGTGATCAGGTTTTCCCAATTGTCGCGAATGCGGCCCCGCGGCGGCGCCGCACGGGCCGTCACAGCATGTCTCTCGGGGTGAAGACGAGCGTGAACGTCTTCCAGCGCTCGTATTTCTCGGGCGGCAGCTTCAAGGGCGTGCAGCGCGGGTTACGGACCGCGCGGAGCGCACTGTCGGCCGCCGCCTGGACGAAGGTCTCCTGCGAGCCGTGCGCCGAGACGACGCGCGCGTCGCGGATCGTTCCGTCGGGGTTGGCCGCGACATAGACCTCGACGACGAGGTCCTTGGCGTCCTTGGCTCCGATCGGCGGGTTCCAGCACTCGGCTATCTGCCGCCGGATGAGGTCGATCTCGCTCGTCGTGAGCTGCGGCCCGAGAGGCGCCTGAGGCGCCGTCGAGGCGACTTGCGGCGCTGGTGCCGGCTGCTTCTTCGGCGGCTCCTCGCTCTTCGGCGCCGGCGCGTTCTGCTTCAGCGTCTTGAGGACGGCGTTCACGTCGAACTTCTCCGGCTCCTTCTTCGGCGGCTCCGGCTTCGTCCTCGGACGCGGCGCGTCGGCGACTTGCTTCGGCGGCTCCGGCTTCGGCTTCGGCGGCTCCGCCTTCGGCGGTTCGGGCTTCGGAGGCTCGGGCTTCGGCGGCTCCGGCTTGGGCTCGGGCGGCTTCGGCGCAGGCCGCGGGCGGTCTCTTATAAACATCTGGCGGGGCCCACGGAGG
>JADGGZ010000350.1 GCA_019689675.1 Rhodospirillales bacterium | reverse complement strand
CTCGGCACCCCTCACGGCGCCGCCGCCCGCGCATCCCTTCCCTCTCTTCACAATGTCAAAGAACACATCCCCCACCCCACCGGGCAAGGGGGCCGGCTTTTACGCCCGCCCGCACCTCGTGTCAACAGCGTTTGGTGCCACCAACCGAGTGGCTCTCGGCACTTAACGCCTTGTCGCGAGGGCCGGCGTCGCCGCCGGCGAGGCGCGTATATAGAAGAGGCCGACGGCGCTGTCCATACCCGCCGGGAGAAAATTCTCCGGCGTGCGGCGAGGACTTGTCAGGCCGGCGCCGGAGCCGCGCCCGCCCGCGCCCGGCGCGCCCTCTGCGCCAGCACCACGAGGCCGAGAAGCGCCAGCGCCGGCAGGTAGAGCCAGTGCTTGGCGGGGCGGTCGGCCGGCACCTCGACGGCGGTCACCTTCATGCCGTTCTCGATGCCGAGCTTCGCCGCGGTGCTGCGGAACGCCGCCTGCTGCACTATGACCTCGTCGCCGAGCGTCGCCAAGGTGAGGCCGGCGGCGCGCAACCGCTCGCGCGCCGTGTCGCCTTTCCCGAGCGGCAGCTTCACCACGCGCTCGACCGTGTCGCCCGAGAGCGTGTCGCCCTCCAGGCGCAGGCGCAGGAAATCGCCGGGCTTCAGAGTGCCCGCGACCTCCTCGGCGCGCGTCGGCGCGAGGCGCTCGAACGGCGGGTAGATCATGTCCATCCAGTAGCCCGGCCGGAACAGGGTGAAGCAGACGAGCAGCAGGGCCGCCGTCTCCCAGAGCCGGTTCTTCACCAGCAGCCACTGCTGTGTCGCGGAGACGAACAGCATCATCGCCAGCAGAGACGCGGCGACTACGAGGATGAACTGGCCGACATTCTCGATGTCGATGAGGAGCAGCTCGTTGTTGAAGATGAAGACGAAGGGCAGGAGCCCGGTGCGGATCTCGTAGCGGAAGCCCTGGACGCCGGTCTTGAACGGATCGGCGCCCGAGATCGCGGCCGCCGCGAAGGCGGCGAGACCGACGGGCGGGGTCACGTCGGCCATGAGGCCGAAATAGAAGACGAAGAGGTGCACGGCGACGAGCGGCACGGCGAGGTCGTTCTCGCCGGCGAGCTGGACGATCACCGGCGCCATCAGCGTCGCCACCACGACATAGCTCGCCGTGGTCGGCATGCCCATGCCGAGGATGAGGCAGATCACCGCCGTCAGCGCCAGCATGACGATGAGGTTGCCGCCGGAGAGGAAGTCGACGAGCTCGGTCATGACGAGCCCGATGCCGGTCAGCGACACCGTGCCGACGATGATGCCGGCGGCCGCGGTGGCGATGCCGACCCCGGCCATGTTGCGCCCGCCGGCGACCAGCCCCTCGAAGAGCTCGCGCACGCCGAGCCGGAACGGACCCGCAAGGTCGCGCTCGCCGCGGAAGAGCGCCGTCAGCGGGCGCTGGGTCAGCAGGATGAAGGTGAGGAGCACGGTCGCCCAGAAGGCGGAGAGCGCCGGCGAGAGCGCCTCGACCATGAGGCACCAGATGAGGAGGCCGACGGGAAGCAGATAGTGCAACCCCGTGTTCGCGGTGGGCGCGAACTCCGGCAGCTTCACGACGGCGGCCGTGGGGTCGTCGAGCTCGAGGTCCGGGTAGCGCGCGCGGTGCCAGACGAGGCCGACATAGGCCACGAGCAGCCCACCCACGATTATCCAGGTGGCGGCCGGCCCGAACACGTCGCGGATCCAGCCGATGCCGTAGTAGACCAGCCCGCAGAGGATCACGAAGCCGGAAAAGCCGAGCAGGAACGAGAAGAGGGGCGGCAGCGTGCCGGGACGGCGCTCGCGCGGCAGGCCCTTCATCCCGGCTTTCACCGCCTCGATGTCGACGATGTAGAAGAGCGCGAGATAGGTGATGATCGCCGGCAGGAAGGCGTGCTTCACCACCTCCGCGTAGGGGATGCCGACATACTCGGCGATGAGGAACGCGGCCGCGCCCATCACCGGCGGCATGATCTGGCCGTTGACGCCGGCGGCGCACTCGATCGCGCCCGCCTTCACCGGGTGGTAGCCGACGCGCTTCATCAAGGGGATCGTGAAAGTGCCGGTCGTCACCACGTTGGCGATCGAGGAGCCCGAGATCATGCCGGTGAGCCCCGAGGAGACGACGCCCGCCTTGGCCGGCCCGCCGCGCATGTGGCCGAGGAGCGAGAAGGAGAGCTTGATGAAGTAGTTTCCGGCCCCGGCCTTCTCGAGCAGGTTTCCGAACAGCACGAAGAGGAAGACGATGCTGGTCGAGACGCCGAGCGCGACGCCGAAGACGCCCTCGGTGGTGAGCCAGAGCTGCGACATCGCGCGCCCGAAGGAGGCGCCCTTGTGCGCGATCATCTCCGGCAGGTACGGGCCGCCGAAGATGTAGCCGATGAAGACGAGGGCGATGATCGCGAGCGCGGGCCCGACCGAGCGCCGCACCGCTTCGAGCAGGCAGACGAGGCCGACGCCGCTCACGACGAGGTCGACCGTGGTCGGGAGGCCCGGCCGTTCGGCGAGGTCGCGGTAGAAAACGAACAGATAGGCCGAGGCGCAGGCGCCGGCGATTGCGAACACCCAGTCGCCGAGCGGGATGTAGCGCCGCGGCGAGCGCTTCAATGCCGGAAAATAGGTGAAGCAGAGGAACAGCGCGAAGGCGAGGTGGATCGCGCGCGCCTCGGTGTCGTTGAGGATGAAGACGCCGAAGACGTAAGGGAGGGGCGAGGCGTACCAGAGCTGGAACAGCGACCAGGCGAGCGCCACGCCCATGAGCAGCCGCGCGATCGCCGGTCGCGGCTTGCGCCCGCCGACGTCGGTCTCCTCGACGAGGCGCTCCAGCGCCGCGCGGTCGATCGGTTTCTCTTCGGCCATTCCCTCTCCGCCCATACCAAGCGGGGCGGGGCCGTTGGCCCTGCCCCCTCAGCAGGCCGCCTGACCTAG
>JADGGZ010000349.1 GCA_019689675.1 Rhodospirillales bacterium | reverse complement strand
CGCGGCGCGCGCGTCGTCCTCGTCGACGACACCGAGATCCGCGCGATCGTCGTCGCCGACTGGCTGCGTCAGATGGGCTGGGACGCGTCGGTGCTGGAGGGCGGCGAGGGCGCCTGGCCCGCGCTCGCCGATCTCGCCCCGCCAGAGCCGCGCGCGGCGCGCGGGATCGCCGCCCTTCCCCGCCTCGACGCCTCGGTGCTTCGCGGGATGGACGCGCCCCTTCTCGACCTCCGCTACTCGATGGCGTTCCGCGCCGGCCATCTCGCCGGGGCACGCTGGGCGAACCGCGCCCGTCTTGATCGTGCGCTGGAGGCGCTGGGCGATGCCCGCGACTGCGTCCTCGTCGCCGACGACGAGACGCTCGCCGGGCTCTTCGCGCGCGACCTCGCGGCGCACGGTGTCGCGGTCGTGGGGCTCCTCGACGGCGGGCAGGAGGAATGGCGCGAGGCGGGGCTCGAGGTCGTCGCGAGCCCCGGCGACCCGTCCGACGCCGAGGCGATCGACCACCTCTTCTTCGTCGCCACGCGGCACGACGGCGATCTCGACGCCGCCCGCCGCTACATCGAGTGGGAGATGGGGCTCGTCGACGCGATCGACGCCGAGGAGCGCGCGGGCTTCCGCATCAGGCGGGCTTGAGCCGCCGCGCCCTCCCCGCGGCTCAGCCTCGCCGTACGTCGGGATAGAATTGCGGCGCCTCGCGGCGGTCGAACATGCCGTAGTCGCGGATGATCCGGACCTGGCGGTGGCGGAACGGCGCGCTGAGCGAAGGGCGCCAGCGTTTCGCCGCGTCCGCGTCGCGCCACGAGACGAGGAGGAGGCGTTTTCCTTCCGTCGTGATGCTCTCGTAGAGCTCCTGATCGACGACGCCCTCGCTCCCGGCCGCGACCGCGAGCTCGGCAGCGGGCGCCGTCGTCTCGGTGATCGTCACCGCCTTCGCGGCGCCCGCCTCCGTCTCGTCGAAGCGCAGCCTGTCGAGCGCGATCCCCGGCGGCGCGTCGCTGTCGGCGACGATCTCGCCGACGCGCAGATGGTAGTCCTCGAACACCTCGGACCTTCCCTTTTCCTGCGCGCGGTGATGCGCGGCTTCGGTGCGCCAGCGAATGAGCGCCTTCTCGTCGCGCCAGATCGAGAGCGACAAGAGCCGCCCGTCCTTGCGCCGGCTGCGGAAGCGCTCGTTGTCGACGAAGCCTGGGACCGCCTCGAGCTTCGGCCGCAGCCCCTTGGCGATGCCGAGATACTCGTCCCAGCGCTCCTTCTTCGGCTCGACCTCGAAAATCACCGCGAACATGGCGTGCTCCCGTCATTCGTTGTCGCCGGCGGCCGGCAGTTGCGAAGGAACACGATAGAGCGCGGGCACGCCGCCTCGACATGCATGAGACGCATCCCAGAGCCGATCTGCCGTCGCCCGTCGACGAGGAGGAAAGCCGCGCGCCGCATCCTCTCGTCGTCACGCTCGCGCTTGCCGCATCGCCTCGTCGTCATGGCGGCGATCGCCGCATTGCCTCATCGTCATGCCCGCGGAAGCGGGCATCCATGAAGGGAATGGGCGGCCGAGAAGACGCCCGATGAGCGAACGTCCCTTCGCGACCTCGACGGCCTCATCGAATGGATCCCTGCTTTCGCGGGGGCGACGGGTGAGGACTTGCACGCCGCCGCGCTTGCCGCATCCTCCCCCCGTCATGCCCGCGAAAGCGGGCATCCATGACGGAGATGCGCATCGTGCGGGCGCATGAAGCCTCGGGCGCCGCGCCGCAAGGCTCAATGATCATCGCCCCTCAGGAACACGATGCTCTCGCGATGGAGCGCGAAGCGCATCTCCTCGAGATGCATGAGATGCGTCGCGCGGCCGATCTTGACGTCGCGCCGCATCGACGACGAGCGGAGCGCATCGAAGAGCCAGCGCGCGTCGGCGTCCGACGCGAGGCTGTCCCACTCCCCGCGGATGATCGCGACCGGCGCCTCGATCGCGGCGGGGTCGTAGGCGAGATCGCCCGCCCAGGCGCGCGCGATGTCGGCGAAGGGCCCCGCCGGCACCTTGACCCCGATTTCCGCGCGGGAGCGGCTCTCGGGGTCGCTGTCGAGATAGCGCGCGCCCCAATCCTCGAACCGGCGCCGCGACAGAATTGGCCTCTCGCCCGGCGGCACGTCCTCGACGAAGCGCCGCCACTGCTCTTCGAGCGTCACGATCCGCCACGCGGGCGCGGCTTGCGGCAAGGCGGAAGACGTGCGGCGCGCGATCGGGCCGAAGAAGACGAGCCGGTCGACGAGCGCAGGATGCGCGGCGGCGAAGCGGCCTGCGGCGATCGTTCCCCAGGAATGCGCGATGATGGAGACGCGCGGCGCCTCCGTGCGCCGGATGACGTAGCGGACGGCGGCCGCGATCTGCTCGCTCGCCTCCTCGGCGCGGCCGAGCGGCGGGAAAGCCTCCGCCGGCGCCGCCATCTCGGGGTAGCGGCCGGAATGGCCGAAGCCGAGGAAATCCATTCCCCACACGTCGAAGCCTGCGCCGACCAGTGCGTCGCGCCAGGAATGCCCGTCGAAGCGGTGCGCGATCGAGAGCGCCGACGGAAACGTGGCGCCGTGGACGTAGAGCACCGGCACCCCGCCATCGACGCCGCGCCGCGCGGGAAGGCGGCGCAGGAAAATCTCGAGGCCGGCGACCGGGCTCGGGATCCAGTAATGCTCTTCGTGCGGATCGAGTTTCGGCGCTGCGCGTCGTGCCATCGCGTGTTCCTCCTTCTCGCCGAGAGGAAGCGCACGCAGCCTCGATTGGTCGAGCGCGATCGTTTCGCCCGACGCCGAAGCGATTTGTCAGATGCGCGTGGTGAAGACGGCCGGCGAGCAAACCTCCCTTCGCGGACCTCGACGACCTCATGAATGGACCCCCGCTTTCGCGGGGGTGACAGGTGAGAGGTGGCGCGCCGCTTGCCGCATCGCCTC
>JADGGZ010000348.1 GCA_019689675.1 Rhodospirillales bacterium | reverse complement strand
ACGATCGGCGCGCGGCCAAGACGGACTGGACTGGTAGGGATGCCCGATCTCGCTACTGAAAAGCGACTCGTTTTTCGGATCCTGGAATGCTGGCGCGAGCTTCGGGCCGACCGCGCGATGCCGACACCCGAGGAGATGACGCTCGAGATGCTCGGGCGCGACCGGAAGTCCTGTTTCGCGCTGTCGCTCTCGCCGCCCGGCGACGTGCCGCGCTTCACCTTCATCGGCCCCGACTTCGTCGAGGACGGCCAGGACCTCGTGGGACAGCCCCGGTCCGCTTGCTCGATCGAGACGGTTCTGGGCGCCGCCACCAGCTGTCTCGACGAAGTCCTTGCCCGCCGGATTCCGGTCTGCATCGGCGGGCTGGCGCGCCACACGCGGCGGCCGGTGCTCTTCCGCAGCATTCTTCTGCCGCTCTCCTCCGACGGTCAGCGGATCGACGCTCTCATCGGCGCCGCGAACTTCCGCACGATCGAAGGAAGCGTCGGCCTCGGCGACCGGTGACTCCGGCCATGCGGTACGAGCTCCAATCGTTCGACGGCAAACAGTGGCGGCCGGAGATGGTGTACGACGACAAGACGCTCGCGCTCGCCGACGCTCGCAGCCTCATGGCCGGGCAGCGCTCGCCGCATGCCGTCCGCGTCCTGGAAAACACCGAGACAGAATCGCGGCGGATTTTCCTGAAACGCAGGAACGAGCCCGAGACTCTGTTCGAGGTCCGGCGGCGGAAGGAGCAGGAAGCCCAACAGAAAGCCGCCGAAGCGGAGCGCAAGGCGCGTCGCAAAAGATACGCCGATTGGGAGCAGTCCTGGTTGCGGCAGCGCCGGATGCGCGCGATCGTGATCTCCTCGGTGGTGACGGCGATCGGCGCGGGGATCCTCGTTTTCGCCCTCGTCTGACGCTCCGACGGGCTCCGCGCCGCTCCCGCGACGAGCTCCGATCCGCACAACATCAAGGCAAGCCGAAGCTCTAGAAGAACGTGCGCACCGCGTCGACGACCCGGTACGCGTCGTCGACGATCATGAGGACCTGCCACTTGTCGAAGGTGAGGCAGGGATGCGAGACCCCGAAGGCGACCATGTCGCCGACATCGAGCGGGGAGTCGGGCGGCAGCGCGAGGTGGCAATGCTGATCGTTGAACCCGGTCACCGCATGGCCTGACGACAATGGCTCCGGGCGGCGCGGAACCGTGCCGGGCCGATACCAGGCGAGCGCCGGCGGCGGCTCGTCGTAACCGATGTCGCGCTTGCCGAGGGTGAGGAGCGCCTTTCGGGGCTCGGGACGCGACTGGACGTAGGCCCACACTTCGAGCGCGGGGCGGAACCCCTCCGGAGGAAGGCCGGAAGCGCCGCCGCGCCGGCGAACTTCCTCGAAGGCCCGCTGATAGAGCCCGGAATCGTGGGTGAGATAGCAGCCGCTTCTCGTCAGGATCTGCGTCGGTCGGGCGAGCGCGGCGGCGCCGAAGCGCTGCACCGCCATGTCGTAGAAGGCCGAGCCCCCGGCCGTGAGGAGGACCGGTCCGGGCGCGAAGAGATCCTCTTCGTCGCAGGCGCGCGCCACCTCCACCAGGAAATCGAGGAAGCGTGCGACGGCCGCTTCGATCTCCTCCGGCGTCGCTCCGCCGAAGAGCCCTTCGAATCCCTCGACGCCGCGCAGCGCCAGATGCGGCGCCGCCGCCTTCACCGCACGTGCCACGGCGAGCGCTGCTGCAAGGTCGCGCGCGCCGGTCCTGCCGCCGGGAAAACCGCCTTCGAGCAGTACCTGAAGCGGGCGCTCCGCCGGGTTCGATCGCGCCGCCTCGACGAGGAGCTCCACTCCGCGCACGGAATCGACGAGGCAGTAGAAATCGAAATCGGGATCGCGCCGCAGCTCGTCGAGCACGTAGCGGATCGCCTGACGTCCGACGAGCTGGTTCGCGAGCACCACGCGGGAAATGCCGAAGTCGCGGCATACCTGGAGCTGCTGCACGGTCGCGACCGTTATTCCCCAGGCCCCGTCGGCGAGCTGCTCGGCGAAGAGCCCAGGGCTCATCGTCGTCTTTCCGTGCGGCGCAATCGTCGTGCCCGAGCGCGCGAGGAAGTCGCGCATCCAGCGCCGGTTCTGGTCCAGGGCCGAGCGCTTCAGCACGGCGAGCGGAAGCGGGAGATCCTCGGCGAGGACGTTCCAGCCCTTCGTCCCGATCGCGTCGAGCCGGAACGGCGCGACGCCGCCCGGGATGCCCTTGAGGCGATGATCGAGAAGGCTCGCGCCGAATTCTGTCAGGGTACTGCCTCCTGGGCGGGATGTTGCCGCCCGGTTCCGGAATGGGGCCCGCGCGATCGCGTCTGCGCGTTTTCGCTGTCGAAGGCCGATTGTTGCGGCGGCACGAGGAAGGTCAAGAGCGCCCGCATTTCCAGGTCTTGTCCGCGTACCGAAAAAGCCGTTGCCTCGCTCGGCTTCTGTCGCGACATTCCGGCGCGCCCCACCCTGACGCGTTTTCGGGCTAGTTGAGGGAGATGGAGTCTCAGGCGAGCGGCGTTTCCACGCTATTCCGCCCGGCGGCCGAAACCGAGCCGCAGGACTGGGCCGCACTCGCGCGGCATCTGGCGCAGCATGGAATGAGGCTCGGCGACGCGCCGCCGCGCCAGTTCGCCGGCGGCTTCGGCAATCTGAACTACCTCCTCGATCTCGACGGAAGACAGGTCGTGCTCCGGCGCCCGCCGCCGGGACCGTTGCCGCCCGGCGCCAACGACATGGCGCGCGAGCACCGCATCCTGAGCGTCCTCTGGCGCGCCTTCCCGCTCGCACCGCAAGGGCTCCACTTCTGCGCCGACTCTTCGGTGCTGGGCGCTCCCTTCCAGCTCATCGAGTACCGCTCCGGGCTCGTCATACGCGAGAGCCTGCCGCCGCCAGAATATCGCCGGGCGGCAATAGGCCGGGCGCGGCGCCCCCCCGGATTGGAGGCGCACGC
>JADGGZ010000347.1 GCA_019689675.1 Rhodospirillales bacterium | reverse complement strand
GCTACCCGCCCCGCAACGCTGCTGCGGCGCAGCGGCCGGCGAACGTGCCGCGCAATACGCCAAGATACGGCATTGTGCCTCATCTCAACGTTGCGCGGATCAGATTTGTTTCGCAACTGCGCTTCGCAGAAGCACAATTTCTTTCTGCGTGCGGTCGCGGACACGCCGCGGAGGTCCCGGAATCCCTGGCCGAGCGACTGGAAGGGGGGTCGGCGGCGCCGAATCGCCGAACTATTGCATTGACGGGGTTATAGGCACCTTTTTGGCGATTCTCAGGACCGCCTCGAAGCGCCGTGCGACCTCGAGCAGAGACCAGTCGCTCATCGGCGGGCCCACGATCTGCAGTCCGACCGGAAGCCCCGCCCGGGTGAATCCGCACGGCAGCGACAGCGCCGGGCAGCGCGTCAACGTGATTGCGTAGGTATGGCCCAGCCAATCGACGTAATTATCGAACCTGACGCCGGCGCATTCTTCGACCCAGCGCCGCTCGACCGGAAAAGGCGGCACCATGACGACCGGCGCGAGGAGCAGATCGTGGGTCTCGAAGAACGCGGCGACGCGCTGATAGAGCGCGGCGCGCTCCCGCATGGCGCGGCCGATCTCGTCCGCGGTGAGCTTCAGGCCCTGCTCGATGTTCCATACCACCTCGGGCTTGAGCCGCGCCCGGTGCTCCAGCAGAAGGTCCTTCTTGGCGGCGGCGAAGCGCAGCGCGCGCAACGTTTGAAACGTCTCGCGCGCGCCCGACAGGTCGGGCCCCGTCTCTTCGACATCGGCACCGAGTTCGGCCAAGCGCTCGGCCGCCGCGGCGCAGATCGCGCGCACCTCCGGATCGACCGGCAAAAACCCGAGATCCGGCGACCAGCCCGCCCGGAGCTTTGCCGGCGGCTCGCGCCGCGGCAGGGCGATCGAGAGCGGATCGCGCACGTCCTCGCCGCTCATCGCTTCCAGCATGAGCATGAGATCGCCGACGTCGCGCGCCATCGGCCCGCTCACGGCGAGATCGTCGAAGGCGATGGCGCCTGGCCCCTGAGCGACGACCCCCGGACTCGGACGAAAACCGACGACCGAGCAGAAGCTCGCCGGTATCCGCAGCGAGCCTCCGAGATCGGAGCCGTTCGCGAGCCACACCATGCCGGTCGCCAGAGCGACCGCCGAGCCGCCGGACGACCCGCCGCAGGTCATCCGGGTGTCGAAAGGATTGAGCGTCGCGCCGAAAACCTCGTTGAAGGTATTGGCGCCGGCCGCGAATTCCGGCGCGTTCGAGCGCGCGACGACGAGCGCCCCCTTCTCCTCGAGCCGCTCGACTTGGATGTCGGAGCGCGTCGGAACGTGGTCGGCGAAGATCGGGGAGCCCTGGGTCGAGCGGACGCCCGCGACATCCATCGAGTCCTTGATCGCGACCGGAAGCCCGTAGAGCGGCGCCTTGCCGCGCGCCGACTCGGCGAGGCCGCGCGCGCGCTCGAAGCAGCGGATCGGCAGCGCGTTGACGGTCCCGTCCACGGCCTCGATTCTCGCTGCTGCAGCGTCGATGAGTTCGGCCGGCGCGACCTCTCCCTTTTTGAGAAGCGCCACAGTCTCGACCGCTGAGAGCCGCCAGAGTTCGGTCATCGAAGAACCTCCGCAAGGAACGCGCCGCCGCGCATCAGCCCCACCTCGTCTATGCCATGGCCGAGACCCGGGCGGCCGACCGTCTCGACCATGACGCCGTTGTCGCGCAACGCCGCTTCGGCGGCTGCCATCATCTCGAACGGGACGACCTCGTCGGCCTCTCCGTGGACGAGAAGGACACGCGGGCGCGCCCTTATCTCCGCTGCCAGCGTTTCCGCCGCTACACAGGCGCCCGAATAGCCTACCACGCCGGCAACCGGCCGCGCGCGTCGCAAAGCGACGAAGAGCGACATCATCGTCCCCTGGCTGAACCCGACGAGCGCGAGCCTGCTCTCGTCGAGGCCGAGGGCGGCGAGGCGCTCGTCGATGAAGGCGTCGAGAATAGGCGCCGCCGCGCGGACGCCCGCCTCGACCATCGAAGGCGTCCGGTCCTGAAGCGAGAACCACTGATAGCCGTAAGGCGCCATGTCGCAAGGGAACGGCGCGTTCGGTGCAACGAAGGCAGCGTCCGGCAGGAGTTGGCGCCAGTAGGCCGCAAGTCCGATCAGGTCGTTTCCGTCGGCACCGAGCCCGTGCAGCAGGATCACGAGCTGCCGCGGAAGGCCACCCGATGCCGGCGGCTCGGACGGGCCCTCGAGTTTCAAAAGCATCGACGATGGTGTAGGCGAAGAGGCGCGCTCCTGTCATCCGCCGCGGCTTTGGCTAATGTCCGAGCGATGACGGTCGTGACGCGCTTCGCACCGAGCCCGACCGGGCTGCTCCATCTCGGCCACGCGCACTCGGCGCTCGTCGGCTGGCACGCCGCGCGGAAGGCGGGCGGACGCTTCCTGCTGCGCATCGAGGACATCGACCAGACGCGCTGTCGCGAGGAGTTCGTCGCCGCGATCCTCGAGGATCTCGCCTGGCTCGGCATCGACTGGGACGGGCCGGTGCGGCGGCAGTCCGAGCACCTCGGGGACTACACGGCGGCTCTGGCGCGGCTCGAGGCGATGGGCCTCGTTTATCCCTGCTTCTGTACGCGCGCGGAAATCGCCGCCGCGGCCTCGGCCCCGCACGGACCGGCCGGCACCCCCTATCCCGGAACCTGCCGGCTCCTTTCGGCGTCGGAACGAGAGCGCCTCCGCGCCGAGGGCCGGTCCTTCGCGCTTCGGCTCGACATGGCGCGAGCGGTCGAGGCGACAGGGCCGCTCTTCTGGGAGGACGAGCGCGCCGGCCTCATCGCCGCCGCGCCGCTCGCGCACGGCGACGTCGTGCTGGCGCGCAAGGACGCGCCGACGAGTTACCATCTGGCGGTCACCGTCGACGACGCGCTGCAGGGCGTGACCCTGGTGACCCGCGGCGAG
>JADGGZ010000346.1 GCA_019689675.1 Rhodospirillales bacterium | reverse complement strand
TGCGGGGGCGCGCCGGGTCCCCGCCCCCGGCGGCGGGGGCGGGCGGATCCACTTGCGCTCGTCCGTGAGCCTAGGTCACCGACAAGCGGCTTACCAGTGCCACTCCTCGATGTTCCAGGTCGGCCCGACGAGCGTCGGGTTGTTCGACTTGTCCATCCCCTTGACCGCCGACTTGTAGACGAGGATCTGCGGGGAGGCGTAGAGCGGGATGATCGCGATGTCCTTCGAGAGGATCTGCGCCACCTTCTGGTAGGTGGCCGTCCGCGAGGTCGGGTTCAGATCCGTCTGACCCTTCGCGATCAGCTGGTCGACCGTCTTGTTGCAGTACAGCTTGTAGTTCGAGCCGCCGATGTTCTTGGCCGGATCGGGGCATCGGTAGATGTCGTCGAAGCCGGACGGATCCGGGCCGCCGATCCACGCGAACTCGGCGATGTCGAAGTCGTGGTTCGGCAGCGTCTGCCCGAAGTAGGTCGGGTTCGCCGGCTGGAAGTTGACGTCCAGCTTGATCCCGACGGCCATCAGCTGTTGCGAGAAGATCGCCGCGCTCGTCTGGCGACGCTGGTTGCCGGCGGTGGTGGTGAAGCGGAACTCCGCCTTCTGCCCGTTGCAGGTCCAGACGGCGGTGTTCTTCGCCGACGGCGCCGACGGGCCGCCCGTGCACCCATGCTGCTTGAAGAGCTGGATCGCCTTCTTCTGCGAGAACGGGTAGTACTGCTTGAACCACGGCTTCGCGTTCGGGCCGATGTTCCAGATCGGGTTGTCCAGCGGCTTCATCTTCGGGGCGATCTCCCCGAAGAGCGCCTTCACGAGATCCTGCCGGTAGATCGACTGCGCGATCGCCTGCCGGAACCAGAGCTGCTTGAGGAGCGGGTTCGCCGGCTTGCCGACGTTGATGTCGATGTGCTCCTGCGTGTAGCTCGGCACCGCGCTGTAGGTGACGCCCTTCTGGTTGATGAGCTGCGCGAGCGCGGCCTGGGGCGAGGGGTTGATCGCGTCGACCTCGCCGCCGCGCATCGCTTGGATCTCGGAGTTCGTGTCCGTGATCAGCTTGAAGTCGACCTCCTTGAGGGCCGGCTTCTTGCCGTACCAATACGGGTTCGGCTTCAGCGTGAGTCCTTGCCCCTTCGTGTAGTTGGCGACGTAGAAGGGCCCGTCGGAGACCGGCTTGCCGTCGTATCCGCAGACGCAGTTCGACCACATCGTGTCGAAGTCGAGCCCCTTCACCGCCTGCGAGGGCAGGACGAGACCGAAGAGATCGCGGTAGTCGGCGAACGGCTTCTTCCACTTGAAGGTGACCTGCTTCTGGCCCTTGTGGGTGAAGCCCGTGATGAGCTCGTACCCGGTCGTCGACGCCGGGGTGTTGTTCGGGTTGACGATCTGCTGCCACGTGTAGACGTAGTCCTTGTAGGTCACGGGCAGCTTCTTGCCGCCCCAGTACCAGTACGCGTCGGGGCGGATGGTGATCGTCAGGCTCGACTTCGTCGCCGTGACCTTGGAGGCCAGATCGAGGTGGTACTCCCCGTTGTTGTCGATGATGTACGTGCCGCGGATGACGGGCGTGTTGCCGGTGATCGCGGCCCAGTACGCGTTCTGGTCGGCGTTGAGCGTGTTGAAGCCCGTCACGTCCTGCTCCATGCCGAACACGAGCACGCTCTTGGCTTTGCGGGCGGCAGGCGTCCTCGGGACGTGCGCCCACGCCTGCGCGAACGGCGCGGCCGCCAGCGCGCTCGACGCGCGCGAGCTCGCCCCGCTGGTCGTCGCGCTTGCGGACGCCGCGAGCAGCAAGACAGCGGCAACCGTCCCCGCGAGGGGCCAGATCCGTCTGTGCATCGATTCCCTCCGTTTGGCGTGCGCCGGGAGCCCTCACGTACGGCGGCGCATACTCGCTCCCACGCCCCGAAAGGCGTCCCGTCACGTGTCGTAGACGACCGCACGCAAGCTTAGTTAGAAAGCGGCGCGAAAACCACTGGTAACACGCGCGGCGACAAGCGCTCCCGCCGGCCGCCTCACAGCGCGACCGTCGTCGTGCCGCGAAGCGGACGAGGCTCGGCCCGCGGCGGCAGGAGCGCGAGGAGACGCTGCTCCAGCGAGTCGGCGCGAGCGCTCCCCAGGTCGCCCTCGGCTGCAACGGCGCGGAGAGCGGGGACGCTGGGGCCCGGGCTGAGCGCCCGCCCGAGGGCGAACGAGCCGCCGACCGCGGCGATCGCGAGCGCAGCAGCCACGGCCTGGAGGCGCAACGCCGATGCGCGTCGGGACGAGCGCGGCGTGAACGCGGTCGCGCTGGGTTGCTCGAGCGGCGCGCGGCGCAGCTCGGCTGCGAGCGCAGCTATCTGGGCGGCGAACCCGCGGCATGCGGGACAGCGGCGGAGATGGATCTCGAGCCATGCCGCCTCGAGCTTCGAGATCTCTCCGTCGAGCCGTCCCGACGCCGCCTCGCGTGCGCGAACGCACTCGTTTGAAGGGACGGGATAGAGCATTCTCGTGGTTGCCTCGAAGGGTTCAGACGCCGCCCGCGACGATCAGTTAGTGGCCGCCGGACGGCAGCCGAGGAGGCAAGGCGGGGCGGGCCCGCGAGCGCGCCTGCCGAGGCTAGACGCGGGGCCCGGCCGCGGCGATCTCCGGAGCGGCATCCGCGTGCTTGGCGAAGTTGTCGCGGAACATCCGCGCCAGCTCCACGGCCTTCCGATCGTAGGCGTCCGGGTCGACCCACGTCGAGCGCGGGTCGAGGAGCCGCGCGTCGACGCCGGGCGCCGTGAGCGGCACCTGGAAGCCGAAGACGGGATCCTCGCGGTACTCGACGTCGCGCAGCGCATCGGAGAGGACGGCGTGCAAGAGCGCCCGCGTCGCGGCGATCGGCATGCGGTGCCCCTCCCCGAAGGGCCCGCCCGTCCAGCCGGTGTTGATCAGCCAGACCGAGGCGCCGTGCCGGTCGAGCTTCTCGCCGAGCAGCCGGGCGTAC
>JADGGZ010000070.1 GCA_019689675.1 Rhodospirillales bacterium | reverse complement strand
GGGTCGGGGTGGGACAGTCGGGAGGGAGCGGAACGCTCCCTCCCCGCCCTCTCCCGACACGCTGGGAGAGGGCGCGTCGGCTCACGCGTAGATCGCGTCCTCGAGCGTGCGCAAGCCCGGCCGCTTCGCCTGCACGAGAACGGCCATGTTTCCGGGCTTGTGCTGGTTTTTCCACATCTTCATGTGCGCGCGCGGGATGTCGTCCCAGGAGAAGACCTCGCTCATGCACGGGTCGATGCGCCGCTCGAGCACCAGCTTGTTCGCCTGGCTCGCCTGCAGGAGGTTGGCGAAATGGCTGCCCTGGATGCGCTTCTGCCGCATCCAGACGAAGCGCGCGTCGAAGGTGAGATTGTAGCCCGTCGTGCCGGCGCAGAAGACGACCATGCCGCCGCGCTTCACGACGAAGCATGACACCGGGAAGGTCGCCTCGCCCGGATGCTCGAACACGAAGTCGACGTCGTTGCCTTTGCCGGTGATGTCCCAGATCGCCTTGCCGAACTCGCGCACCTTCTTCATGTAGGCGGCGTAGCCCTCGGCATCGTCGACGTCCGGAAGCTGGCCCCAGCAGTCGAACTTCTTGCGGTTGATGACGCCCTTGGCGCCGAGGGAGAGGACGAAGTCGCGCTTGTCGTCCTCCGAGATGACCGCGATCGCGTTGGCGCCGGCCGTCGAGATGAGCTGGATCGCCATCGAGCCGAGCCCGCCGGCCGCGCCCCAGACGAGGACGTTGTGCCCGGGCCTCAGCACGTGCGGCCGGTGCCCGAAGAGCATGCGGTAGGCGGTGGCGAGGGTGAGCGTGTAGCAGCCGCTCTCCTCCCAGGTGAGATGGCGCGGCCGCGGCATGAGCTGCCGCCCCTGCACGCGCGCGAACTGCGCGAAGGAGCCGTCCGGCGTCTCGTATCCCCAGATCCGCTGCGAGGGCGAGAACATGGGGTCGCCGCCGTTGCATTCCTCGTCGTCGCCGTCGTCCTGGTTGCAGTGGACCACGACCTCGTCGCCCACCTTCCAGCGCTTCACCTTCGAGCCAACCGCCCAGACGATGCCCGCGGCGTCGGAGCCGGCGATGTGGAACTCGGCCTTGTGCACGTCGAAGGGGGAGATCGGCTTGCCGAGCGCGGCCCAGACGCCGTTGTAGTTGACGCCCGCCGACATCACCATGACGAGCACCTCGTCGGGGCCGAGCTCCGGGGTCGGCACCACCTCGACCTGCATCGCCTTCTCGGGCGGCCCGTGCCTCTCGCGGCGAATCGTCCAAGCGTACATTCGCTTCGGGACGTGGCCGAGAGGCGGGATCTCGCCTACCTCGTAGAGGTCCTTGACCGGCTGCTGCGGTGCCGGGGCACCGCGCAGCGGGATCACTTCAGCCGCCTCGCTCATCACCACGCTCCAAAGGGTCAGACCTTTTCGTCGCAATGCAGCATATTTTTTTGCGCCGCACCATCCTTTAACGCAATAATCGCGACGAAATTCCCGTCGGCCCGTTCGAAGGTCGGCAGGAGACCCGGTCGTGCCCGCTGCCGAGCGGACGGGCGGGGCGGTCTCGCCCGTGCCGGGCCGCCGCAGGCGTCCGCGGGAATCCGGCGTTCATGATGCGACGCAACAGGAATGGATGATCGGTACGATGCGCGACCAACCCTGGCTCTTCCGCACCTATTCGGGGCACTCCTCGGCCGCGGCCTCGAACGCGCTCTACCGCACCAATCTCGCGCGCGGGCAGACCGGGCTCTCGATCGCCTTCGACCTGCCGACGCAGACCGGCTACGACAGCGACCACCCCCTCGCCAGGGGCGAGGTCGGCAAGGTCGGCGTGCCGGTCTGCCACCTCGGCGACATGCGCACGCTCCTCGACGGCATCCCGCTCGCGCGGATGAACACGTCGATGACCATCAACGCCACCGCGGCCTGGCTCCTCGCCCTCTACGTCGCGGTCGCCGAGGAGCAGGGCGCCGCGCGGTCGGAGCTCGCCGGCACGACGCAGAACGACATCCTCAAGGAATACCTCTCGCGCGGCACCTACATCTTCCCGCCCGCGCCGAGCCTGCGCCTCACCGCCGACACGATCGAGTTCACCGTCCGCGAGATGCCGAAGTGGAACCCGGTGAACATCTGCTCCTATCACCTTCAGGAGGCGGGAGCGACGCCGGTCCAGGAGATCGCGTACGCCCTCGCCAACGCCGAGGCCGTCATCGGCGCCGTCGAGGTCGCGCCCGAGGAGCTGCCGCGCGTCGTCGGGCGCATCAGCTTCTTCGTCAACGCCGGCATCCGCTTCATCACCGAGATGTGCAAGATGCGCGCGTTCGCCGAGCTCTGGGACGAGCTCTGCCGCGAGCGCTTCGGCGTCACCGACGAGAAGCTCAGGCGCTTCCGCTACGGGGTCCAGGTGAACTCGCTCGGCCTCACCGAGCAGCAGCCCGAGAACAACGTCTACCGCATCCTCCTCGAGATGCTCGCCGTCGTGCTGTCGAAGAAGGCGCGCGCGCGTGCCGTGCAGCTCCCGGCCTGGAACGAGGCGCTCGGCCTGCCGCGGCCCTGGGACCAGCAATGGAGCCTCCGCCTCCAGCAGATCGTCGCCTACGAGACCGATCTTCTCGAATACGGCGACATCTTCGACGGCAGCCGCGAGATCGAGCGCAAGGTCGAGGCGCTCAAGGCCGAGGCGCGGGCGGAGCTCGAGCGCGTGCGGCAGATGGGCGGTGCCGTCGCCGCGGTCGAGAACGGCTACATGAAGGAGCGGCTCGTCGAGTCGAACGCGCGCCGGCTCGCCGCCATCGAGCGCGGCGAGCAAATCGTGGTCGGCGTCAACAAATGGACCGAGAGCGCGCCGTCCCCGCTGCTCGCCTCGGGCGACGAAGGCTTCCTCGCGGTCGACCCCAAGGCGGAGGCCGAGCAGGTCGCGCGCCTCGCCGCCTGGCGCGCCGCGCGCGACGGCAAGGCGGCGGCCGCCGCCCTCGAGGGGCTACGCCGCGCCGCGTCGGAAGGCCGCAACATCATGCCGGACTCGATCGCGTGCGCGAAGGCGGGGGTGACGACCGGCGAATGGGCCGGCGCCCTGCGCGAGATCTGGGGCGAGTACCGGGCGCCGACCGGCGTCGCGGGCGCGATCCGCGCGGCCGGCGGCGGCGAGGACGTGCGCGCACGGGTCGAGGCGCTCGCCGAGCGTCTGGGGCGGCGGCCGAAGCTCCTCATCGGCAAGCCCGGTCTCGACGGGCATTCGAACGGCGCCGAGCAGGTGGCGCTCGCCGCTCGGGACGCCGGGCTCGACGTCGTCTACGAGGGAATTCGCCTGACGCCGGCCCAGATCACCACCGCCGCGCTCCAGGAAAGCGTGCATGTCGTCGGGCTTTCCATTCTGTCGGGCAGCCATGTCGAGCTCGCGCGCGAAGTCCTGGAAGGCTTGCGCGCGGCCGGGCTCGAGGACGTTCCGGTGGTGATCGGCGGCATCATCCCGGCGCGCGACGCCGAGATGCTGCGGCGCGAAGGCGTCGCGCGCGTCTACACGCCCAAGGACTACGCGCTCGGCGCCATCGTCTCCGACATCGTGGATCTCGTAGCCGAGCGCGCCGCCTGAGGCGGCGGCCGGCCGGCCCTCAGGCGAGCCTGTCGAGCTCCTTCAGGATCGCGTCGCCCATCTCGGAGCAGGACACGGTCTTGGTGCCGCCCTGCACGAGATCGGCCGTGCGCACGCCGGCGTCGAGCGCGCGCTTCACCGCGTTCTCGACGAGGCTCGCCTCCTGGCCCATGTCGAACGAGTAGCGCAGCATCATCGCGAAGGAGAGCAGACAGGCGAGCGGGTTCGCCTTGTTCTGCCCGGCGATGTCGGGCGCGCTGCCGTGCACCGGCTCGTAGAGCGCCCGGCGGCGCCCGCTCGAATCGGCGGCGCCGAGCGAGGCCGAGGGCAGCATGCCGAGCGAGCCGGTAAGCATCGCCGCGCAGTCCGAGAGGAGGTCGCCGAAGAGATTGTCGGTGACGATCACATCGAACTGCTTCGGGTTGCGCACGAGCTGCATCGCGCAGTTGTCGGCGTACATGTGATGGAGCTCGATGTCGGGGTACTCGGCGTCGCGCAGCTTCTGCACTTCCTCGCGCCAGAGCTCGCCCGACTCCATGACGTTCGCCTTCTCGACCGAGTGCACCTTGCCGTGGCGCTTCCGCGCGAGCTCGAAGGCGACACGGGCGACGCGGACGATCTCGGGCGTCGTGTAGACCTGGGTGTTGACGCCGCGGCGCGTGCCGTCCGGCAACGTCTCGATGCCGCGCGGCTCGCCGAAATAGACGCCGCCGGTGAGCTCGCGGACGATCATGATGTCGAGCCCGCGGATCACCTCCGGGCGCAGCGTCGAGGCGCCGATGAGGGCGTCGAACACCATCGCCGGGCGGAGATTGGCGAAGAGGTCCATCTCCTTGCGCAGGCGCAGGAGCCCGCGCTCCGGCCGCAACCCGAACGGCAGGCTCTCCCACTTGGGGCCGCCGACCGCGCCGAAGAGGACGGCGTCCGCCTCGAGCGCACGCCGCATCGTGTCGTTGTGCAGGGGCGTGCCGTGCGCATCGTAGGCGGCGCCGCCGACGAGGTCTTCGGTGACGTCGAACGTCGCGATGCGGCGCTTGTCGAACCATTCGATGACGCGCTCGACCTGATGCATCACCTCGGGGCCGATGCCGTCACCCGGCAGGATGAGGAGCTTCTTGTTCGCGGGCACGGGAGCTGTTCCTTCGAGATCGCTGGGCGGGAGGGTCCTTATAGACGGGCTCCCTCCTCTTGCGCCACCGTGACGCGCCTCGGCTTCATGAAGCGTAGAGCGAGCCGCGCCACCGCCGGCATCAGGCGGGGACGGCGAAGGCGCCGATCGTAGCGCGCCATGCGGCGGTCGTGCTCGGCAAGGCAGAGCGCGAGGAACTCGCCCGCATCGAGCCCCACCCCGATCGCCTGTCCGCCCGTGCGCGTGAAGTTGTCGCCGTCGACCTCCTTGGCGGTGCCGAGGCGGCTCCAGGCCTGGACCACCAGCGCCGCGGCGCAGCGCAGGAGGAACGGGATCTGTCCGAGCGTGCCGCGCCGCCGCCGCTCCCAGGCGAGCCAGTTCACGAAGAAGAGGTTGTGGCGTGCCTCCTCCTGGATCACGGGCTCGAACACCTCGACGAGCTCCGGCGGAAAGAAGCCCGAGCGCTTCGCGAGCGCGAAGAGCCCGAAGCCGAAGAAGCTGTCCATGATCTCGCCGTACCCGGTGCGCAGGAACGCCCACTCCGGATCCTTCGGGCGCTCGTAGGTCCCCTCGGGCTTCAGCGGGATGCCGTAGAAGCGGACCATGTGCGAGAGCACTTCCTTGTGCCGCCGCTCCTCGAAGGCGTTGAGCGCGACCGCCTCCCGCACCAGGGGATCGTCGGCGAC
Source organism: Rhodospirillales bacterium (assembly GCA_019689675.1). GTDB lineage: Bacteria > Pseudomonadota > Alphaproteobacteria > ATCC43930 > CGMCC-115725 > JADGGZ01. Next base: position 12,097 of record JADGGZ010000070.1, on the reverse strand, counting down.
CTCGGCGTAGCATTCCATCCGGAGGGCCGCGTTCCCCTCGGTCGCGACCGCGATGTCCCAGATCGGCAGCGAGACGAGGCGCTGGAGAGCGTCGGGCGCGAGGCGGGGCCAGGGAATGACGGCGGGCCTATATCGGTCATGCGTATCGAGGAAGACCCGGCAGAAAAGTTCTTTGTCGCTCATGCCCCCGTCCGGAAAGGTTCTGCTGCGACCGTTCTTGCTTCACGCTCTTGCGGCGCGCAAGCGAATGTTGGAAAGACCGGCGTCATGGACGGCTCGCGCGTGCTGGCGGCGGATCGGACGCTTCGTGTGGGCGTCCTCGTCGACCTTGCGCGGCGGCCCGATTCCGGCGGCCACGTCAAATGCTGGGAGCGCCTCGCCGCCGCCGCGGCGGGCGTGCCGGATCTCGAGCTCGTCGTTCACTTCGCCGGGCCGGGCCGCGGAACGGAAGCGCTTGCGCCCAACGTGCGCTTCGTCTTCGAACCGCCGGTCTTCAGCACGGCGCGGCTCGGCTTCCTCGTCGGCGACGTGCCCGACCATGCCGATCTCGCGCCCTGGCACCCGCGGGTGGCGAGCGCCCTTCGGGGCTACGACGTGGTCCACACGACGGACGCGTTCTTCGCTTACGCGCGGACCGCGCTCCGCTCCGGCCGTCCGCTCGTCAATTCGGTCCACACCAACACGCCCGAATACGCCCGGCACTACGCCGCGCGGACGCTGGCGCGGCTCGGCCTCGGCCCGCTCCATCTCGAGCGTCTCGTCGAAAAGCGCATGCGGGCGCGACTTGCCGCGCATCAGCGCCGCTGCGCCTTCGCCTTCGTCTCGCGCCCCGACGAGCTCGCCGCGGCGGCAGAGCTGACCGGCGGCCGCGCGGGCCTCCTCCGGCGCGGCATCGACAAGGCGTTCTTCACGCCGGCGAGGCGCCGCCGCGCCGAGGACGGGCGCGTGGTCGTGCTCTACGCGGGACGGATCGACAGCGGCAAGAACGTCGGCGTGCTCGTCGAGGCGATCGCCCTCTGCGGGCCCGAGGTGCATCTCGTCTGCGCCGGCGAGGGCCCGCTGCGCCGCGAAATCACCGCCCGGCTCGGCCCTCGCGCCTCCTGCCCAGGCAATCTCTCGCCCGACGCCCTCGCCGACGCCTATGCGTCGGCCGACCTCTTCGCCTTCCCCTCGACCATCGAGGAGCATGCGAACGTCGTGCAGGAGGCGCTCGCCTCGGGCCTGCCGGTGCTCGCGACGGCGTCGATGGCGCGCCTCGTCGAGCCCGGCGTCACCGGCCTCGTCCTTCCCGGCGACGATCCGCGCGCCTGGGCCGAGGCGATCACCGGCCTCGCCGCCGAGCGGCGCGCGGCGATGGGCCGGGCCGCCCGCGCCTTCGCCGAGACGCGGCTGCCGTCCTGGCGCGACGTCCTCGTCGAGGACCTCTTGCCGCGCTGGCGGGAAGCGGCCGCACGATGAGGCGAATCCTCGTCCTGGCGCCGCATCCCGACGACGAGGTCGTCGGCTGCGCGGTCGCGCTCCGCCGCGCGATCGCCGAAGGCGCCGAGGCGCGCGTGCTCTTCCTCACCACCGGGGTTCCTGCGCCGGACGTGCTCTGGCCCTGGCAGCGCCGGCATCACGCCGAGATGGTCGAGCGTCGGCGGCGCGAGGCGGTCGCCGCCGCCTCCCGGCTCGGCGTCGCCATCGCCGGTTTCGAGGACCGTCCGACGCGGACCCTGAAAGACGACCTTCCGGCCGCGGTGGCGCGCGTGCGGGAAGCCGCCTCCTGGGCGAGCGAGGTCTGGGTCCCCGCCTATGAGGGGGCGCACCAGGACCACGACGTCGCGAACTGGATCGCGGCGCGCCTCGACCGCCCCGCCCTGGAATTCGCCGAGTACGGGTTCGCAGGGGGCGTCGTGCGCTCGAACGCCTTCGCCGACGGCAGCGGCGCCTTCCCTCTTTCCGAGGAGGAGGCGGCATGGAAGCGCGGGCTTCTCGCTCTTTACGCCTCGGAGCGCGGCAACCTCCGGCACATCAAGGTCGAGCAGGAGGCGCTGCGGCCGCTGCCTCGGCACGACTATGCGCGCCCGCCGCACGCCGGAACCCTCTTCTACGCGCGCTTCCAGTGGGTCCCGTTCCGCCATCCCCGCGTCGACTTCACTCGCCCGGAAGAGGTCTGCCGGGCGCTCGCGGCGGCCTCGGCTGTAGAAAGAGGCTCCGCCGGCTGACCCGCGCGGGCGCTTCCGGGCCTTCGCGCGACGGCTCAGCCGGCGCGATCGGGCGGCGGCTTTCTCATCGGCGGCACCAGCGTCGAGGGGTCGACCGGCACCTCGCCGACAGTCGCGCCCCAGTGGAGATGCGGACCGGTGGCGCGGCCGGTCGCCCCGACCGTGCCGATCTCCTCTCCCTGCCGCACGCTATCGCCCTTCTTCACCTTCACGGTTGCGAGATGGGCGTAGACGGTCGTCAGCCCGTAACCGTGGTCGAGAATGACCGTGCCCCCGGTGAGCACGAAGCCGGGCGCGGCGAGGCGCACCACGCCGCCTGCCGGCGCGACCACGGGAGTGCCCGCCGGCGCCGCGACGTCGACCCCGAGATGCGGCGAGCGCGGCTCGCCGTTGAGGATGCGCTGGCTTCCCCAGGACCCGCTCAGCGGTCCTTCGACCGGCCAGACGAAGCTGCCGAACGCGTCGGCGAGCCGGCTCTCGATCCGTCGCGCCGCCTTCATCCGCTCGCTCTCGGCCCGGATTCGCCGGAGCGTCTCGGGATCGGGCGTCACCGTCTGCGGCGGCAGCCCGTCGATCCGCTGCACCACGAAATCGCCAGGCGCGATCGCGAGACGATGCCGCTCGTTGCCGACCGCAAGCTCTATTTCCGCCGGCGCGTCGCGCCCGAAGCCGAGAAGGAAACGGCCGTCGGGCGCCACGGGGAGCCTGCGGCCGTCGAGGAGAACGGGGACGCCGGGCGGCGCCCGCCCGCGCACGACGGAGCCCTGCCGCAGCACCCCCTCGAGCTCGAGCGCGGCGACGGGCGCCGCGCCGAGGACGAGGAGGATGACGGCTAAGGCGAGGCGCGTCAGAGCGCGCCCACCTCCTTGTAGAACTTCGCGGCGCCGGGATGGAACGGCACGCCGATGTCGACGGCCATCTCCTTCGGCGTCAGCGACTTCATCGCGCTGTTGATCGCGGCCATGTCGGCGACGTTGCTGGCCATGGCCTTGGTCATCGCGTAGACCGTCTGTTCGGGCACCTTGCAGCCGACGACGAGATGGGTCGCGTAGCCGATCACCTTCACGTCCTTGTCCTGCTTGGGATAGGTGCCGGCCTTGATCGTGTTGAGCGTGTAGCCGGGGTTGATCTTCTTCATCGCCTGGAACCCGGCCTCGTCGACCGGCAGCAGCTTGATGTCGCGCCCGGAGGCGAGATCCATGACCGAGGAGGCCGGGATCGTCGTGCCGAGCGTGAAGACCTGCGCGTGCCCGTCCTTCATGAGCGCGACGGCGTCGTTGTAGGACGCCTGGAAATTGACCTTCATGTCCTTGTAGCTGAGGCCGTGCGCCTGGAGGATGTGCTGGGTGATCACCTCGGCCGTGTTGCCGCGCGTCTGAACCGCGATCGACTTGCCCTTGAGGTCGGCGAACGAGTTGATTCCGGCGTCGGCGAGCGCGACGACCTGGAAATACTGCGGATAGAGCGTCGCCATCTGGCAGACGTTCTCGGTCTTCTTCGTGAAGGGCGCGTTGCCCTGGATTCCGTCGACGGTGGAGATCGAGTTGCCGAAGCCGATCTGCGCCTTGCCTTCGTCGACGCCGCGCACGTTGGCGATGCCGGCGCCCGGCAGGGTGTTGATGGTGGTGCCGGGGATCGCCTTCTCCCACATCGCCTTGAGCGCGCCGCCGAGCGGGACCCACACCCCGCCCTGGGGTCCGGTCATGATCGTCAAGGTTTCGGCTGCCGCCGAGCCGGCGAAGCCGAGCGCGATGACCGAGACCCCGAGCGCCAGAAGCTTACGCATTCAATTTTCCTCCCCAAAATTGTGGAGGCGGACTTTAGCCCGGATCGTCGGGCGAGGGTAGGTCGCGGCGCGCCGCTCCCGATCCGTCGCGCTCCTCGGCGCCGAGCGCGTCCGAAAGACGCTGCGCGGCGCTTCCCGGCCGCAGCGGCTTCGGCTGCGAGGGGGCCGGAGCCCAGGCGGTGAGATACGCGACCTGGAATGTCGCTGGGATGCGTCCGTCGGCATCCGCGAAGCGCTCGGCGTAGAGCGCGGCCGCGCGCGCGAGCGTCGCCCGCCTCGTGAAGCCGCGCCGGCGCTCGGCGACGGCGTTGGTCTCCCCGAGCGCACGCAGCTCGCGCATGAGCTGGAGCGCGTCGCGATACGTGAGGACGAGCGTGTCGGTGTCGACCAGCGGCAGCGCGAAGCCGGCACGCTGCAGCAGCATGCCGAGGTCTCGCGGATCGGCGAAGGGCGACACGCGCGGGCTCGCGCCGCCCTCTTCGGCGAGCTCGGCGTCGATGAGCACAGAGCGGAGCTCCTTCAGCGTCTCGCCGGCGAAGAGCGCGGCGAGGAAGAGCCCGTCCGGCTTCAGCGCGCGCCGGAGCTGGACGAGCGCGCCGGGAAGGTCGTCGGTCCAATGGAGCGATGGAAGCGCGATCACCGCGTCGAGGCTCGCGGGCGCGATCGGCAGGAGGTCGGGCTCGGCGACGAGCCGCAACGGGCCCGCCGCGCGCACCAGCGTCTCGGACGGATCCATGTCGACGAGCTGCTCGATCTTCTCGCGTCCGCGCAGCGCGGCGGCGAGCAGCCCTCGCCGCGCGCCCACCACGAGCGCCGTTCCGAAGGAGCGCCTCACCTCGTCGAGACGCTCGACGAGCCGTTCGGCGATCTCGGCGAAGAGGAAATCGTCGCCCCGGGCGCGGGCGCGGTGGGCGCGCAGCGCGCGGCGATCGAAAACCACGATCGGCGCGGAGGTCATGCGAGGTTAACGGCCGGCGCGGCTCTGCGCTTCGAGCACGGCCGCGAGATCGCGCCAGCCGTAAGCGAGCGCGTCGACGTCGATCCCGCCGACCATCAGCGGCTTGCTCGCCGCGAGCTTGCCCCCGAGGCGCTCGTAGAAGAAGCGCGCCGGGTTGTCGCGCAGCACCCAGACGACGGCCGACGGCAGCGAGCGGCGGAGAAGCCGGCCGAAGAGATGAAGGAGAAGGCGGCGCCCCACCCCCTCGCCCTGATAGCCGGGCTCGACATAGAGGGTGAACACCTCGCCGGCGAACGCGACTGGCCCACCGCGCCGGACGCCGCAGCTTCCAAAGCCGATCACCCCGTCCGTGCGATGCGTGGCGACGAGGACGTCGCCCGGCGCACGCACGATGTAGCGGGCCCAGCCGCGGCGCCGCTGCTCGGGCGCGAGCCCGACCAGCATCGCCTGCGGGAGCACCCCCGCGTAGGTGTCGCGCCAGGTCTCGACGTCCACCCGCGCGATAGCCGCCGCGTCGGCCACGGTGGCGGCGCGGATCCGGACCATGGCGGGCTCGAGCGCGTCCATGGCGGGAAGCATAGCGGCTCGATTGCGGTATCGGCAGGGCATTCCTGCGACGCCTCGCAGGCCTCCGGCCGGCGCCCCTCAGACGATGTGGTCGGGCTCGAGCGCGCAGGGCGCCTCGCCGCGCTCGACCTGGAGAGTGACATGGCCGACCCTGAAGCGATCGTGCAGCGTCGCGGCGATTCCGGCGATGAAGCGGTCGTCGGCAGGGGGCGTCGGCATCACGAGATGACAGGTGAGCGCGGTCGCGGTCGTGCTCACCGGCCAGATGTGGAGGTCGTGGATGCGCTCGACCCCCGGCAGCCCTTCGAGATAGGCGCGGATCGCGGCGGCGTCGATGCCCGGCGGCACCGCCGCGAGCGACATCACGACGGCGTCCCGCAGGAGTCCCCAGGTGCTCCAGACGATCACCGCGGCGATGACGAGGCTGACGGCGGGGTCGATCCAGAGCCATCCGGTCACGACGATCGCGATGCCGGAGACGACCACGCCTGCCGAGACGAGCGCATCGGCGACGAGATGGAGGAAGGCGCCCTTCAGATTGATGTCGTGCCGGCTGCCGCGGGCGAACAGGAGAGCGCTGGCGCCGTTGACGACGATCCCCGCCGCCGCCACCCAGATCACTGTGACGCCGGCGACGGGCGGCGGCGCCGCGATACGCCCGATCGCCTCCCATGAGATCGCGCCGACCACGACGAGGAGCGCGATCGCGTTGATCAGAGCGACGAGAATCGAGGAGGAGCCGAGCCCGTAGGTAAAGCGCGCGCTGGGACTGCGTCGCGCGAGGACGCTTCCGCCCCAGGCGAGGACGAGAGAGAAGACGTCTGAGAAATTGTGCCCCGCGTCGGCGAGGAGCCCGAGCGAGTCGGCCAGGACGCCGTAACCCGCCTCGACCGCGACGAAGCCGAGATTGAGGAGGATGCCGATCGCGAAGGCGCGGTCGAAGCGGTCCGGCGCGTGCGCATGCCCGTGCGCGCCGTGGGAATGCCCGTGCGCGTGCCTCCGGGCCGGCGACGTCACCGCGCCGCGTCGAGCCTCGCCAGACCGGCCTCGAGGTCGGCGATGAGGTCGTCGAGATCCTCGAGCCCGGCATGGATGCGGAGGGTCGGCCCGCCTGGCGCCCAGGTGGTGGCGGTCCTGAGCTTTTCGGGATGCGTCGGCAGGATGAGGCTTTCGAACCCGCCCCAGGAATAGCCCATGCCGAAAAGCTCCATTCCGTCGAGCATGGCGTCGACGGCGCGCTTCGGAACCTCCTCGAGCACGACCCCGAAGAGTCCGGACGACCCCGTGAAATCCCTCTTCCAGAACGCGTGCCCGGGATGGGACGGCAGCGCGGGATGGAGCACGCGCCGCACCTCCGGGCGCTTTTCGAGCCACTGCGCGAGGGCGAGCGCCTGGCGCTCGTGGTGGCGCATCCGGACCATCGCCGTGCGCAGCCCGCGAAGCCCGAGATAGAGATCGTCGGGGCCGACCGAGAAGCCGAGCTCGGCGACCACCGGGCGGATCCGCTTCCAGCTCTCCTCGGTGCAGGCGATGACGCCGAGCATCGCGTCGGAATGGCCGACGATGTACTTGGTCGCGGCGATGATCGAGGCGTCGACGCCGAGCTTCAGCGGCTGGAAGAAGACCGGCGACGCCCAGGTGTTGTCGAGCAGCGTCGCCACGCCCCTCGCCTTCGCCGCGGCGACGATCGCCGGCACGTCCTGCACCTCGAAGGTGAGCGAGCCCGGGCTCTCCATGTAGACGACGCGGGTGTTGTCGCGGATGAAATCGGCGATCCCCGCACCGATCATCGGATCGTAGAAGGTCGTCTCGACGCCCATCCGCTTCAGGAAAGACGTCGCGAAGCCGCGTGCCGGCCCATAGACGTGATCGGCCATGAGGACATGGTCGCCGGTCCTGACATATCCGAGGAGGGCGGCCGTGATCGCCGCCAGCCCCGAGGGCACCGCGATGGCCCGCGCGGCGCCCTCGAGCGCCGCCACCGCCTCCTCGAAGGCGAAGGTCGTCGGCGTGCCGTGCCGCCCGTAGGTGATGCTCTCGAACCGCTTGCCCGCGGAGGCCTCGAGCTCGGCGACCGTGGGGAAGATGATCGTCGAGGCGTGCCAGACGCCGGGGTTGACGATTCCGTGCTGCCGCGCGGGGTCGCGCCCGGCGTGGGCGAGGAGCGTGGCCTGCTTTTTCGAGCGCGTCTTCATCCCCTCGCTCTTACGCGGCGATGCGCGGCTTCGGCAATACGAAACGGAAGCGAACGGGTTCGCACGAGCCGGTTTCCCGAGGTGGGCTGCCGTCGATGGCGAAACCGTTGCGTTGCGGCCGCTTCTGACCCTGTGCTATGCGTTCGGAAAGCTGGCCTCCCGCCGTTGGGAGGACCATTGGCAAGCAAGAGCAGGGGGAGCCCGACCATGCGTCCACGTACCGTATTCGCCGCTGCCGCCGTCACCGCGGCCTTCCTCGCCGGACCGGCCTTCGCCGGACCGACCCTCGACAAGGTGAAAGGCCAGGGCATGATCGTTTGCGGCGTGTCCACCGGGCTCGCCGGCTTCTCGCTCGCCGACAGCCAGGGCAAGTTCACCGGTCTCGACGTCGATTACTGCCGCGCGCTCGCCGCGGCCGTTCTCGGCGACGCCAACAAGGTGAAGTTCGCGCCGCTCTCGGCGCAGCAGCGCTTCACGGCGCTGCAGTCGGGCGAGGTCGATCTTCTCTCGCGCAACACCACCTGGACGCTGCAGCGCGACACGCAGCTCGGCCTCAACTTCGCGCCGACGATGTACTACGACGGCCAGGGCTTCATGGTGCCGAAGAAGCTCGGGGTGAAGAGCGCCAAGGAGCTGAACGGCGCCACGGTCTGCGTGCAGCCCGGCACCACGACCGAGCTCAACCTCGCGGACTTCTTCCGCGCCAACAAGATGCAGTTCAAGCCGGTCGTCATCGAGAAGCTCGACGAGGTCGAATCCGCGTTCTTCTCCGGCCGCTGCGACGCCTACACGACCGACGCCTCGGGTCTCGCCGCCACGCGCGTCTCGAAGGCTCCGAACCCCGACGACTACGTCATTCTCCCCGAGATCATCTCGAAGGAGCCGCTCGCCCCGGCCGTGCGCCACGGCGACGACGAGTGGTTCGACATCGTGAAGTGGACGGTCTACGCCCTCATCGAGGCCGAGGAGAAGGGCGTCACCTCGAAGAACGTCGACGAAATGCTGAAGAGCGACGATCCCAACGTGAAGCGCCTCCTGGGCGTCACGCCGGGTATGGGCAAGTCGCTCGGGCTCGACGAGAAGTGGGCCTACAACGCGATCAAGCAGGTCGGCAACTACGGCGAGATCTTCGACCGCAACGTCGGCAAGAACTCGCCGCTGAAGCTGGAGCGCGGCCTCAACGATCTCTGGACCCGGGGCGGGCTCCAGTACGCGATGCCGATCCGCTGACGGTGTGAGCGGCCCCGGGGTGGCGCCCCGGGGCCGCATCGCTCCCGCAGGAGGATTGTCATGGCGATCGACGCCAGACAGGACGGCATCCGGCCGAGCCGCGCCTCGCTCGTAAACGACCCCAATGTCCGGGCCATCTTCTACCAGGTGGTCATCGTCGGCGCGGTGATCGCGCTCGGCTGGTATCTCGTCCACAACACGCTGGAGAACATGGCCCGGCAGGGGATCGCCGGCGGCTGGGGCTTCCTCGGGCGCGAGGCGGCGTTCGAGATCTCCGAGACGCTCATCCCCTACAGCCCGGCCGACACCTACGGCCGCGCCTTTCTCGTCGGCGTGCTCAACACGCTGCATGTCGCCATCCTCGGCATCATCTTCGCGACGATCCTCGGCACCTTCATCGGCATCGCCCGGCTCTCGACCAACTGGCTCGTGAAGAAGCTGGCGCTCGTCTACGTCGAGATCTTCCGCAACATCCCGCTGCCGCTGCAGCTCCTCTTCTGGTGGTCCTGGCTGCGCGAGGCGACGCCGGGCCCGCGCGAGGCCTGGCACCTCATGCCCGGCGTGTGGCTCTCGAACCGCGGCCTCGTCTATCCGGTGCCGGTGCACGATCCCGTCTATCTCTGGATGGGGGCGGCGCTCCTCGTCGGCATCGCCGCCACGATCGGCGTCAAGCGCTGGGCGAAGCGCCGGCAGGCGGAGACCGGCCAGCCCTTCCCGACGATCTGGACCGGCATCGGCCTGATCGTCGGCCTGCCCCTCGTCGTCTTCCTCCTCGCCGGCGCCCCGCTCACCTGGAGCAAGCCCGAGCTCAAGGGCTTCAACTTCGCCGGCGGCGCCAGCGTGACGCCCGAGTTCACCGCCCTCCTCGTCGGCCTCGTCGTCTACACCGCGGCCTTCATCGGCGAGATCGTCCGCGGCGGGGTGCAGGCGGTGCCGTGGGGGCAGACCGAGGCGGCGGGGGCGCTCGGCCTCTCGCGCACGCAGGCGCTGCGGCTCGTCATCCTGCCGCAGGCGCTCCGCATCATCGTGCCGCCGATGACGAGCCAGTACCTCAACATCACGAAGAACTCCTCGCTCGCGATCGTGATCGGCTTCCCGGATCTCGTCTCGATCGCCAACACGACGATCAACCAGACGGGCCAGGCGGTGGAGGGCATCGCCCTCATCATGGCGATCTATCTGACGATCAGCCTGTCGATCTCGCTCTTCATGAACTGGTACAACCGCTGGGTCGCGCTGGTGGAGCGCTGAGATGGCCGACCTCGCCGAAAGCCGTCTCGCCCCTTCCGAGCCGCTGAAGCCCCCGGCGAGCTCGACCGGGGTCATCGGCTGGCTCCGCGCCAATCTCTTCTCGAGCGTCTGGAACTCGATCCTGACGCTCATCGCGCTCTATTTCCTCGCCGTCACGGTCCCGAAGGCGGTCGATTGGCTCCTCGTCGACGCGACGTGGCAGGCGGCGAACGGGCGCGAATGCATGGCGGCCGCCGGCGGCGCCTGCTGGGCGGCGATCGGCGAGAAATGGCGCTTCATCCTCTTCGGCCGCTTCCCCTACGAGGAGCACTGGCGGCCGCTCATCGTCTGCGTCGTGTTCGTCGCCCTCTTCCTGGCGAGCTGCGACCGCCGCCTGTGGGGCATGCCCCTCCTCGCGATCTGGGCCGCGGGGCTCGCCCTCAACGCCCTTCTGATGTGGGGCGGCGTTTTCGGCATGACCTATGTCGACACCTCGCTCTGGAACGGGCTGCCGCTGACGCTGATCCTCGCCGTCATCGGCATGGCGGGCGCGTTCCCGCTCGCGATCGTGCTCGCGCTCGGGCGGCGGAGCCACATGCCGGCGGTGCGCGCGGTGTGCGTCGCCTATATCGAGCTCATCCGCGGCGTCCCGCTCGTCACGCTCCTCTTCATGGCGACGGTGATGCTGCCGCTCTTCCTGCCGCCCGGCATCACCATCGACAAGCTGCTCCGGGCGCAGGTCGCGATCATCCTCTTCGCCGCCGCCTATCTCGCGGAGGTGATCCGCGGCGGCCTCCAGTCGATCCCGCGCGGCCAGTACGAGGCCGCCGACGCGCTCGGGCTCGGCTACTGGCAGAAGACGCGGCTCATCATCCTGCCGCAGGCGCTCACAGTCGTGATCCCGGCGCTCGTCAACACTTTCATCGGCACCTTCAAGGACACCGCGCTCGTCATCATCATCGGCCTCTTCGACCTTCTGATGCTGGCGAACGCGGCGATGACGGACCCCAACTGGCGCGGCTTCGCGACCGAGGCCTATCTCTTCGTCGCCGCGATCTACTGGGCCTTCTGCTGGTTCATGTCGAAGTACAGCCAGTGGCTCGAGGCCGATCTCAACAAGGGAAGGAGACGCTGATGGCGATGGCCGCGCCCGCCGACACCGCCGCCGCCCGGCCGATGATCGAGCTGCGCGGCGTCCACAAATGGTACGGCGAGTTCCACGTCCTCAGGAACATCAACCTCTCCGTCGAGAAGGGCGAGCGCGTCGTCGTGTGCGGGCCCTCCGGCTCCGGCAAGTCGACCATGATCCGCTGCATCAACCGGCTCGAGGAGCACCAGCGCGGGCAGATCATCGTCAACGGCACCGAGCTCACGAACGACGTCAAGAACATCGACGCGATCCGCCGCGAGGTCGGCATGGTGTTCCAGTCGTTCAACCTCTTCCCGCATCTCACGGTGCTCGAGAACCTCACGCTCGCGCCGATCTGGGTCCGCAAGCTTCCGAAGAAGGAGGCGGAGGAGACGGCGATGTACTTCCTCCAGCGGGTCAAGATTCCCGAGCAGGCGGGGAAGTACCCGGGCCAGCTCTCGGGCGGGCAGCAGCAGCGCGTCGCGATCGCCCGCGCGCTCTGCATGAAGCCCGAGGTGATGCTGTTCGACGAGCCGACCTCGGCGCTCGATCCCGAGATGATCAAAGAGGTGCTCGACGTCATGGTCGAGCTCGCCGAGGAGGGCATGACGATGATGGTGGTGACGCACGAGATGGGGTTCGCCCGCACCGTCGCCGACAACGTCGTCTTCATGGACCGCGGCGAGATCGTCGAGATGGCGCCGCCGAAGGAGTTCTTCGCCAATCCGAAGAGCGAGCGCACCCGCCTCTTCCTCGGCCAGATCCTCGGGCACTAGCCTCGGCTCCCTCGCCGCC
>JADGGZ010000345.1 GCA_019689675.1 Rhodospirillales bacterium | reverse complement strand
GTCGAGGCCGCCCAACGACCGACGGCTTCGTCGGCGCGCAAGGGGCTCAGCCGCCGCCTTCTCGGCAATTACGCCTACCAGCTTCTCAATCAGGCGATCCGGATTGGCGAGCAGATCCTGCTCGTCCCGCTCTTTCTTGCGGCATGGGGCGCCGATCTCTACCGCGACTGGCTGGTGATCTATGCGATCGTCGCCTTCGTCGGGCTGTGCAACTTCGGCACCGAGCACTATTTCGGCAATGTTTTCCTGCGCCATGCCGCGCGCGGCGAGAACGATGAGGTGAATCGCCAGGTCGCGATCGGCGTCTTCTGCGCGCTCGTCATCGGAGCAGCGCTGACGGCAGCGGTGAGCGCGGGCGTTTTCGCGCTCGACGTCCGCTCGCTCCTCCACGTCGGCCGGCTCGACGACGCGAGCGACGTCGGGAAGCTGCTTCTGCTGATGATCCTTCCGATGACGGTCTTCATCGCCGAGCAGGTTCTGAAGACGCTTTACCGCGCCTACGACGAGTTCAATCGCGGCGAATGCGCGTTCGCGCTGTATAATGCTCTGCAGATCGGGAGCGTTGCCGTCGCGCTGCTTCTGCGGCAGCCGCCCTGGGTCGTCGCGCTCACGTATCTCGTCGTGCCATTCGTCTTCTCCGCCGGCCTCGTCATCGATCTCGTGTCGCGGTACCCGATGCTTCGCCTGCGCGTGGCCGTCCCGACCATTTCCGAGCTGCGCGAGCTCACGCCGACCTCGCTCCTTTATTTCACGTTTCCGCTGTCGCTCGCCCTCGTCCAGCACGGGACCGTGCTGTTGCTCGGCGCGCTGGGCGTGGGCGCCACGGTCGTCATCAGCTACACGGTCTATCGGACCTTCACCGGGCTTGCCCGCCAAGCCGCGAATCAGTTCGCGGTCGGCGGCGGGATCGAGATGGCCCGGCACCTCGCACGGGGCGACCTCGCGACCTGCGCGCGGCTCTATGACGACACGGGCCGGATCGTCGCCGCTCTTGTCGGCCTGCTCGCCGGGATCAGCATCCCTCTCAGCGCACCGTTCATCTCGATCTGGACGCGGGGCGTCGTGGAGCCCGATCCCGCGCTTCTCGGGGCGTTCCTCCTCGGGATCTATCTCGCGGCGCCGGGCCAGGCGGCGGTGATGCTGTTGCGGTATACGAATGATGCCCGGCCGTGCGCCACGGCATGGAGCTTCCAGGCCTTCGGCGGGCTCGCTCTCTGCGCGGCGCTGGTGCCGGCCTTCGGCGTTGCAGGCGCGGCCGCCGCTTTCACGGTGACCGAGTTTCTCGCCTTCACCGTCTACCTCCAGCTCGTCGTGGAGCGGAAATTCGGGTTCAGCGCTTGGCGGCACTGGCTGCGGAGCTTTTCGGTCGGCGCGATCGCCTTCGCGGTCAGCCTCGCCGTTGCAGCGTTCCTCATCCCGCGCGGCCGCGGCGTCGGCATCGCGGAGCTCGCCGCGTGGTCGATCGTCTGGGCGGCAGTCGTGATCCCTCCTGTGTTTCTCCTTGCGATGAACCCGGCGCAGCGCGCCTTCCTTTTCGGGAGGACCAAACGCCGCCTCCGGTCTGTTTGGGTTCCAAACCTATGAGGGGGCCGTCCCGAATCTCGGCGAGAGGAGGCAGGGCGAAGGCGTTTATGGGGGCTGCTGCCGTCGTCATCGCGCTCGGCAGCGGCCTCGCAGCGAGCAGCGGCGAAGCGGCGGAGCTGTGTCATTCCGCGACTGTCGGGAGAGACCGGGCGAGGGTGAAGTTCTGCGTCGACCCCGAGACAGAGAAAATGACGCGCTATGGAGTGGCTGGAGGCCAGACCGACGTGGTCCGACAGTCGCGGCGTGACGACACGATCGAGGGCGTCCTGATACTGCGTCCGGGACGCCTCGAGCCGCCGTTGCGCGTCACCTCGAGATACGTCTTGCGGCAACCGACCGACGGCGGGGATCGTGCCGCGAAGCCGAAGGCGACTTATCAGGTCTGCTACTTGAACGTGCTAACCGACAAGAGCTGCGCTTCGGTACGGCTCTCGGCCGCGCCGGAGCGGTGCTGGAAGCAGTGCTCGGGCTGGTACGGCTACCTTCCGGGCGTTGCGACGAACGACTGAAACGTGCGCCCGGGTGAGAGGAGAAAGAAAGAGGGGCGCCACGGCGGGGCGCCCCTCTCGCGACTATCCTGAAGCCCTCACGCCCAGACGACGTCGGTCGCCTTGAGCGCAGAGGGAAGGACGTGCTCCAGCACGACGAGCTTCTCCATCGCGGTGGACGGGTCGTGGTCGGCATCGATCATCACGGCGGTCCCATCGCCCTCCGCGACGAACTTGATGCGGCCGCTCTCGAACGGATTCTGGCCGAACTCGTGGATCTCGGACATGAGCCCGCGCAAATCGAGGAGATCCTCGCCGACGGTGAAGTCCTTGATCACGTCGCCCTTCTCGGCGATCGAGTTGTACACGAACATATCGGTGCCGGCGCCGCCCTTGAGAGTGTCGGCACCGATGCCGCCGACGAGAATATCCCGGCCGGCGCCGCCGTCGATCGTGTCGGCGTAGCTGCCGCCGATGATCAGATTGTCGAGCGCATTGCCGGACACCTTGTGTCCGAAGCCGCCTCTCAGCTCCATGTTCTCGACGTTGGCGGCGAGGGTGTACTCTTTCGCCCAAACGATCGCAGTGTCGATCCCGGCGTTGGCGGCCTCGGTGATGACGTCGCCGCCGGCGCTGTCTACGACATAGGTGTCGTCGCCCGCCCCGCCGGACATCTTGTCGGCCCCCGCCTTCCCGTCGAGATGGTCGTGACCCGCGGTGCCGACGATCGTGTCGTTGCCGTCGCTGCCGTTCCGCGTCGTCGTCGCCGCCTTGCTGACGGGCAGCGAGAAGGCGTGGACAGGGTCCGGTTGCGGTTCGGACGCGGGCTGCGGCTCGGGGGCGGCGCTGCCGCCGGTCGTCTTGAAGGTGACCTTGCCGTTGACGACCATGACGGCGGC
>JADGGZ010000069.1 GCA_019689675.1 Rhodospirillales bacterium | reverse complement strand
TGCCTCGCCGGAAACCGCTCCTTTCGGCGTGCGGATGAAGACGCGCCAGGTTCCGACCGCGTCGGCTGGAACGAGGACGTCGAGCCCGTCCGTGAGAGCGACCTCGTGCGAGTCGACCCCAGAGATCGACAGCCTCGCCCCCTCCGGACCCACGCCGGCGACCTGGACGAGGCGGGGCGCGGCCTGCTTGTTCGCGAGCTTCAGGGTGAAGCTGTTGCGGATGGAGCCGTCGGAGAGCGCGACGTAGAGCGGCGAGCGTTCGGCGAGCACGCTCGGAGTGAGCGTGGAACGGTTCCAGAGCGCCGCAGCCATCATGAACGCGATCGCCGTCAGCATCGCGGCGTAGGCGATGGTGCGCGGGCGCAGGAACTTCCAGCTCACCTTCTCCCCGCGCTCGCGGGCCGCGAGGTTCGCCAGCGTGTCGAAAGCGATGAGGCCGCGCTCGAACCCGACCTTCCGCATGATCTCGTTGCAGCTGTCGATGCAGAGGCCGCAATTGATGCACTCGAGCTGCAGCCCGTCCCGGATGTCGATGCCGGTGGGGCATACCTGGACGCAGGCGCGGCAGTCGATGCAGTCGCCGCGTTCGTCGCGCGGCTCGCCCTTCTTGAGCTTTCCGCGCGGCTCGCCGCGCCAGCCGCGATAGGTCACCATGAGCGTGTGCTCGTCGACCATCGACGCCTGGAAGCGCGGCCAAGGGCACATGTAGGTGCAGACCTGCTCGCGCGCCCAGCCCGCGAGGAGGTAGGTCGTGGTCGTGAGCAGCCCGACGAACCCGTAGACGAAGACGGACGCTTCGCCGAGGAAGAACTGGCGTGTGACGGTCGGCGCGTCGGCGAAGTACATGACCCAGGCGCCGCCCGTGGCGAAGGCGATTAAGAGCCAGACCGCGTGCTTGGTCCCCTTGATCGCCGCCTTCCGGAGCGAGAGCTTCTCCCTGTCCAGCTTCATCCGCTCGTGGCGATCGCCCTCGATGATGCGCTCGGCCAGCATGAAGAGGTCGGTCCACACCGTCTGCGGACACGCGTAGCCGCACCAGAGCCGGCCGAACAGGCTCGTCACGAAGAAGAGGCCGATCGCCGCGAGGATCAGGATCCCGGTGAGATAGATCACCTCCTGCGGCCAGATCTCGATGTTGAAGAAGTAGCCGCGCCGGTTCGGCAGGTCGATCAGCAGCGCCTGCGAGGGCCGGCCGAAGCCGCGATCCCAGCGCAGCCACGGCAGGAGGTAGTAGAGGGCGAGACAGAAGCCGAGGACGCCCCATTTCAGACGACGCCACGGCCCCCGCACGCGCCGCGGGTAGATCTTCTGCCGCGTCGCATAGAGCGGAGACGGCTCCGCGACAGGGGGCTTCTTGGCGATGAAGGTCATGGGTTTCGGCCGGCTCTATCGTCTCGGCCGGAAGAATGCCGGCCCACCGCGCCGCGGTCGGGAAGGACCGGCGGCCCATGAATACGCGGGACCGGTCCCGCGCCGTTTGAATGCAGGGATTCCGCCATGACCTGCTACTCGCCGCCCCCGAGCTGGTGGACGTAGACGGCGAGCATCTTGATCGTCGCCGGGTCGAGACGATCCTTCCAGGACGGCATGCTTCCGCCGCGCCCGCCGGTGATGGTCTGCACCAGCGTCGCCCGGTCGCCGCCGTAGACGAAGATGTGGTTTTTCAGCTTCGGCGCGCCGAGCTCGCGGTTGCCTTCGGCATTTTCGCCGTGGCAGGCGACGCAGTTCTCGGCGAAGACGGCCTTGCCGCGCATTACCGCCTCGGCCGAGGGCGTCTCGCCGTTGAGGCTGAGGACATAGTCCGCGACGTCGGCGATCTGTGCCGCGGTGAGCATCCCCTCGCCGAATTTCGGCATCTCGGACTGGCGCGAGTCGGGGTCGGGGTTGCGGATTCCGTGCTGCACGGTCTGATGAATGGTTTCGAGACTGCCGCCCCAGAGCCAGTCGTCGTCCGCGAGGTTCGGGTAGCCCTTGGCGCCAGCCCCGCCCGCCCTGTGGCAGGCGACGCAGTTCTCGTTGAATGCCGCCTTTCCGCCCGCCATCGCGAAGGCGAGAAGGGACGCGTCCGAGCGGATCTCGTCGAGCGACGCCGTCTCGATCCGGGCGCGGTACTCGGCCTGGCGCGGGTCCGGCGTCGCCAGAGCCTTGGCGAGGTCGTCGCGGTTGGTCTGCCCGAGGATGCCGGTGGTATGGCTGTTCACGAACGGCACGGCCGGATAGAGCACGACCCAGAGCGCGGAGAAGGCGATCGTCGCGTAAAAGACGTAGAGCCACCACTTCGGCAGCGGCGTGTCGAGCTCCTTGATCCCGTCCCACTCGTGGCCGGTGGTCATGGTGCCGGTGATGGCGTCTTTTTCGACCTTGGTCGGCATTCCTTGTCTCCGATGTCAGCGGTCGTCGCGCAGCGGGATGCGTGCGGCATCCTCGAGCCGGGCGCGACGGCCGGGCGCGAGCGCACGCCCGGCGAGGAGGAGGAAGAGGAGGCACATGGCGACGAGCATCCAGGGACGGAGCTCCATCGCGATCTCGAACCAGCTCATCGCCGCCTCACTGCTTGAGCGCCGCGGCCGGAAGGTCGCGGAACTTGACCTGCGTGCCGAGCACCTGGAGGTAGGCGACGAGCGCGTCCATCTCGGTGATCGTGCCCGGCCCGCGCGTCGGCGTGACGATCGTCGCCCCCGGGTAGCGGGCGAGCAGCGCTGAAGTATCGGCGTTCGGATCGGCCTGCGCCTGCAGATCCTCCTTCGCCGCCTTGATCATCTCGTCGGTGTAAGGAACGCCGACCCGGCGGTTGGCCTCGAGGTGAAGCGCGATATCCTTCGCCTTGAGCGTGCGCTCGGCGAGGAAGGCGTAGGGCGGCATGATCGATTCGGGGACGACGTCGCGCGGATCGATCAGATGCGCGACGTGCCACTCGTTCGAGTACTTCCCGCCCACCCGCGCGAGATCCGGGCCGGTGCGTTTCGACCCCCACTGGAAGGGATGGTCGTACATGCTCTCGGCGGCGAGGCTGTAGTGCCCGTAGCGCTCGGCCTCGTCCTTGAGCGGACGGACCTGCTGGCTGTGGCAGACGTAGCAGCCCTCGCGGATGTAGATGTCGCGTCCGGCGAGCTCCAGCGGCGAGTAGGGACGAACCCCCTCGACACGCTCGATCGTCGTCTCGATCGTGAACAGCGGCACGATCTCCACGATGCCGCCGATCGAAACGGTGATCAGGATCAGCACGAGAAGGAGGAGCGAGTTGCGCTCGATGAGTGCGTGGCTGAGTTTCATCGCCGGAACTCCTTACCGGGCGGCCTGAGGCACGGCCGCCGCGAGCCGGGCGACGCGCGGCACGATGGCCGGCTCGTCGCGAAGCTCTCCGCGCGCCGTCTTCCACAGGTTCCAGACCATGACGAGCGCGCCGGCGAGGAAGCAGAGGCCGCCCAGCGCGCGGACCAGATAGAAGGGGTACATCGCCGCGACCGTCTCGACGAACGAGTACTGGAGGAAGCCGAGCTGGTCGTAGGCGCGCCACATCAGGCCCTGCATGATGCCGGCGACCCACATCGAGGTGATGTAGAGGACGATGCCGATCGTCGCGGTCCAGAAGTGGACGCCGACGAGCCGCACCGAGTAGAGCCGTTCGCGCTTCCAGAGCACCGGGAACAGGTAGTAGACGGCGCCGAAGGTCACGAAGGCGACCCAGCCGAGCGCGCCGGAATGCACGTGCCCGATGGTCCAGTCGGTGTAGTGGCTGAGCCCGTTCACCGCCTTGATCGACATGAGCGGCCCTTCGAAGGTCGACATGCCGTAGAAGCCGACGGCGGTGATCGAGAAGCGCAGCGCGGGATCGGTGCGCAGCTTGTCCCAGGCGCCCGAGAGCGTCATGAGACCGTTGATCATGCCGCCCCAGGAGGGCATCCAGAGCATGACCGAGAACACCATGCCGAGCGTCTGCGCCCAGTCGGGCAGCGCCGTGTAGTGGAGGTGATGCGGCCCCGCCCAGATGTAGAGGAAGATGAGGGCCCAGAAGTGGATGATCGAGAGGCGGTAGGAATAGACCGGACGGTCCGCCTGCTTCGGGACGAAGTAGTACATCATCCCGAGGAAGCCGGCGGTGAGGAAGAACCCGACCGCGTTGTGACCGTACCACCACTGCGTCAGCGCGTCCTGCACTCCGGCGAACAGCGAGTAGCTCCTGGCCGAGAAGGGCGAGATCGGCACCGCGAGGTTGTTCACGATGTGAAGCATCGCGATGGTCACGATGAAGGCGAGGTAGAACCAGTTCGCCACGTAGATGTGCGGCTCCTCGCGCTTGATCAGCGTGCCGCCGAAGATCACGAGGTAGACGACCCAGACGAGCGTCAGCCACAGGTCGAGGTACCACTCGGGCTCGGCGTACTCGCGCGATTGCGTGATGCCCAGGAGGTAGCCGAGCGCCGCCATCACGATGAAGAAGTTGTAGCCCCAGAACACGAACCAGGCCGCCGCGTCGCCGCCGAAGAGGCGGGCGCGGCAGGTGCGCTGGACCACGTGGAACGAGGTGCCGAGGAGCGCGTTTCCGCCGAATGCGAAAATCGCCGCCGACGTATGCAGCGGCCGCAGACGGCCGAAGGTCGTCCACTCGAGCCCGAGATTGAGCTGCGGGAAGGCGAGCTGGAGCGCGATGTACACGCCGGCGGCGAATGCGGCGACGCCCCAGAACATCGTCGCGATCATGAAGGCGCGGACGATCTCTTCGTTGTAGGGCTCGCGCCTTGTCGGCGCGGTCAGGACAGCGGCATTCATTCGAAGCCCTCTAATTTCAATCGGCGGATAGGTGCGGCCGCCAAGCCCGGAATTCTTTGATTCAGGTCAAGCAGCGTCGGATCACTTGAGGAAGACGAGCCCGCTCAGGACGGCCGCGTTCATCACGTAGAGCGGCACTGCCAGACGTGCGGCAATCGGTCGCCACCGGAGGGCGACGGCGCGTCCGGCGACGGCGACTGCGACGAGGCTGGCGCTCGTTCCGGCGGCGAAAGCGCCCATCGCGAGCGCGGCCGCCGGCGCGCTTCCGGTCGCCGCCGCGGCGGCGATCGCGGCATAGAGGAACCCGCACGGAAGGAAGCCGAGGGCGAGGCCGAGCCCGTAGCCGCGCAGGCCGCTCGGCTTGTCGAGCAAGGGAACGGCGAGCCGGCCGAGCCAGGCGCCGAACCGCCCGGCAATCTTGCCGCCGGTGCCGATTCGAAGTGCCTGGGCGAGGAAAAGCGCGGCGCCGAGGAGAAGCAGCCCGTCGAGCACGGACCGGTAGCCGCTCAACGAGACGATCTGCCCGCCGAAGGTGCCGGCAACAGCGCCGAGACCCGCGTAAGTGGTGGCCCGCCCGAGCTGGAAAGGCAGCAAGAGCCAGCCGGCGAGCCGCTCGAGGACAGGACCCGGCGTCTCGGGACGGATTTGCGCCAGGACGAAGGGCCCGCACATCGTCGTGCAGTGGCCGATTCCGCCGACGAGTCCCGTGAGGAAGAGGGCGAGCGCGATAGCGTCGCCGGCGGCGACTTGGTGAAGATGAGCGTGCATCGTGGGTCAGCGGCGTTCTTGAAGCGTGGCGAGATACGCGACGAGGTCGTCTATCTCGCGCCGCGAGAGCGAGAGATCCGGCATCGGAGGATGGGGGGCGGTGAGCCAAGCCTCCAGGACGCCGCTATCCTGGTCCGGGCGGTTCACCGCCTCGCGGAGGGTCGGGACCGCGTCGCTCCTGTCGTGGCAAGCGGTGCACCAGCGTTGTGCGATGGCGCGACCCGCGTCGGCGTCGCCGGCGGCGAGCGCGGGCCCGGCCGTGAGCACGAGCGCCGCGAAGGCAAGGATCAGCATGATCGCTTGCTAGCCGATCCGGCGAAGACCGGCCTTGATCTGGATCAGACCGTGCCGGCGAGCCGCTCGAGGGCGGGGCGATCGAGAAGGACGATCCGGTCGAGGGCAGGCATCGCGAGCAGCCTCTCCTTTCGGAACTGGGTCAGCACCCGGCTCACCGTCTCGATCGTAAGGCCGAGATAGTCGGCGATCTCGGTTCGCGTCATCGGCAGCTCGAGCGGTTGCTCGGGCGTGCCGGGAAGGCCGCTGCGGCGCGCCATCATCAGGAGGAAGGAGGCGAGCTTTTCTCTCGCCGTCTTGCGGCCGAGCAGCAGCATCTGGTCCTGCGCCTCGGCGAGCTCGTTCGAGGCGATGCCGAGAAGTCGGCGCTCGAGCTTCGGAAAGTCGTCGAGCAGCTTGTCGAGCTTTCTGCGGTCGAACCGGCAGAACGTGACCTTGGTGATCGCCTCGGCGCTGTAGGCGTAGCGCCCGGCGGCGGCAAGGCCGAGGAAATCGCCTGGAAAGAGAAAGCCGGTGATCTGCTGGCGGCCGTCCGGAAGGAGCTTGTAGAGCTTTACCGTCCCGTCGGTGATGTTGAAGAGGTAGTCGGCGTTGTCGCCCTCGGCGACGAGGATCTGGTGCGGCCGCACCGTCATGCTGCTCGAGATCGCAGCGAGCCGCGGCAGGTCTTGCTCGTCCAGCGCATCGCACAGCGAGAGAACGCGCACGTTGCAGGCGGCGCAAGGGTTGTCGTTTCCCGGCGGCGCCGGCTTCGGCTCGGGCAACGGGCTCGTCAGCCGATGGATCTTCATCGTGCCGCCATATGAGTTCTGCCTTTGATCCAGGTCAACGACGACGGGTGAGACATATTTGCCAACTTCGCCGATGTTGCTGGAAAGCGGTGCGCTCGAGCCGGCCGATACGGATCAGGCATTTCCCGTGGCCGCATTGATGATTCCAGGCCTGACCCTCGAAGAGTGGCGGGATCTCGCGCGTCGCCGGGAAGTGGTTCAGGTCCGGAACGGTCACGGTTACATCGTGGGGCTCGCGATCTGCCGCTTGGCCGGGCGCCGTCTCCTGGTCGAGCACGCGATCGCCATGGGCCTCACGGAGAACCGGAAGGCCGCCGGGGCGCTCGTCGCCGCGGTCGAGGTGCTCGCCCGCTCGCACCGGTGCAGCGCCATCCACGCGCGTCTCGCGGACACGGAGCTGCAGGCGAGCTTCGAGTTGGCCGGGCACGCCCCGAAGCTGGTCCTTACGTGCAAGCCCATCGACTGCGATACTGTGCGCAGCTGCCGCCCGGAGTCGTGCTTCGAGGAGCTCGAAGCCAGCGGAACGTTGCAACGGGGCTGAGGAGGCCGGCGATGAGCCTGAAGAACCTGCTCGTTTTCGTCGACGACAGGCCGGACGCGGCGGCGCGGATCGAGGTCGCCGCGCAGCTCGCCCGCCGCCACGACGCGCACCTCACTGGCATCCACATCTATCGCCCCCTCTCGATCCCGCCCGCGCTCGACGGGGTCGTGGTCGACGAGATCCTCTCGGCCGAAGAGGAGATCTCGAACAAGGCCGCCGCGGCAGCGGAGGCGCTCTTTCTCGAGGCGATGCGGCGCGAAGGCCTGCGCCATGGCTGGCGCGTCGAACGCAGCGCGGTGCCGGACCGCGCGGCCATCCATGCCCGCGCCGCCGACCTCTCGATCGTCGGCCAGGCGACGGCAGGCGCAGCGACGCCGGTGCTGCCGGAGGATGTCGCCTTCCTCTCGGGCCGGCCGGTCCTGGTCGTCCCCGCGGTCGGTCGCTTCCCGCAGGTCGGCGAGAACCCGCTCATCGCCTGGAAGCCTTCGCGGGAGGCATCGCGCGCCGTGCACGACGCCCTGCCTCTGCTCGAGGCGGCCGGCAAGGCGACCATCCTCGTCGTCGACCCCGATCCCGACAGCGAAGGCGAGGCTCCCGGGGACGATCTCGCCGTGCACCTGTCGCGGCACGGGGTCAGCGCCACCGTCGACCGGGCCTTCACTGAAGGCGGCACGCCCGTGGCGGACGTCATCCTGTCCCGCGCGGCCGATCTCGGCGCCGACCTTCTCGTGATGGGGTGCTACGGCCACGCACGTCTGCGCGAAATGATCCTCGGCGGCGTCACCCGCGACATTCTCGCCTCGATGACGCTGCCGGTCCTGATGTCCCACTAGAGGCCCGATCGCGGGGCGGGCTCTGCCCTTTCCCGGCGTCGGCGTGGCATAAGGGCGCCGCGACCCGCCCGATGTGCTCCGCCCCGACGCCCGAATCTCTCGCCGGCCGCGTGCTCTATAAAGACGCGCTGATGCTCGTCCTCGACAAGCCGGCGGGCATTCCGGTCCATGCCGGGCCCGGCGGCGGGCCTAATCTCGAGCGGCTGTTCGGCGCGCTCCGCTTCGGCCTGCCCCGCCCGCCCGCGCTCGCGCATCGGCTCGACCGCGACACGAGCGGCTGCCTCGTGCTCGGCCGCCATCCGAAGGCGCTCCGGAAGCTCGGCCGCCTGTTCGCCGAGGGGCGCGTGGAGAAAGTCTACTGGGCGGTGGTGGAGGGCGCGCCTCCTAATCCGGGGGGAACGATCGACCTGCCGCTCCGGAAGGAGACGCGGGGCACCGGCTGGAAGGTCGTTCCAGGCGAGGGCGGCCAGAGCGCGGTCACGCTCTACCGCACGCTCGGCTCCGCTCCGGGGCTCTTCTGGCTCGAGCTGCGGCCGAAGACCGGGCGCACGCACCAGATCCGGGTCCATTGCGCCGAGCTCGGCTGCCCGGTGCTGGGCGATCTCGCCTACGGGGCGCAGCGCAAGGTGCCGCTCCATCTTCACGCACGCGCAGTCACCCTGCCGCTCTATCCGAGCCGGGACCCGATCCGCGTCGAGGCGCCGCCGCCTCCGCACATGCTGGAGGCGCTCCGGCTCTGCGGCTACGACGGTTAGTGCACGAGCTCGAGGAAGACGAGGCCCCGGCCGAACGCGTCGCGCGGCAAAGCGCCGTCGACCCGGTGATAGGCGGCGCCGTAGGCCTCGGCGATCCTGCGGAAATCGGGGTTGACGAGCGTGGTGCCGGAGAGCCGGCCCGGATAGAGGCGCTCCTGGTGGATGCGGATCGAGCCGTAGCTCGAGTTGTTCGAAAGCACGACCATGAGGTCGAGCCGGCGCTCGAGCGCGACGGCGAGCTCGCCTCCGGTCATGAGAAAGCCGCCGTCGCCGACGAAGGCGACGACGCGCCGTTCCTTGTGCCGCATCGCCGCGGCGACCGCGGCCGGGATGCCGAATCCCATTGCGCCGGAGATCGGCGCGAGCAGCCGCTGCGGCGGGCGGAAGGGGACGCTCCGATAAAGAGGCCGGGCGAAGCTGCCGGCATCGGCCGTGACGATCGCGTTGTCGGGGAGCCGCTTGGCGATCTCGGCGACGAGGGCGTCCATCGCCGGGTCCTCGATCCTGCCCGCGATCTCGCGCCGGAGCGCGGCAAGTCGCTCGGCCCAGGCATGGCGCCCAGGCGGCAAAGGCCCGGGCTCCTGCGCGAGAAGCTCTGCGATGAGCCGGGGTACGTCGCACACGGCTGCGACGTCGGCGGCGAAATGCGCTCCCGGCACGAGCGGATCGGCGCAGGCGTGGACGAGCGTCTGCCGCGGCCGCGGCGGCGTCGGAAAGGTGTAGTTCTGCGTCGTGATGTCGCCGAGCCGCGTGCCGAGCGCGAGCACGAGGTCGGCATCATGGAACGCGTCCATCTGGCGCGCCGGGTTGGCGAGCCCGAGATCGCCCGCGTAGAGCGGATGATCGTTGGGGAAGAGGTCGTGACGGCGGAAGCTCACGGCGACCGGGCAATGGAAGCGCTCCGCGAAGCGGAGAAGGGCGGCGCGCCCGCCCTCGCCCTCGAGACCGTGCCCCGCAATGGCGAGCGGCCGCTCGGCCCGGCCGAGCAAGGCCGCGATCGTCGCGACGGTCTCCTGCGTCGGCGCCGGCTCGCTCCTTGCCGGCGGCGCCGGCCTTGCCGCCTCGAGCCTCTCGTCGAGAAGGTCTTCGGGAAGCGCGATCACGACCGGGCCCGGCACACCTGCCGTCGCGATCCGGAGCGCCCGCTGCATCGTCTCCGGGACGAGCGCAGGATCGCGCGGCTCGGCGACCCATTTCGCGATGCTGCCGTACATCGCCGCGTAGTCGATCTCCTGGAACGACCCGCGGCGGAGGTCCTTGCGCTCGACCTGGCCGACGAGGAGGAGAAGGGGCGCTGCGTCCTGCTGCGCCGTGTGGACGGCGATCGCGGCGTTGCAGGCACCCGGCCCCCGGCTCGCCATGACGATTCCCGGCCGGCCCGTGAGCCGCGCGTCGGCGATCGCCATGAAGCCGGCGCCGGCCTCGTGCCGGCACGTGACAAGATCGATCCGCTCGTGACCGTGCAGCGCGTCGAGGAGCGGCAGATAGCTCTCGCCGGGCACGCAGAAGGCGCGGTCGATGCCCGCGGCCGTGAGCGCGTCGACGATGTATCGCGCGACGGAAGAGCTCATCGCCCCGAGCTTACACCGGAAATTGGCGTCACCCGCGCAGCTCGCGAACGAGGAAGAAGGGAAGAACGGCCAGGACGACGCTGGCGCCGGCGAAGGCGATCACCGCGTCGTAGGCGCCCGTCCAGTCGTGAAGAAGGCCGCCGACCCAGGCGCCGAGCGCGGAGCCGAACCCGTTGCCGATCCCGATGGCGCCGAAGATCGTCGCCTTGGCGGGGCCGCTGAAGACCCGCATCGCGATGCTCGAGACGAGCGGCCCGCGCGAGCCGAGCATCCCGCCGAAGCACGCGATGAAGGCGCCGAGCAGCCACACGTTCGGGAAATGCCCGAGGAGCCAGAGGAAGACGATCCCCGCGAGGGAGAGGCCGTAGCTGACGAGCACCGAGCCGCGCCGGCCGATCACCCCGTCGAGCCAGCCGATCACGATCATGCCGAGCGGCAGGAGCATGCCGCTGAAGCCCCAGGCGGTCGCCGCCTCGAGCGGCGCGAACCCGGCTTCGACGAGATACGCCACGACCTGCGGCACGATGGCGAACATGGCCGAGCTGGTGAAGAAATAGACGAAGAAGAGGCCCCAGAACGCGGCATGGACCAAGGCCGACGGAAGGCTCCGCGAGCGGAGATTCCCGGCCCCCTCGGTCCCGGTTCCCGCGAGCTCGGGGGCGCCCGCGGCGATGCGGCGCCAGGGCAGGAGGAACAGCGGCACGAGGAGGAGGAGCGCCCCCGCGCCCAGCGTCGCATAGGCGCCGCGCCAGCCCAGCCGGTCGTTCAGCACCTGCGCCAGCGGAACGATCGCGAGAATGCCGAATCCGAAGGCCGAGAAGGCGATGCTCGTGACGAAGGTGAGGCGGCTGCGGAACCATCTCGAGAGAAGCGTCCCGTTCGGCACGTTGCCGAGGCACGCGGTGCCGAGGCCGACCCCGAGCCCGAAGCAGAGCTGGAACTGCCAGAGCGCGTCGGCATAGGCGGCGAGCGAGAAGGCGCTGCCGACGAGCCCGACCCCCAGCCCGTAGACCGTGCGCGGCCCCGCCCGATCGAAGAGCCAGCCGACCAGCGGGCCGACGACGCCGTTGGCGAACACCGAGACGGCGTAGATCGAGACGACCTCGGCGCGGTCCCAGCCGAAGGCGAGGCTGAGCGGCAGCACGAAGACGACGAAGCATTCGAGGAAGCCGCGCGCGGTGAAGCCCGCGGTGAAGCAGAGCGCGACGACGCCCGCTCCCATCCGCCGTGCGGTCGAGGTGTTTTCGATCCCGGCAACCACGTCCCCGACGCTTAGCACGGGCGGCGGCCCGTTGCTCCGCCTTGCGTGGCTGCCATGCGGCAGGCGCGCGGCGGGCGCCGCGACGCTTCGGCCGGGGTGCGGGGTCCGCCGCCGTGCTACGCTCCCGGTCCGTGATCGAGGAAGCCGACTACATCATCGTGGGCGCCGGGTCCGCCGGCTGCGTGCTCGCGAACCGTCTCACCGCCTCCGGCGAGCACCGCGTGCTGCTCCTCGAGGCAGGGCCCGCCGACCGCAATCCGTGGATTCACGTGCCGCTCGGCTACGGCAAGCTCTTCAAGGACCGGCGCGTCAACTGGCTCTACGAGACCGAGCCCGAGCCCGAGCTCGACGGCCGCGTCATCTTCCAGCCGCGCGGCAAGGTTCTCGGCGGCTGCTCCTCGATCAACGGGCTCATCTACATTCGCGGCCAGCGCGAGGATTTCGATCTCTGGCGGCAGCGCGGCAATGTCGGCTGGGGGTTCGAGGATGTGCTGCCCTATTTCAAGCGCGCGGAGGACCAGGCGCGCGGGGCGAGCGAGCTCCACGGCGTCGGCGGCCCGCTCTGCGTCTCCGACCCCACCGAGCCGCACGAGCTTTGCGACGCCTTCATCGCCGCCGCGGCGGCAGCCGGCATCCCGACGACCGACGATTTCAACGGCCCCTCCCAGGAGGGGGCGGGGTACTACCAGACCACCTCGCGGCGCGGCCGGCGCTGGAGCACCGCCGTCGGCTATCTCCGGCCGGCGCAACGCCGGCCTAATCTCGTCGTCCTCACCGAGGCGTTCGCCACCCGGATCCTCTTCGAGGGCCGCGCCGCGACCGGAGTCGAGTTCCGTCACCAGGGCGCCTTTCACCGGGTTCGCGCCCGGCGCGAGGTGATTCTCGCCGGCGGCGCGATCAACTCGCCGCAGCTTCTGCAGCTTTCGGGCGTGGGTCCGGGTCCCCTCCTGCAGGCGCACGGAATTTCTCTCGTGCACGAGCTGCCCGGCGTCGGCGAGGACCTCCAGGACCACCTTCAGGTCCGCATGGTGCTGCGCTGCACGAAGCGGATCACGATCAACGACGACGTCAACTCGCTGATGCGGCGGCTCGGCGTCGGCCTGCGCTACGCGCTCTGGCGCAAGGGGCCGCTCACCGTCAGCGCCGGTTACGCCGGCGCCTTCTTCCGCACGGACGAGCGGCTCGCGACGCCGGACATCCAGGTCCACTTCATCACCTTCTCGACGGACCGCATGGGCGAGCGGCTCCATCCCTGGCCCGGCTTCACCGCGTCGGTCTGCCAGCTCCGTCCCGAGAGCCGCGGCTTCGTCCGCATCAAGAGCCCCGATCCCTTCGCGCCGCCCGCGATCCAGCCGCTCTATCTTTCGACCGAGACCGACCGGCGCACCGTGGTCGCCGGCCTCGAGCGGCTGCGCGAGATCACGCGGACGCAGCCGCTCGCCGCCTATGTCGCCGCCGAGCACGCGCCGGGACCGGACGTCGTCGGGGACGAGGCGCTCCTGCGCTACTCCCGGGCGACGGGCAGCACGATCTATCACCCGGCCTGCTCGTGCCGGATGGGCGACGACCCGGGCGCGGTGGTCGATGCGCGGCTGCGCGTGCACGGGCTCGAGCGCCTGCGCGTCGTCGACGGGTCGGTGATGCCGTCCGTGGTCTCGGGGAACACCAACGCGGCGATCGTCATGATCGCCGAGAAGGGCGCGGACATGATTCTCGAGGATGCGCGCCGGGGTCAGGCTCCGCTCGAGCTTCCCGCGTCGCGCGCCGTCGCATAGCGCTTTCCGAGCGCGAGCCACGCATCCGTTCCGACGATCGCCTCGCGCTCGGCGAAGGAAGCCATCTCGTTGGCGAGCGCGAGGCTGTTTCCCTCCGCCTTGAGGGCGGCGAGCGTGCGCGTCATGGCCGCGATCGCGGCGCGCTGCAGGTCGGAGGGGACGATGACGAGCCTGTAGTCGAGGCGGCGCAGCGTCTCGAGCGGCAGCACCGGCGTCCTGCCGCCGTGGAACATGTTGATGAGCTTCGGATAGGGGAGCGCCCTCGCGATCTCGACGATCTGCGCTTCGGAGACCGGCGCCTCGACGAAGACGACCTCGGCGCCCGCCTCCATGTAGCGGTGCGCACGTTCGATCGCGCGCCCGAGCCCTTCCACGGCGAGGGCGTCGGTCCGCGCGATGAGCACGAGGTCGTCGCCCGCCGCGTCTTTCGCCGCGCGCAGCTTTCCGACCATCTCCTCCGTCGGAATCACCGACTTGTCGTCGAGATGGCCGCAGCGCTTGGGGAAGGTCTGGTCCTCGAGATGGACCGCCGCGAGGCCGGCGCGCACGAAGTCGCGCATCGCCCGCGCGGCGTTGAGCGCGTTTCCGTAGCCCGTATCCGCATCGCCGATCACCGGCAGGGAGACGGCTTCCGTGATCGATGCCATGCGCGCTGCGATCTCGCTCGCCGAAAGGAGGCCGAGATCCGGCAGGCTGGCGCTGCGCGCGATCGCGCCTCCGCTCGCATAGGCGAGGGCGAATCCCGCCCTCTCGACGAGCCGCGCCGAAAGCCCGTCGAAAACGCCGGGAGCCACGAAGAGGCCGCCTCCGGCAATGAGCGCGCGCAGCCGCGCCGCCTGCGTGTTGCTCATGAGAGCCATTCCTCCATTGCGCCGCGGCGGCAGCTTAGCGCAGCCTTCCGCTGCCCGAACCCCTGATGGCCCAGGATGCCGCCGCTCGAAAGCCGATCGTCCGAACGTGCCGAAGCGTCCGCCTTCGCCCATAGAGAGGTGCTGGCGATCCTCGCCGGCGTGCTTCTCGGCATGTTTCTCGCCGCGCTCGACCAGACGATCGTGGCGACAGCGCTTCCGACGATCGCGGGCGAGCTGAAGGGCGCCGAGCACCTTTCCTGGATCGTCGCCGGGTATCTTCTCACCTCGACGGCCTCGACGCCTGTCTACGGCAAGCTCAGCGATCTCTATGGCCGTCGCGCGCTGTTCCGGCTCGCCATCGCGCTCTTCGTCGCCGCTTCGGCGCTCTGCGCGCTCGCGGAGACGATGACCCAGCTCGTTCTCGCCCGCGCGCTTCAAGGGCTCGGCGGCGGCGGGCTCATCACGATGGCGCAGGCGGTCATCGCCGACGTCATCTCGCCGCGGGAGCGCGGCCGCTACCAGGCGTATATCAGCGGCGTCTGGGCGGTGGCGAGCGTGGGCGGTCCCGTCCTCGGCGGCTTCTTTTCCGACTACCTTTCCTGGCGCTGGATTTTCTGGATCAACCTGCCCCTGGGGCTCGCAGCGCTGGCGCTGGCGCATTTCTCGCTGCGGCGCCTACCGCGCCCGCAGGCGCGGCGCTCGGTCGACTATTCCGGCGCGATGCTCCTCGTCGGCGCGGTCACCTCGCTCCTTCTCGTGACGACCTGGGGGGGCGTCGTCATGCCTTGGAGCTCGCCGGTGATCCTCGGTCTCGCGCTCGCCGGCGTTGCCCTGATCGCCCTCTTCGTGCTTCAGGAGTTGCGCACCGCCGAGCCGCTCCTTCCGCCCCGGCTCTTCGTCGACCGTGTAATCCGGGTCGCCTGCATCGCCTCTTTCGTCAGCTCGATGGCGATGTTCGGCGCGACGGTCTTCCTTCCCGTCTTCCTGCAGCTCGTCATGAACGTCAGCGCGAGCCGCTCAGGTCTCCTCGTCATCCCGCTCATGGCCGGCACCGTCGTCGGCGCCTACAGCGCGGGGCAGGTCATGCGCGCGACCGGACACTACAAGCGTCTGCCGCTCGCCGGGCTGTCGGTCGTGACGGTCTTCTTCCTCGTTCTCGCGACCGCGACGGCGACGACGCCGCCCTGGCTCGCGATGGTCTCCATGGGGGCGCTCGGGATCGGCTTCGGCCTGCTGATGCCCGCGATGCTCGTTTCGGTACAGAACGCCGCGCAGCCGCGCGACATCGGCGCCGCGACGTCCTCGATCGCGTTTTTCCGCTCGCTCGGCGGCTCTTTTGGCGTGGCGGCGCTCTGGTCGGTCCTTCTTGCGTCCCTCTCCGCCGCGCTGCCGGAAAGCAGCGGCATCGGGCCCGAGGTCCTGCGCGGCGGGCCGGAGGCGCTCGCCGGAATGGCGCCAGAGAGCCGGGCGATCCTGGGAGAGGCGCTCGCCAGCGCGTTTCATGTCCTTTTCTTGGCGTCGGCGGCGCTCACCGTCGTCGGGTTCCTCATCGCGCTGAGGCTCGAGGAGCGGACGCTCCGCACCACGCCGGCGCAGGCGCGGCGCCTCGGAACCGCGGCCGAGGTGCCGCGTTTGAACTCGCGAGTCCCCGAAGAATCGAGCGAGTGAGCGCCGATGCCTGCGGCGCGTCCCGCGCACCCGGGTTTCTCGCTCGACGATCCGCGAACGCGGCGCGTCAGCCGGCGGTACCGATGCGAGTGCCGTCGGTGCACCGCCGGGATGAGGCCGGAACCAGGAGGAGCGCGATGAAGATTCGCGACATCATGAGCAAAGACGTTCGTCTGGCGAGTTCGGACGAGACGATCCAGAAGGCCGCAGAGATGATGGCCGAAGCGGATGCCGGCATTCTGCCGATTCGCGAGAACGATCGGCTCGTCGGCATGATCACCGACCGGGACATCGCCGTGCGCGCCGTCGCGAAGGCGCTCGATCCGCAGACGACGCGCGTGCGCGACGTCATGAGCGCGGAGGTCAAGTACTGCTTCGACGACGAGGATGTGAACCACGTCGTGCAGAACATGTCGGACCTCCAGGTACGGCGTCTGCCGGTCGTCGATCGCGACAAGCGCCTCGTCGGCATCGTCTCGGTGGGCGACATAGCCGTTGCGGAAAAGCCGGCGAAGGCGGGTGCGGCGATGCACGGGATCGCGCAGCCCGGAGGCCAGCACAATCAGAGCTACGCGCACGCCGGCTCCAAGCCCGGCCGGTGACGGGAACCGGACTGTGGTGGCCCGGATGACGGAGCCGAAGCGTCATGCCGCCGAGCTCGGCGAGAAGGAGGCCGAGCTCGAGCGGCTGATGGACGAGCACCTCGCGCGCTTTCTTACCGATGCCGCGCTCACCGGGCTCGACATCGACGAGGCGATCGCGGTGCTGCGCGAGGCGCTGCGCACCGGTCGGCCGGTTCCGCCCGCGCCGCGGCGGCGGCGCTGAGCGGCCCCGAATCGGGACCGCTCGCCGATTCGACGTCTCTGGCCGGCGAAGGCGAGTGCCGCAGCGGCGGAACCGGCGCATGCAGGGACGAGCCTGCTCAGGCGGAGTGACGACGCTTTCTACGCTCGCGCCGGGGAGGAGACGAGGGCCGCATTCTTTGCTAAAGAGCCGCCCCCTTCACCACGTTCTCGGTTCAGCGTGCCTCGTCCTACTGTCGGATCCGCCGCCCGTCGAAGCCCGAAGCGGGCGCGCACTCTTCCGTTCGAGCTTCGCCGTTCGCCCATCCAAGGTACCGGAGCCTTCGCTGTGCGCCTCATCCGCAAGGGGCAGCGCATCATCGAATATGCCGGCGAGCGCATCTCGAGCGAGGAGGCGGACAGACGCTACGACGAAAGCCGGATGCGGCGTCACCACACCTTCCTGTTCACGATCGATCGAAAGACCGTCGTCGACGGCGCGAGCAATGGCAACGAGGCGCGGTTCATCAACCACTCGTGCGACCCGAACTGCGAGGCGATCATCGAGGACGGGCGGATCTGGATCTACGCGCTGAGGACGATCCGGCCGGGCGAGGAGCTCGTTTACGACTATCAGTACCAGCGCAGCGGCGATGCCGACGAGGATGCCGAGCGGGAAAAGTTCTATCGCTGCCGCTGCGGTGCTCCGAATTGCCGCGGCACCATCCTTCTGCCGCCGCGCAAGCCTCGCCCGAAGACGGCGTCGAAAGTTGCCGCGAAGAGGGGAGCGAAAACGGCCGCGAAGAGCCGGGCGAAGACGGCGACGAAGCGTCGGGTGAAAACGGCCACGAAGAGCCGG
>JADGGZ010000068.1 GCA_019689675.1 Rhodospirillales bacterium | reverse complement strand
GTGCGGCGGCGGGCCGCCGCGGCCGCCGCCCGCCGGGCCTCCCCCGCCCCTTCCCGCGCCGCCGTAGCCGCCGCCGAAGCCGCCCACGTCCTCGGGCTCGCCGAAGCCGCCTCCGCCGCCGTCCCGTCCGCTCAGCATCGTGAGCTCGCCGCGGAAGCGCTGCAGCACGACCTCCGTCGTGTAGCGCTCCTGGCCCTGGTTGTCGGTCCACTTGCGCGTCTGGAGCTGCCCCTCGACGTAGACCTTGTGGCCCTTCTTCAAATACTTCTCGACGACGTCGACGAGCCGCTCGTCGAAGATCACGACGCGGTGCCACTCGGTGCGCTCCTGGCGCTCGCCGGTGTTGCGGTCGCGCCAAGTCTCCGAGGTCGCGATCGAGAGCTGCGCGACCTTGCCGCCGCTCTGCATCGTGCGGATTTCCGGGTCCCGGCCGAGATTGCCGATGAGAATGACCTTGTTGACGCTGCCTGCCATGGGATGCCTTGCGGGGGTGATGCGTTCCGCATCCTAGCCCATCTCCGCACGGCAGGAGTAGCGCGGCGACTCAGCCCGCGCCCAAGACGCGATGCAGCACGAGGAGCAGGTTCGCGCAGAGCAGGAAGTTGATCGCGACGAGCGCGAACGTCTCGGCCGTCTCCATCGGTGCCTCGCAGAAGCGTCCCGTAAAGCGAACGTTGCGAGGGCCGCGCTCGCTCCGCGCGGCTCGGGAACGTCGAGCGCCGTGCCGGGCACGACGAAGGCGCCGTGCTTGCCGTTTTCGGTGTCGAGCGCGGAAAGCGCGGCCTTGTCGCTGCCGCGCGGCGCGGCGGGCTATGATCGTTCCCGTGACGCGGCTCCTCCGCCTCTACCCTCAGCCGCACGAGGAAGTGCCGCTCGCCGGGCTCTATCTCGCGCATGCGCTCCACCGGCGCGGCAGCGCGGCGAAGCCCTTCGTCTACGCCGACTTCGTCGCGAGCCTCGACGGCCGCATCGCGCTCCGCGAGGCGGGGGCCGGCCCCGGGCGGGTCCCGGAATCGGTCGTGAGCCCCGCCGATTTTCGCCTGCTCCTCGAGCTCGAGGCGCAGGCCGATTGCATCGTCACGCATGGCGGCTACCTTCGCGAGGTCGCGGCGGGGCGGCTCGACGACATCCTCGCCGTGGGCTCAGCGCCGGGCTCGGAGGATCTCGTGCGTTGGCGCGAGGCCGCAGGGCTCGCCCCGCAGCCGGCCGTGGCGATCGCGAGCGCCAGCCTCGACTTCGTGCTGCCGCCCTCGCTCGCCGGAAGGCGCGTCATCGTCGCGACCGGGGCGGATGCGCCGCCCGCGCGCCGCGCGGCGCTCGAGAAGGAAGGATGCGAGGTGATCGTCGCCGGCCGCGGCGCCCTCGTCGAAGGCGGCGCGCTCGCCGCCGCGCTCGGCGCCCGCGGCTTTCAGAGCCTCTTTCTTCTCGCAGGCCCGCGCATGCTCGAGACGATGCTGCGCGACCGCGTCCTCGGCCGGCTCTACCTCACCATCGCGCATCGCCTCGTCGGCGGCGAGGCGTTCCACACGATGCTTTCCGGCCCGCCGCTCGGCCCCGAAGGGCGCCTGCGCCTCGCCGCGCTCCACTACGACCCGAGCGCGCCGGACGAGAGCGGCCAGTTCTTCGCCGAGTTCAGGCCGGCGGACGCGCCGCCGTGACCCGAGCGGCGCGTCACGCGCGCGACTTCGCGCGGTGCACCCTTCCCTTCTGCGGCGGCAGCGTCTTGGCCTTGGGCGGGCGCGGCGGCGGCGGCTTTGGCGGCTTTCCGGGCGGCGGCGCGCCGGCGCCACGCTTTTTTCCTCGAGCCATGTCGGTCCCGTGAGAGGATCGAAACCCATGCTCGCCGATGGCGCCGCGCCTGTCCACGGAGCGCGCCTCTATTCCGGCAGCACGGGCTCGTCGGGAAAGGCGAGCTGGCGGCGGTCGCGCCAGCGCTGCACGTAGTTGATCTCCATGAGCCGGCGCACGCCGATGATCTTCCGCTTCTCGAAGCCGTGGAACGTGTTCCGCGCCGGAATGAAGATGACCCCGGAATTGAACTCGCCCGAGGCCCGCCCGACCCGGCGCTTCTCCGCGTCGTAGATGTCGGTCCCCCAGTCCTTCGCGTAGGGACCGGTGAAAAGATAGACCACCATCGAGAAGAGCTTGTCCGGGATGTCGGGATGCGGCTGGAGCCAGGCGCCGTCGGTATCCTGGATGTACTCGATCCTGAGATGCGCGCCGGCGAGGCGGATGCGGCAGGTCTCCTCCACCAGCCGCGCGACCTCGGGGCGCTGAAGCGCCTCGGTCAGCGCCGCGACCGCCGGGTACTGCGCCCTCAGCCCCGGCGTGAGGAAGGTGCGCTTCTCGTTGAAGGACTCGCGCGTGCCGTCATGCTCGAGCACCACCGGCGGCTCGATCGGCAGCGCGATGATCGCGCGGGCGAGCGCATCGGGAAGCACGTTCCGGAGCTTCCAGTGGCGGTACGGGAAATCGTCCGGCCTCGCCGCCCGCAGCGTCTCCATGAAATGACCGGCCACCCCGGCCGCATGGGGAATCGTCTTCGCCGCCTTCATGAGCCCCCTCCCCGCAATGCAGGAAAAGTGTCGGGGCCGCGGTACGGGCGGCTCTTTGCGCCGGCGCAAACTCGGGCCGACGCCGGACGCTCGTCGCAGAGCGGGCGGGACGCATCCCGCGGCTCTCCCGCCGCATCCTCTGCTGCCGGCGAAAAGACCCGCCGGGAAGACATCTCGGCTATGTATCGATACATCGCGGTTGCACAAACCGCCGATCCGGATATGATGTTCGCACTTTGTTCGTTTGAGGAGGCAACCATGTCCGTCGCAGTCCTTGCCGAGCGCCGCGCCCCGAACGGCCGCTTCGCCCCGGGGCATTCCGGCAATCCCGCAGGGCGGCCCAAGGGCGCCCGCAACCGCACGACCCTTCTCGCCGAGGCGCTGCTCGACGGCGAGGGCGAGGCGCTCTGCCGCCAGGCGATCGACCGCGCGCTTGCCGGCGATACCGCGATGGCGCGCTTCCTCGTCGGCCGGCTCTGCCCGGCGAACGCCGATCAGCCGGTCGAGCTCGGCCTCGCCCCGGGCGAGGAAAAGAATCCCGACGCGGTGCTGACGAAGACGCTGCGCCTCGTCGCCGACGGCGAGATCACGCCCAAGCAGGGGCTGCAGATCGCCCGCTTCGTCGCCATCCTCGCCCGCCTGCGGCACGAGGCGCGCAAAGCCTCCCGCCAGCTCGCCGAAAAGTCGGTGCATCGCCCCGGGCGCGCCTCGAAGGAGAAGGCGCCGGTTCCGGCGGCGACGAAGCCGCAAGCCCCCGCCGCTCCGCCCGTCGCCCGGGAGGGGAACGAGGCGCCTGTTTCCGCCCTGTATTTTTCCGAATCTCCGGGGGCTCGGCGCCGCCCGGAACGCCCCCTCGCCGGCCTCGGCCTCCGGGCGGGCGAGGACGCCCCCTCGCCTGTTTCCGGCCTGTATTTTTCCGCGCCTGACGCATCGCGGGGCGCGCTCCGTTCCACGACCGCGATCGGCCTCGCGGCGCGCATGGCGGCCTCTCGCGAAGCGGGCTCGCCCCGCGCCGGCCTTCCTATATAACCGTCCCTGATGCAGACCATCGTCGTTCGCGGCGCGCGCGAGCACAATCTCAAGAACATCGACGTCGAGCTGCCGCGGAACAGCCTCGTCGTCATCACCGGGCTGTCCGGCTCCGGCAAGTCCTCGCTCGCCTTCGACACCATCTACGCCGAAGGCCAGCGCCGCTACGTCGAGAGTCTCTCCGCCTACGCGCGCCAGTTCCTCGAGCTGATGGCGAAGCCCGACGTCGATTCGATCGAGGGGCTCTCGCCGGCGATCTCGATCGAGCAGAAGACGACCTCGAAGAACCCGCGCTCCACGGTCGGGACCGTCACCGAGATCTGGGACTACATGCGCCTCCTCTGGGCGCGGATCGGCATCCCCTACTCGCCCGCCACCGGGCTTCCGATCGAGAGCCAGACCGTCTCGCAGATGGTCGACCGCATCCTCGCGATGCCGGAGAGGACGCGGCTCTATCTCCTCGCGCCGATCGTGCGCGGCCGGAAGGGCGAGTACAGGAAGGAGCTCGCCGAGCTGCAGAAGCGCGGCTTCCAGCGCGTCAAGATCGACGGCAAGATGCACGAGATCGAGGACGCGCCCGCGCTCGACAAGAAGCTGAAGCACGACATCGAGGTCGTGGTCGACCGCATCGTCGTCGGCCCCGAGATCGCGACCCGGCTCGCGGGCTCCATCGAGACCTGCCTCGATCTCGCCGACGGGATCGCCGTCGCCGAGAACGCCGACACCGGCGAGCGCACGATCTTCTCGGCGAAGTTCGCGTGCCCGGTCTCGGGCTTCACGATCCCGGAGATCGAGCCCCGCCTCTTCTCGTTCAACAGCCCGCACGGCGCCTGCCCGGTCTGCGACGGGCTCGGCATCAAGCTCTACTTCGACCCCGAGCTCGTCATCGCCGACGAGCGCCTCAGCCTCCACGAGGGCGTGATCGCGCCCTGGGCGTCGTCCTCCTCGCAGTACTACGTGCAGACGCTGCAGAGCCTCGCGCGCCACTACAAGGTCTCCATGCACACGCCCTGGGCGGAGCTCCCGGCGAAGGTTCGCGAGGCCATCCTCTTCGGCTCGGGCGGCGAGCCGGTCGCGATGAAGTTCGACGACGGGCTGCGCTCCTACACGACGAACCGCCCGTTCGAAGGCGTGATCCCGAACATGGAGCGCCGCTTCCGCGAGACCGAGAGCGCCTGGGTCAAGGAGGAGCTCTCGCGGTTCCAGAGCGAGAAGCCGTGCGAGGCATGCAACGGCGCGCGGCTGAAGCCCGAGGCGCTCGCCGTGAAGGTCGCGGGGCGGACCATCTCCGAGGTCGCCGAGCTCTCGATCGCCGCGGCCGGCGACTGGTTCGCCGCGCTCGACGCCGAGCTCACGCCGAAGCAGCGCGAGATCGCCGCGCGCATCCTCAAGGAGATCAACGAGCGGCTCGGCTTCCTGCGGAATGTCGGGCTCGATTACCTGACGCTGGCGCGCGCCTCCGGCACGCTCTCGGGCGGCGAAAGCCAGCGCATCCGCCTCGCCTCGCAGATCGGCTCCGGCCTCACCGGCGTGCTCTACGTCCTCGACGAGCCGTCGATCGGCCTCCATCAGCGCGACAACGACCGCCTCCTCGCGACGCTGAAGCGCCTGCGCGATCTCGGCAACACGGTGCTCGTGGTCGAGCACGACGAGGACGCGATCCGCGCCGCCGACTACCTCGTCGACATGGGGCCGGCCGCCGGCATTCACGGCGGCGAGGTCGTCGCATGCGGCAAGCCCGAGCAGGTCTTCGCCAATCCGCGGAGCCTCACGGGCCAGTACCTCTCGGGGCTGAAGCAGATTCCGCTGCCGTCGACGCGCCGCAAGGGGCACAAGGGCCAGCGCTTGAAGCTCGTCGGCGCCACCGGCAACAACCTCCAGAACATCACCGTCGAGATCCCGCTCGGCACCTTCACCTGCGTCACCGGCGTCTCGGGCGGCGGCAAGTCGACCCTCGTCATCGAGACGCTCTACAAGGCGCTGGCGAAGCGCCTCAACGGGGCGCGCGAGCATCCCGCGCCCTTCGAGCGCATCGAAGGTGTCGAGCTCCTCGACAAGATCGTCGACATCGACCAGAGCCCGATCGGCCGCACGCCGCGCTCCAACCCGGCGACCTATACCGGCGCCTTCACGCCGATCCGCGACTGGTTCGCGGGGCTCCCCGAGGCGAAGGCGCGCGGCTACGCGCCGGGGCGCTTCTCGTTCAACGTCAAGGGCGGGCGCTGCGAGGCGTGCCAGGGCGACGGCGTCATCAAGATCGAGATGCACTTCCTGCCCGACGTCTACGTGCAGTGCGACGTCTGCAAG
Organism: Rhodospirillales bacterium; assembly: GCA_019689675.1. Taxonomy (GTDB): domain Bacteria; phylum Pseudomonadota; class Alphaproteobacteria; order ATCC43930; family CGMCC-115725; genus JADGGZ01. The sequence goes on along the minus strand of JADGGZ010000068.1, from coordinate 11,711 downwards.
GGCAAGCGCTACAACCGCGAGACGCTCGAGGTCACGTTCAAGGGCAAGAGCATCGCCGACGTGCTCGACATGACGGTCGAGGAGGCGGCCGAGTTCTTCAAGGCGGTGCCGCTCATCCGCGACAAGATGACGACGCTGCAGCGCGTCGGCCTCGGCTACATCCATGTGGGGCAGCCCGCGACGACGCTCTCGGGCGGCGAGGCGCAGCGCGTGAAGCTCGCGAAGGAGCTGTCGCGCCGCGCGACGGGCCGCACGCTCTACATCCTCGACGAGCCGACGACCGGCCTTCATTTCGAGGACGTGAGGAAGCTCCTCGAGGTGCTGCACGCGCTCGTCGATCAGGGCAACACCGTGCTCGTCATCGAGCACAATCTCGAGGTCATCAAGACCGCCGACTGGATCATCGATTTGGGGCCCGAGGGCGGCGCCGGCGGCGGCCGTGTCGTCGCCACCGGGACGCCAGAGGAGGTCGCCGAGGTGAAGGCGAGCTACACCGGCCAGTATCTCCGCCCCCACCTCGCCCGCACCGGCCAGAAGCAGCGGAAGCGGGCGTGAGCCGGCCCCGCCTCTTGCTCACCCCTCCGTCATCCTCGCGCAAGCGGAGGTCGATCGAAGCCATGGATTCCCGCTTGCGCGGGAATGACGGACGAGGCCCGCCGGGCCCGCTCTTCCCCGCGCGGCGCAGATGCACCGGGGAAGGCTCGCACCGCGCCGCACCGCCTCTGTCGTCACCCCCGCGAATGCGGGGGTCCGTCGGCGGGCGGGCGAGGAAGTAGGAGCGCGCCCCGATGCCCCCTCTTCTCGCGACCCTCGACATGGACGTCGCCGCGTTCGCGGACAAAGGCGAATACGAGCGGCTGCTGAAGCGCCTCCAACTCGAGATGCTGACGGTGCAGCAGAGCTACTTCCGCCAGAAGCGCCGCGCGGTCATCGTCTTCGAGGGGCCCGACGCCGCCGGCAAGGGCGGCGCGATCAAGCGCATGACCGAGCGGCTCGACCCGCGCGGCGTCCACGTCTGGCCGATCGGCGCGCCGAAGGAGTGGGAGGCCGGCAAGCACTGGCTCTACCGATTCTGGCAGCGCCTCCCCGAGCCCGGCACCTTTGCGGTCTTCGACCGCTCCTGGTACGGCCGCGTTCTCGTCGAGCGCGTCGAGAAGTTCGCCGCGAAGGAGGAATGGGAACGCGCCTACGGCGAGATCAACGCGTTCGAGAGCATGCTCGTCGCCGACGGCGTCCGCCTCGTGAAGCTCCTCGTCTGGATCACCAAGGAGGAGCAGCGCGACCGCTTCCGCGAGCGTCTCGAAAACCCCTACAAGCGCTGGAAGCTGACGCCCGAGGATCTGCGCAATCGCGCCGGATGGAAGAAGTACGAGCAGGCATTCGACGACATGCTGGAGCGCACCTCGACCGAGGCGGCGCCGTGGCACGTCATCCCCGGCAACCGCAAATGGTTTGCCCGCGTCGAGGTGCTGCGCACCGTCATCGACGTGCTCCGCCGTGGAGTGGACGTCGAGCTGCCGCCTCTCGACCCCGAGGTGAAAAAGCTCGCCGGGAAGGTTCTCGGCCTCTGAGCTAGAATGCCGCCATGAAGCCCATTCACGTCATCGGCGGCGGGCTCGCGGGCTCCGAGGCGGCGTGGCAGGCGGCGCGCATGGGCGTGCCGGTCGTGCTGCACGAGATGCGCCCCGTTCGCGGCACGGAGGCGCATGTGACCGCGGGCCTCGCCGAGCTCGTCTGCTCCAATTCCTTCCGCTCCGACGACGCGGAGAACAACGCCGTGGGTCTCCTCCACGAGGAGATGCGGCGCTGCGGCTCGCTCGTGATGCGTGCCGCCGACGCGCACAAGGTTCCGGCCGGCGGCGCCCTCGCCGTCGACCGGCACGGCTTCTCGGCCGCCGTCGAGGCGGCGCTCGCGACGGAGAAGCTCGTCGAGATCAGACGCGAGGAGATCGCGGGCCTTCCGCCCGAGGACTGGGACGAGGTCATCGTCGCGACCGGGCCGCTCACCTCGCCCGCGCTCGCCGAGGCGGTGCGCGCGCTCACCGGCGAGGACTCGCTCGCCTTCTTCGACGCGATCGCGCCGATCGTCTATCGCGACACGATCGACATGTCGAAGGCGTGGCTCCAGTCGCGCTACGGCAAGGGCGAGGGCAGCGACTACATCAACTGTCCGCTCGACAAGAGCGAGTACGAGGCGTTCCTCGCCGCGCTCCTCGCCGCCGAGAAGACGGAGTTCAAGGAGTGGGAGGCAACGACGCCCTATTTCGAGGCGTGCCTGCCGATCGAGGTCATGGCGTCGCGCGGGCCGGACACTCTGCGCTGGGGGCCGATGAAGCCCGTCGGCCTCACCGACCCGCGCACCGGACGCCGGCCTTACGCCGTCGTGCAGCTCCGCCAGGACAACGCGCTCGGCACGCTCTGGAACATGGTCGGCTTCCAGACCAAGCTCCGCCATGCCGAGCAGAAGCGCGTCTTCCGCATGATTCCGGGGCTCGAGCACGCGGAGTTCGCGCGCCTCGGTGGGCTCCACCGCAACACCTTCCTCAACGCGCCGCGACTCCTCGACGACCGGCTGCGCCTGCGCGCGATGCCGCGCCTGCGCTTCGCCGGGCAGATCACCGGGGTCGAAGGCTATGTCGAGAGCGCGGCGGTCGGGCTTCTCGCCGGCCGCTTCGCCGCCGCCGCGCGGCTCGGAATCGACATTGCCGCGCCGCCGCCGACGACCGCGCTTGGCGCGCTTCTCGGGCACATCACCGGCGGCGCCTCGGCCGACACGTTCCAGCCGATGAACATCAACTTCGGCCTCTTCCCGCCGCTTCCCGAGGGCGCAGTCGGCCGCCACAACAAGGGCGAGCGCAAGCCGCTCCTCGCGCGGCGCGCCCTCGCCGACCTCGATGCGTGGCTCGGGCGGCGCGCGGCGGCGGAGTGAGCGCCGCCGCCCGCCTCAGTACATATGCTGGCCGCCGTTGATCGAGAGCGTCGAGCCGGTGATGAAGCCGGCCTCGTCGGCGACGAGGAAGAGAACGCCCCGCGCGATCTCGTCCGCGCGCCCCAGCCGGCCGACGGGGATGCGCGCCACGATCTTCTCGAGCACGTTCGGCGGCACCGCGCGCACCATCTCGGTGTCGATGTAGCCGGGCGCGATCGCGTTGACGGTGATGCCGACCGCGGCGCCCTCCTGCGCCAGCGCCTTCGTGAAGCCGTGAATGCCCGACTTCGCCGCGGCGTAGTTCACCTGCCCGTACTGGCCGGCCTGCCCGTTGATCGAGCCGATGTTGACGATGCGGCCGAACTTCCTCTCGCGCATCGACTCGATGACGCAGCGGCACATGTTGAAGCAGGAGGAGAGGTTCGTCTGTATGACGGCGTTCCACTGCTCGAACGTCATCTTGTGCAGCGTGCTGTCGCGGGTGATGCCGGCGTTGTTCACCAGCACCTCGACAGGCCCGAACTGCTTCGTGACAGCCGCGACGCCGTCCCGGCACGCCTCGAAGTTCGAAACGTCCCATTTGAAGGCCGGGATGCCGGTCTCCTCGGTGAAGGCCTTCGCCACCGCGTCGTTGCCGCCGTAGTTGGCGACCACGCGGTAGCCCGCATCCTTCAGCGCGACGCTGATCGCCTTGCCGATGCCGCGCGTTCCGCCGGTCACGATCGCCACCCGCCCTGCCATGGTCGCCTCCTTGCTCCCGTTCTCTTGTCGTCAGCCGCGCTCGACGCACATGGCGATGCCCATGCCGCCGCCGATGCACAGCGTCGCGAGCCCCTTCTTGGCGTTCCGGCGGCGCATCTCGTGGAGCAGCGTCACCAGGATGCGGGCGCCCGATGCGCCGATCGGATGGCCGAGCGCGATCGCGCCGCCGTTGACGTTGACCTTGGACGGATCCCAGCCGAGATCCTTGTTGACGGCGCAGGCCTGCGCCGCGAAGGCCTCGTTCGCCTCGACGAGGTCGAGATCGTCCGTCTTCCACCCGGCCTTCTCGAGCGCCTTGCGTGTCGCCGGGATCGGCCCCGAGCCCATCACCTTGGGATCGACGCCGGCGGTCGCCCAGGCGACGATCCGGGCGAGCGGCTCGAGCCCGCGCCGCTCCGCCTCATCGGCGCTCATCAGCACGAGCGCGGCGGCGCCGTCGTTGATCCCGGAGGCGTTCCCGGCGGTGACGGTGCCGTTCTTGTCGAACGCGGGGCGCAGCTTCGCCAGCGCCTCGAGCGTGGTGCCGTGGCGCGGATGCTCGTCGGCGTCGATCACCGTCTCGCCCTTCCGGGTCTTGACGCGGACCGGCACGATCTCGTCCTTGAAGCGGCCCTCCTTCTGCGCCGCCTCGGCCTTCTGCTGCGAGGCGAGCGCGAACGCGTCCTGCTGCTCGCGGGTAATCTGCCACTTCTGGGCGACGTTCTCGGCCGTGTTGCCCATGTGGTAGCCGTTGAAGGCGTCCCAGAGCCCGTCCTTGATCATCGTGTCGACGAGCTCGGTGTTGCCCATCTTGGTGCCGTTGCGCAGGTGCATGCAGTGCGGCGAGAGGCTCATGCTCTCCTGCCCGCCGGCGAGCACGATTCGGCTCTCGCCGAGCCGGATCGCCTTGAAGCCCTCGGCGACCGAGCGCAGCCCGGAGCCGCAGACCTGGTTCACGACGTAAGCGGTGGTCTCGACCGGGAGCCCGGCGCCGAGCGCCGCCTGGCGCGCGGTGTTCATGCCGGCCCCGGCGGTGAGAACATGGCCCATGACGACCTCGCTCACCTCGCCCGGCTCGACCTTGGCGCGCCGCATGGCTTCGGTGAGCGCGATCGCCCCGAGCTCATGCGCGGGGAGACTTGCGAGCCCCCCGTTGAAGGTGCCGATGGGAGTGCGTGCCGCGCCGACGATGACGACGTCAGTCATGGGTACCTCTCAGGCTATCGGGGTCTCGTTTCGACTCTTAAAGGTCCGTTAACCACGAGTCCAGCCGAGCTGGCCTTGACGCCGATCAAACCAGGCCGCGATGGGACGCCAGGAATCGCGCGGGGCTCGGCTGCCGACGATCATGCCGATGTGACCGAGCGGCGGCGCGAGGAGCTCGCCGCGCGGCAGCGCCCCGGCCAGTGCCCGGGCCGAGCCCGGCGGCACGATCCGGTCCCGCGCCGGCACGACGACGAGCGCGGGGCATTCGATCGCGGCGCAATCGACGGCGCGGCCCGCGATCTTCCAGAGCCCGCGCGCCGGAAGGTTGGCCCCGTACCAGCCGGCGAGCGCCTCGCGGGCGGCGGGAAGCGCCATCGGCACGCCGTCGTTGAGCCAGTCCTCGAGCGCGACGAAGGCGCGGACCTCGGCGCTCGACGGATCGAGCGTCGCCAGCCTCTTGAACTTCTTCAGCGCGAGGAGCGGGTCGAGCGCGGCGAAAAGCGCCTGGAGAACGTCGACCGGGACCTCGCCCAGCGCACCGAAGGCGGCGCCGAGCGGCTCGGCGAGAGCGCCGACGACGCGTGCGAGCCCCTCGTTCTCGGCGTGGAAGTCCCAGGGCGCGGCGAGAAGCGCGAGCGCGGCGACGTCGCGCTGGCGGCGTTGCGCAAGGGCGACGGCGAGCGTGCCGCCCATGCAGTAGCCGAGCACCGCGACAGGCGTGCCGGCCGCCGCGATCGCCGCGTCGAGCGCCGCCTCGAGCCGGCCGGCGACGTAGTCGGTGAGATCGAAGCGGCGCTCCGCCTCGCCGGGCCTTCCCCAGTCGACGAGGAGCGGCCGCAGGCCGCGGCCGGAAAGGAAGCGCAGGAAGGAATTGTCGGGCTCGAGATCGAGCACGTAGGCGCGGTTGACGAGCGAGGGAACGACGAGCACCGGCGCGCCGCCCTGGGGCCCGTAGTCGAGGAGCCGCGTCGTGCCTTCCGACCAGAGCGCCGGCGGCTCGGGCATAGCGCGGCGATAAGGGTGATGACGATAGACTTCGAGCCCGGTCAGGAAGGCGTCGGCGTCGCGCCGGATCTCGCGCTCGAGGGCCGCGCCGAAGGCGTCAGGATCGGCGGCGGCGAGCTCGGTCTCGAGAGCGGACGCCGCCGCCGCGAGCTCCGGCCTCCAGCTGAGCAAGCCGCTCCTCGAGAGCGGCCAGCCGGCGCGCGAGGTCAGCCACATCGCCGCTGCCGTCGCGAGATGGAGCGGCAGCGGGCGTGGCCCCGTGCGGCGCGGTCCTGTCGTGTCCGTCACCGGCACGCGCCGCCGCCTCCAGCGCCGCCGTCCACGGCGCCAGCGCCGCGCCGGCCACGGTCAGCACGCGAGCGAGCGTCGCGGCCAGCTCCGGATCGGAGGCGGCTGCGACGAATTGCTCCTGCCACAGCGCGAGAAAGCGCCGGGCGAGCGCCTCCATCTCCGGCGGCTCTGACATCGGCGCGCATCATATCGACGCCTATGCGCGCCCGAAAGCTGCTATGGTGTTGCGCCGAAGACATGAGCGAGAAGCTGGCATGAACGAGGCCCAGGGCACCAGCAAGGCGCCCGTCACGATCAAGAAATACGCGAATCGTCGCCTCTACAACACAGCGACGAGCAGCTACGTCACTCTCGACGACCTGGCGAAGATGGTGAAGGAAGGCGGCGAGTTCGTCGTCTACGACGCCAAGACGGGCGAGGACATCACGCGTTCGGTGCTGACGCAGATCATCGTCGAGGAGGAGGGCAAGGGCGCCAATCTCCTGCCGATCAGCTTCCTGCGTCAGCTCATCAGCTTCTATGGCGATCAGATGCAGTGGCTGGTGCCGCGCTATCTCGAGCAGGCGATGGCCGCCTTCGCGAGCCAGCAGGAGCAGATGCGCAAGAACCTGCAGAACGCGTTCGGCAATCTCTTTCCCTTCGGCGGCCTCGAAGAGATGAGCAAGCAGAACATGGCGCTCTTCGAGAAGACGATGAAGATGTTCTCGCCCTTTCCCGGCCAGTCCGGCGAGGAAAAGCAGGGCGGAACGAAGCAGGACGCGAACATCGACGAGCTGATGCGACGCATCAACGCGCTGCAGAGCCAGCTCGACGCGCTGTCGAAGAAGGATAAGGAGAAGTAGGCGCGGTTCGGCACGGCTTCCGCCGATGCCGTTATGGTTAATCCGGATTGGTTAACGCACGCTTCTGAAACAAAATCTCCGGTTGCGCGTTTCGGCCGATTCGGTCAAATTTTATACGAATGTCGGTGATCGCCGTCACCCGGGCTGCCGTTTCGGCGCCTCCGCTCCTCCCCGCGCGAACCGCCCCGCAATCGGGCTGGGGCGGCGCGCGCGAGAGCGTGCTCGTCCGCGTCATCCAGCCGGTTCGCGGCTCGACGCCGTTTCTCGCCCAGCATCTGGCGCAGGAAGTCCTCGAGAGCGGCCGCTACCTGCCGCGCTGGCAAGAGCGCGCCGCGGCCTACGGCGCCGCTCCGGCGCCGCGGGCGCAGCTCGACCTTCTCGCCTGATTTCGCCCGCCGGAATCAGAGCCGGCCGGCGATCATCACCCCGCCGTCGACCACCAGCGTCGTCCCGGTGACGAACCGGCCTGCCGGTGCGGCAAGGAAGAGCGCGGCGCCCGCGATGTCCTCGGGTTCGCCGAGGCGCTTCAGCGGGGTCTGCCGCAGCGTGATCTCGCGCAGCTCGGGATTGTCCCAGAGCGCACGGGCGAAGTCGGTCTTGACGAGCCCCGGGGCGATCGCGTTGACGCGGATGTTGGCGTGGCCCCACTCGACGGCGAGGTTGCGGACGAGCTGCATGTCGGCCGCCTTCGAAATCGCGTAAGCGCCGATCGCGGGGCTGCCGCGCAGGCCAGCGATGCTCGAGACGACGATCACCGCGCCGTCCTTTCGCTCCGCCATCTCCGGCAGCACGAGCCTGCAGAGCCAAAGATTGCTGCGAATGTTCGCAGCCATGATCTTGTCGAACGCCTCGTCCGAGATTTCCGTGAGGGGCCCGTAATAGGGGTTCACCGCCGCGTTGCAGACCAGAATGTCGATGCGGCCGAACGCGGCGCGCGCGCGTGCGACGAGCGCCTCGCATTCCTCCTTGCGGCCGATGTTGCAGGCGACCGCGACGGCGGAGCCCCCGCGCGCCTCGATGGCAGCGACCACCTTTTCGCAGGCGTCGAGCTTCCGGCTCGACACCACGACGCGTGCCCCGGCCTCGGCATAGAGCTCCGCGATCGCCCGGCCGATGCCGCGCGAAGAACCGGTGATCACCGCCACCTTTCCTTCAAGATCGAACAGCTTCACGATATCTCCTCCCGCGGCGCATACTGCCACGGCCGTGCCCCTGGTCGCCAATCTTCGCCCCCTCCTCGCCGGCTGCGTGCCGCCGCGCGGGCGCAGCGCGGCGGCGGCCGCCGCGCCGCCGATGCCGCCGGAGGCGACGAGCCAGCATCGCAGCGGCAATCTTGCCTACACGGCGAAGGCCGCGGTGATCGAGGTGAAGCGCGAGAAGACCGCGCGCTTCTTTCACATCGCCTACACGCTCGACGGCGCGAACCCTGCGGAGCGCCCGGTCAGCTTCGTCTTCAACGGCGGGCCCGGCGCCGCGTCGGTGTATCTCCATCTCGGCGCGCTCGGGCCGAAAGTTCTGGAGTCCGGACCGGACGGCGCGCTGCCGTCGCGCAGCGCCGGCGTCGTCCCGAATCCGGACACGTGGCTCGGCTTCACCGACCTCGTCTTCGTCGACCCGGTCGGCACCGGGTTCAGCCGTTCGGACGGCGAGGACAAGGCCTTCTGGGGCGTCGCCCAGGACCTCGACGCGCTGGCCGACTTCATCCGGCAGTGGACCCAGGCGAACGGGCGCGAGCTTTCGCCCAAGTATCTCGTCGGCGAGAGCTATGGCGGCTTCCGAGCCGCAAGGTTGCCGCAGCGTCTCGGCGCGGTGGAGGGAGTGGGCATCGCCGGGATCGTTCTCATCTCGCCGGCGCTCGAGTTCGGCCTCATGCATTCCAACTGGCTCGTCCCGCTCGCCGACGCTCTTCGTTTGCCCGCCTACGCGGCGACCGCGCTCGAACGCAGCGGCAGGTTGACGCCGGAAGCGCTCGCCGAGGCCGAGCAGTTCGCGCTGGGCGATTATCTTCTCGCGCTCGTGCGCGGCGAAATGGACGAGGCGATGATCGCACGCGTTGCGAACCTCACCGGCCTGCCCGAGCCGGTCGTCGAGCGCAGCGAAGGACGGATCTCGGTCGAGACGTTCATGAAGGAGTTCCGACGCGGCGAGGACCTGCTCGTCAGCCGGTACGACGGGACCGTGACCGGCGCCGATCCCTACCCGCGCGCAGCGGGCGTGCGCGGCGGCGACCCGCTGCTGGAGGCGACGATCGCCCCCCTCGCCTCCGCGATGCTCGCTTACTTGAGGGACGAGCTCGGGGTAGTGACCGACAATCCGTACCGCGTTCTCAATCGCGATACGGGTCGTTACTGGGACTGGAAGGAGGGCTCGGGGCAGAGTCGATCGGAGATCGGCGCCGGCGACGAGCTTCGCGAGGCGCTCGCGCGCGACGGCCGGCTTCGCGTTCTCATCGCGCACGGCCTCACCGACCTCCAGACGAGCTATCTCGCGAGCCGCTACGTCGTCGACCATCTGCCGCGGAAGCTGCGCCGGCAGATCACATTCAAGACATACCCGGGCGGCCACATGATGTACTTTCGCCCGGCCTCGCGCGCCGCGCTGCGACACGACGCCGAGGCGTTCTACCGCGACGGCGGGTGAGCGCAGTCGATCGACACAGCGGAGGGAGTGAGATGGAGATAAACCGCGTGGCGGTGATAGGTGCCGGTACGATCGGCGCGAGCTGGGCAGCAAACTTCCTTGCCGCCGGGCTCGACGTAGCGGCATGGGATCCGGCCCCCCAAGGAGAAGCCTTCCTGCGCCGCTTCGTCGACAACGCATGGCCGACGCTGGAGCGGCTCGGAGCCGTCCGCCCGGGCGCCGACCGCGGGCGGCTTTCCTTTCACGCCACCGCGCAGGCGGCAGTAGAAGGCGCGCAGTTCGTGCAGGAGAGCGGCCCCGAGCGGGAGGACCTCAAGATCGCGCTTTTCGCCGAGCTCGACCGCGCTTTGCCGCCGGAGTCGATCATCGCCTCGAGCTCGTCCGGCCTTCTCGTGAGCCGGCTCCAGAGCGGCTGCGCGCATCCCGGTCGCTGCGTCCTCGGGCATCCGTTCAATCCGCCGCATCTCATCCCGCTGGTCGAGGTCGTGGGCGGCGCCAAGACCGAACCAGAGACGATCGCGCGCACGCTCGCCTTCTATAAGGCCGTCGGCAAGCGACCGATCCACATCCGCAAGGAGGTACGAGGCCATGTCGCGAACCGGCTTCAGGCTGCGTTGTGGCGCGAGGCGGTCCACCTCGTCGTCGAGGGCGTCGCATCGGTGGCGGACGTCGATGCCGCGATCGCCTACGGCCCGGGGCTGCGCTGGGCGATCATGGGACCGCATCTCACCTTCCATCTTGCTGGCGGCGAGGGAGGAATGGCGCATTTCATGGCGCACCTCACCCCGGCGATGCAGAGCTGGATGGATGATCTCGGCGCGCCTCGCCTCACGCCGGATGTCCAGCGCCAAATCATCGACGGCGTGGCGGAAGAAGCGGCCGGTCGCGACATCGCCACGCTCGCCCGTTGGCGTGACGAGAAGCTGGTCGAGATTCTGGGGGTGGTCACCGACGGCAACCCGAAGCGCCCGATGAAATAGGCGGGGCGCTCGCCCATCGAGGGCGCGTCGATGGTGCGGGTTCCGGTCTGATCACACGATGAGCCTCCTTGCCCGCATCTTCGCCCTCGTCCTGATCGCCCTGGTGCCCGCGGTCGCCGTCGAGGCGTGGAACGAAGCGGAGCGATGGCACGAACAGGAGGCACTGCTGCATGCGAACGCGCTGCGCTATACGCGCATGGCGGTCGCCGAGATCAGAAACGCCCTCAGAGGCTTGCAGCAGACGCTCGCGACCCTCGCCGCGACCGTGCCGGTGCAGAATCTCGATGGCGCCGCCTGCGACCGCCTCCTCTCGTCTCTGCGCGAGCAATACCCTCCCTATCTCGACGTGCTCGCCGCCGACCGAGAGGGAAACGTCCTATGCGGCACGGACGGGGTCGGCCGATTTCCCTCTCTCGCCGGCCGGCCGGTGTTCGCCCGTGCGCTCGCAGAGAACACGTTCGTGGTCGGCCAGTATGCCGATAGCGAGGCGGCTGCCACCCCCACGCTTTCGGCAGCATTCCCGGTCCACGATGCCGCGAACAGGACCATCGGCGTGGTCATGGGCAGCATCCAGCTGTGGTGGTTCCAGGAGCGCCTCAGCCGCGGACTTCCAGCCGAGACGGCTTTCGTGCTCATCGATCGCCAGCACACGATCCTCGTCCGCCATCCGGAAACGGCCACCTATGTCGGGCAGAAGCTGCCGCCCGAGTTCGTTCCGAACATCGCGCGCGCCGGAACGGGTCCAGTCGAAGGGGTGGGACTCGACGGCATCAGCCGCATCGGGGCGGTCGAAGCGCTTTCCTTCGGCGGTGCCCCGGACCTCTTCGTGGGGGTGGCCCTGTCGCAGCCTGCAGCCTTCCGCGAACTCGAGGCGGCGACGCGACGCGCGGTGCTGCTGACGTTCTTGGGACTGCTCCTCGCGACTGTCGCCGCCATCGCCGCGGGCCGCTTCTTCGTCGAACGCCCGTTCGCGCGTCTTCTCGAGGTGGCGCGGCGGTGGACCGAGGGCGAAACACGCGCACGCACCGGCCTTTCGGGCCGCTCCGAGTTCGCGCGGCTCGGCCGTGCCTTCGACAC
>JADGGZ010000344.1 GCA_019689675.1 Rhodospirillales bacterium | reverse complement strand
GTCGTGCTGTTCACGCTCGTGGACGAGACGCTGCGCATGCCGCTCCAGGAGGGCTGCAGGCGGCTTCAGGTCCCGGCAATTCCGGTCCTCGATCCCGTGATCGGGGCCCTTGCGACCCATCTCGGGCGCAAGAGCCGAGGGCTTCCGGGCCGACAGCATCTCATGGACCACGAGTACTTCGCCCGGATCGACGCGATGACGTTCGCGCTCAATCACGACGACGGGCAATCCGCCTGGGGCCTCAATGACGCCGATGTGGTCCTCGTCGGCGTGTCGCGAACCTCGAAGACGCCGACCTGCATCTATCTGGCGAACCGCGGCATCAAGGCGGCGAACGTACCGATCGTGCCGGGCGTGCCGCCGCCGCCCGAGCTCTTTCAGGCGACTCATCCGCTCATCGTCGGACTGACCAACGATCCGGAGCGGCTCATTCAAATTCGCAGAAACCGGCTTTCGCTTCTGCAGCAGGACGCCAGCACCGACTACACCGACATCGAGGCGGTTCGGGCGGAGGTGGCACAGGCTCGCCGCCTGTTTGCCGAACGGCGCTGGCCCGTCATCGACGTCACTCGCCGCTCCATCGAGGAAACCGCGGCGGCGATCCTCAAGCTTCTCCAGCGCCGGCAGGGCCTCGACGGATGATCGGAGGCGAGCTGGTCCTCGCCTCGGCGAGCCCGGCGAGGGCATCCCTCCTCGAAAACGCCGGCTTTCGCGTGACGCGCGTCCCGGCCGCGATCGACGAGGCCGAGGTGAAGGCGGCCTTCCGCCGCGAGGGCGCCGATGCCGCGATCTGTGCGGTGGCGCTCGCCACCGCGAAGGCCGAGCGCGTCTCTCGGCGTCATTCGGGGGCGCTCGTCGTCGGGGCGGATCAGCTGCTCGTCTGCGGGGATGCCTGGTTCGACAAGCCGCCCGATCTCGACCATGCGCGTGCGCAGCTGAGAGCGCTCCGGGGCCGCACCCACGAGCTCGTAACGGCAGTCGTCGTATTCCGCGACGGGCACGATCTCTGGCATCATGTCGCCCGCCCGCGGCTCACCATGCGTTCCTTTTCCGATACGTTCCTGGACGAGTATCTCGCCGCCGCCGGACCCGACGTGCTCGGATCGGTGGGCGCCTATCAGCTCGAGAAGCTCGGCGCGCACCTCTTTGCGCGCGTCGAGGGCGACTATTTCTCGATTCTCGGCCTGCCGCTCTTGCCGCTTCTCGATTTTCTGCGTGCGCAGCAATGAAGCTTGCCGGCGTTATGGGTTGGCCGGTTGCCCATTCGCGCTCTCCGGCCCTGCACGGATGGTGGCTCCGTCGATATGGCATCGACGGCGCCTACGTGCCGTTCGCCGTTCGGCCGGAGCGGCTCGAGCAGGCGATTAGGGCTCTGCCGGCGCTCGGCTTCGCGGGATGCAACGTCACGATTCCGCACAAGGAGGCGGCACTCCGCATCGTCGATCGGGCCGATGCGACGGCACGGCGGATCGGCGCCGTCAACACGATCGTGGTGGGTCCCGACGGGAGCCTCTCAGGCAGCAACACCGATGCCTTTGGCTTTGTCGAAAGCCTCGGGCCTGACTGGCGACCCGATGCCGGGCCGGCAGTGGTCATGGGCGCCGGCGGCGCTGCGCGCGCCATTATCGTGGCGCTCGCCGATCGAGGCGTGCCGGAGATACGCATCGTCAACCGGACCTTGGCGCGCGCGGAAGCACTCGCCGCCGAGCTGGGCGGACGGGCGGTCCCATGGGATCGGCGCGAGACGGCGCTCGAGGGCGCTGCGCTTCTCGTCAACGCCACGAGCCAGGGCATGACGGGGCAGCCGCCGCTCGACCTCTCCTTGGAGCGGCTGCCGAAAAGCGCGACGGTCATCGACACCGTCTATGTGCCGCTCGAGACCCCTCTCCTCGCCGCCGCCCGGGCGCGCGGCAACCGAGCCGTGGACGGGCTCGGCATGCTTCTGCATCAGGCCCGGCCGGGCTTCGAAGCCTGGTTCGGCGTCGCGCCCGAGGTCACTCCGGCCTTGCGCGAGGCGATCGAGGCGACGTTGTGAAGGTGATCGGGCTCACGGGCTCGATCGGCATGGGCAAGAGCACCGCGGCTGCGATGTTCCGTCGCCTCGGCGTGCCGGTGCACGATTCCGACGCCGCCGTTCACCGCCTCCTCGGCCGCGGAGGCGCTGCCGTGAGGCTGGTCGAGGAAGCGTTTCCGGGCGTCGTGCGGAACGGTGCCGTCGACCGCGCCGAGCTCGGCCGTCGGGTCTTCGGGAACCCTGCAGCCCTCCGCCGCCTCGAAGCCATCCTTCACCCGCTGGTGCGAAAAGCCGCGGCGCGCTTCGTCGCGCGGGCGAGGGCGCAGCGACGCGACCTCGTCGTACTCGACGTTCCGCTCCTCTTCGAGACGCAAGGCGACCGGCGGTGCGACGTCACCGTCGTGGTGAGCGCACCCGCCTTCGTGCAGCGCGCCCGCGTCCTCGCCCGGCCCGGCATGACCGAGGCGCGTCTGGCGCAGGTGCTGGCTCAGCAGATGCCCGATGCCGAGAAGCGCGCTCGGGCAGACTTCGTCGTGGAGACTGGGCTCGGAAAACGCTATACCTTGGGTCGCATTAAAAAAATCGTCAGCATCTTGCGGTCCAATGCGCGAAGTCGTCCTCGACACCGAAACTACCGGGCTCGATCCCGCTGACGGCCACCGCATCATCGAGATCGGCTGCATCGAACTCGTCAATCACGTTCCGACCGGGCGCGATTTCCACCGCTACGTCAATCCCGAGCGGTCCATGGACGCCGATGCGCTCGCCGTCCATGGGATCACCGAGGAGATGCTCGCGGACAAGCCACGTTTCGCCGAAATCGTCGATGATCTCCTCGCGTTCATCGGCGACAGCCGGCTCGTGATCCACAACGCGGAATTCGATCTGCGCTTTCTCAATCACGAGCTGAAGCTGATCGGCCGTCCGCCTCTCGCCTGCGTGCACGAGGACACTCTCGCACTGGCCAGGCGCCGCTTTCCCGGGGCGCCTGCGAGCCTCGATGCGCTCTGTCG
>JADGGZ010000343.1 GCA_019689675.1 Rhodospirillales bacterium | reverse complement strand
GCCACCATGACGACGCGCTCCCGCCGTTGCGGCAGGCCGAAACCGTACGCATCGACGACGCGCCACGCCCAGCGATAGCCGAGTTCCTCGAAGCGGCTCGCGATGCGCCGCATCGCATCGCCGCGCGCGAGTTGCAGCATGAAGGGGACGTTTTCGAGGACGACGGTCGGAACGTCGTGCGTTTCGAGGAGCCGGAAGACCTCGCTTACCAATCCCGAACGCGCGCCGTCGATCCCGGCGGTTTTTCCGGCCTGGCTCAAGTCTTGGCACGGGAATCCCGCGCAGATCGCGTCCACGTCCCGGGGGAGGTGGCGGAGCTCGCGTATGTCCGAGGCGAGGGGGATGTCCGGGAAACGTGCGGCCAGAACGGCCTTGGCGGCCTCGTCGATCTCGCAGAGAAGTTCCGTGCGATGACCGGCGCGCGACAATCCCAGTTCGAACCCGCCGATCCCCGCGAAAAGTCCTGCAAATTTCATCCCGTTCTACCGCCGATATGAGCGCGCTCAGGAACGTAGCATGAACGAATTTCGAGGGAAAGTATAGCGTCTCTCAACGGATAGTGGGCCGACGATGTCCAACACGCAAAATCTAACTGCGCCGGCCGAGAATGTCGACCGTGCTTACCGCGCGACCTCTCCTTCCGCGGGGGCTCCTGGATTGACGGATGTTCGATTGATGTTCTAGCTTCGCCAGCGCTCTTTGACATGGTGCATCGGAAGTAGCCGGACGGGCGCGCGGTTGCCGGGGTGCTCGGCTTGTGCCTGCCGCCGGCGGATCTGCCTCGCTAGAGCGTGCGCCCTCGGACGCGCTCGCGGAGCGCCTTCACTGGGCGCTCCACGCCGAGGTTGACGGCAAGCGACAGGATGAGGGTTGCGGAGACGACGAACGGGAACCCGAGCGACCAGCGCTCCGCCACCGCGATCACGGGCATGTGCAGGAGGTACACGGGATAAGAGAGGTCGCCGAGGAAGCGGTCCGCGCGCTTCATCGCGTGCCCGCATTCGCCTCGTGCGAGCGCGAGGAACAGGACCGCGACCGCGGCGAAGATGGCAATCGATGCTTCGAGCGCCGACGGGCCCCGCCCGACATAGGAGGCATAAGCGTGGAGGCTGAGCGTTGCCGAGACCGCAAGCAGAAGCGCGGCGAGGGGCGTCCCGCGGCTGAGGTGGAGGTAAGCGGCCACGCCCGCGACGAAGAACGGAGCGAATTGAAACGCTCCGTAAAACCGCGTCTCCCCCTCGGTGAGCCGGACGACCGCGTACATCGCGAGGGCGCCGGCGATCGCGAGCCCGGTGCTCGCGCCTCTTTTCCCGGTGAGAGCGCCGACGGCCGCGACGGCCGCGGCCGCGATATAGAACTGGAACTCGACGATGATCGCCCATGCGATCGACAGCCACAGAGCCTCGCTGGCGCCGGGCAGGTATCCCGCGAGAAGCGTGGCGTTGACGGCGAGGGAGAAGGGCTCGATCTCGATGTCCCGGCCCGAGACGGCGAGGCCGGCCGCAGCAACGGGGAGCGCCGCCCAGTACGCCGGATAGATCTTGAGGAAGCGGTTCGCCAGGAACGGCAGCGGGCGGTCGCGATAGAAGAGGTCCAGCGCCTCGGCGATCACGAAGCCCGAGACGGCGAAGAACATCAGAACGCCCACATTGCCGAGCGAGAGGGGCGCGACGAACGGCGGCAGCATGGCGCTCGAGTGACTGACGAGCACCAGGCCGGCGAGGAACAGTCGGAACGTGCCGATCGGGCGGTACGGCTGCGCGAGCGCGGCGGGGGCCGCGCTCATCGAAGCGACGGTCATATTCAGGCCTGATACCACACCCGAAAGGAGGATCTACATCGCTCTACGCGACAACGGTGCCTGGGGCGCCTCGCCTGTAAATCACCTGTTCTCAGGAGGGCGGCAGAAGCCCCGGACGCGCCTCGCCGGGCCGGCCAGTCCCTGCTCGTTCCTGTAGACCACCTGTTTTTCGGCCCTGGAGCGGAGCCTCGGGCGGGCTCATGCCCTGCATTTTTCCTGCAAATGCAGGGGCGGCGCGCCCGTCGAGGTGCCCGCGCCGCCTGTTTCCGCCTGTATTTTTTCGCGCGTCCGTCCGCGTCGCCCCGGTTGGTCGCGGGCGGCGGGACCTGCTATGCGGGGAACGGCAGGAAACGGAGGCAAGGCCCATGTTCCCCGAGCGGCTGACCCGAGGCTATCGCGCCTTTCTCGGCGGGCGGTTCGCGGCCGAGCGGTCGCGCT
This sequence comes from Rhodospirillales bacterium, assembly GCA_019689675.1. GTDB lineage: Bacteria > Pseudomonadota > Alphaproteobacteria > ATCC43930 > CGMCC-115725 > JADGGZ01. Next base: position 801 of record JADGGZ010000343.1, on the reverse strand, counting down.
ATGCGCGCCTCGCCGAGACGGGACAGCGGCCCGAGATCATGGTCGTCGGCTGCGTCGACTCGCGCGTCTCGCCGGAGGTCATCTTCGACGCGGCGCCGGGCGAGCTCCTCGTCGTCCGCAACGTCGCCAACATCGTGCCGCCCTACGAGCCGGACGCGGGCGGCCATCACGGCACCAGCGCCGCGCTCGAATTCGGCGTGCAGGCGCTGCGCGTGAAGCACATTGTCGTGCTCGGCCACGCCCATTGCGGCGGCATCCGCGCCTTCGCCGACGACGCGGCGCCGCTTTCGCCTGGCGACTTCATCGGCCGCTGGATGTCGCAGATCGCGCCCGCGGCCGAGGCGCTGGGGCCGCGCGGCGAGGAGGAGGGCGAGGCCTATCTCCGCCGGCTCGAATTCGCCGCGATCGAGCTGGGGCTGCGCAACCTCATGACGTTCCCTTGCGTGCGCATCCTCGTCGAGCGCGGCGATCTCCACCTCCACGGCGCCTATTTCGGCGTCGCGAGCGGCAGGCTCCTCGTGCGCGATCCTGCGAGCGGCCGCTTCGAGCCGATCGTCGCCGGGCTTCCCGATCCTGCCCGGGCGTGAGGCTTCAGGCGGCGGAATCGAATCTCGGGAAGAGCGCGGCGAGGCGCTGATCCTCCTCGGGCGCGAGAAGCTCGTCCGCGATCGGGAGGAGCGTCGTCTCCTCGATTTCGAGATGCGCCTGCTGGCGCGCGGCGTAGTCGGCGGCGAAGGCCCGGAACACCGTCCAGTCCTCCGGATCGAAGCCGTTCGCGAGCGCCGCCGCGCAATGCGCGCG